>NZ_JBLQUK010000019.1:0-1302 GCF_047872805.1 Qipengyuania sp. ASV99 | reverse complement strand
CGGAGGCTCCAACTCTTGAGTAGATGGAGTCCTTATGAGCAAGACAACGAACAAGTTTTCGCCGGAGGTTCGCGCCCGTGCGGTGCGGATGATATTGGATCACGAAGGCGATTATCCTTCCCGCTGGTCGGCGGTGGTGTCGGTTGCCGACAAGATCGGCTGCGCACCGCAGACGCTTCACGAGTGGGTGAAGAAGGCGGAGGTCGACAGCGGTAAGCGCGCTGGCGTGCCAAGCGATACGGCCGACAAGCTGAAGGCGTTGGAACGCGAGGTCCGCGAGCTGCGTCAGGCCAACGAGATTCTTCGCAAGGCATCGGCATATTTTGCGCAGGCGGAGCTCGACCGCCCGTTCAAGCGATGATCGCGTTTATCGATGATAACCGCGAGCTTCATGGGGTCGAGCCGATCTGCAAGGTCTTGCCGATCGCCCCTTCCACTTACAGCAAGCATGTCGCGCAGCGGCGAGATCCATTGCGACTGTCGGCGCGGGCGAGACGCGATCTGGCGCTCAAGCCCGAGATCGCCCGCGTGTTCGCCGAGAACTTTGCTGTTTACGGCGTGCGCAAGGTCTGGCGGCAGATGAACCGTGAAGGGTTCTCCATCGCCCGCTGCACCGTTGAACGGCTGATGCGCGAGATGGGTTTGCACGGGGTGATCCGTGGCAAGCCGTTGCGCACTACGATCAGCGATAAGGCTGCGCCCTGTCCGCTGGATCGCGTCAACCGGCAGTTCCATGCCCCGGCGCCGAACAGGCTGTGGGTCTCGGACTTTACCTACGTCTCGACCTGGAGCGGGTTCGTCTATGTCGCATTCGTGATCGACGTCTACGCCCGCTACATCGTGGGCTGGCGGGTCAGCCGGACAGCACATGCCAGCTTCGTGCTGGATGCCTTGGAGCAAGCTTTGCACGACCGCCGACCGATCCATCGTGGCGGACTGGTTCATCACAGCGACCGCGGATCGCAATATGTATCGATAAAATATACCGAACGCCTCGCAGAAGCCGGCATCGAGCCGTCGGTTGGCAGCGTCGGCGACAGCTATGACAACGCTTTAGCGGAGACGATCAATGGCCTTTACAAGGCGGAAGTGATCCACCGCCGCGGACCATGGCGCTCCTTCGAGGCCGTCGAGTTCGCCACACTGGAATGGGTCAATTGGTTCAATCATCGGCGTTTGCTGGAGCCAATCGGCAACGTCCCGCCCGCCGAAGCCGAACAACAATACTACGCCATGCTGGACGATACCGCCATGGCAGCATAACTTAAACCAAATGGCCTCCGGCAATCCCGGGGCGGTTCA
>NZ_JBLQUK010000018.1:0-13505 GCF_047872805.1 Qipengyuania sp. ASV99 | reverse complement strand
AAACTTGTTCGTTGTCTTGCTCATAAGGACTCCATCTACTCAAGAGTTGGAGCCTCCGGCAATCCCGGGGCGGTTCAATGTGCTGGGGTGAGTACAGAACAAGCTCCTTGAGCTGACGCTTTGATAGTATCCTCATCACGATATTCCCTGTGAAGAGAGCATCGCGATGCCCCGGTTTACGACAATACCCAGGCGGGCATCACGCTATCAGGATCAGAGGGAGTCGCCAATCAGGCTGAACATGGCGGCACATTTCTGGCCGCTGTGACGCATGATTTCAGGTGGGCTGGAGGGTGGGCTAAATTTCAAGCGTTGACCCAAATCCTTGAAATGCAGTCATAATTTCAAGGGATTGGTGCGGTCGAGAAGACTCGAACTTCCACGGGCTTTCGCCCACAACGACCTCAACGTTGCGCGTCTACCAGTTCCGCCACGACCGCACTCGGGTTCGGCAGGGGATGATGCTCCCCTGCGAGGTAGGAGCGGGCCACTAGCAAGGGGCCTGTGCTCGCGCAAGCGCTTTGATGCGGCCTTGCGCGGCCAGCCGGGATGATCGGTGATTGGATTGGCGTGGTTAAGGGTTGGGGGTCGACTGTCCCGCTGAGGGACCGCCTTACCAAGTGCCTTGCGAACAAGGTAAATCCTGCGGCAACCATTTCGCATGAGCCTGGCTACAGCCCTTCTCCTGATTGCTCAGAGCGTCGCCCCATCAGCGGCCGATGCGCCGGTTGCTACAATGGCTTCGGTGCGCGCCAGTGCGACCGTTCTGCGCCCCGCGGTGATCACTTTTATTACCAACAACGTCCCCGAGAATACACTGAGCCACGGCGCTGAGGGTATTCAACGACATAGCGATGCGCAAGGGACCGTCTGGATCGAATTCAGCTAATTGGGTGACCATCCGATTTCGGCAGACTTTGCCGATGCGGGAATATTGGTTACGGCCTCTGTTACGTTGAGGCTTTCGCCTGGCGCCAACTCGCGTTTCGATGGGACCACGACCCAGCTGTAGACGTTTTTCTTGCGCTCATCGCGAAATACGATGAGCAGTGCGGGAACATTGACGCTGGTTTGTCCGATGTTGTTGATGCTGCCGCGCACCCGGAATATTTCCTCTCCGGATTCAAGCACTTCCTTACGTTGCTGCGCGGCAGGGAAATCCAGCTCAAGATCCGCTTTACCGATGCCAAATGTCGGGCGAGCAACCGGGAACCAATCTGGCAGACCATAATAATTGACTGCGACCACAGTCCCCGACGCGAGCAGTGCAAACACGGCAGCTGCGATGGTCCACATCTTGAGTGAATTGCGCCGACGAGTAAATGGCGGACTATAATCAAAGTGTGACCCTTCGCCTGGATCATAGTCTTCGTCGAAATCGTAATCGGCATCGTCGCCGGTTTGATTTGCGCCGGCCCCTTGCCCGGCCAGCGGGTCGGCATCAGGATCAAAGGCATCGGCTAATGTATCTTGCAGCTCGTCCGCCGACGAAGAGAGCGGGGCGGCATCGTTTGGATCCTGAATCGTGCCTTGACGCAGGACGCGCGCGGCAATTCCTTCTCCCGTTGCATCGCTTGCAGTTGCACTGCCGGTGGATGCTGGATGTTCTCCGGTCCGCCAATGGCTGATCGAGGGACCCGGCGCTTCACTGGAACTTGGAGGAGGAGGCGGCGCGGGAGGCGGCGTTGCGGGCGTCGGTGCCGGAGTCGATTGCGACGGTTCGTCTTGCTCTTTTGCCGCATTGCCGGCTTCTTCGGCACTGGCCTGCTCCACCAGATCGAGTGGCGGCGGGTCCTGATGCCAGCTGTGTTTGCATTTGGCGCAGCGCACGGTCCGCCCCTCGCTGCCGATTGCAGTTTCCGGCACGACATAGCGCGTGGCGCAGGCAGGACACGAAATGATCATTGTCATATCGGCAATAAGGAGCAGCGATATGCGCACAAGGGGCGCAAGGCCCCAGCGCGGCGAATCGAGGCTTTTTTCCACATTGGAACGCAGTTCTCCTGTGGATCGCACCGCGAAGAGGTGGATTGGCGGGCAATTACAGCCTTGCGGGGCTTTCCCCGATGATGGTGCGCTGATAAACGCGCGCGATGAATGATCGACCGACAGAAATCGTCAAATTCGACAATGTCGGCCTGCGCTATGGCACCGATCCAGAGGTTCTGAGCGATCTAAGCTTTACGCTGTTTCCGGGAAGTTTCTATTTTCTGACCGGGGCTAGCGGAGCGGGCAAGACCAGTCTGCTCAAACTGCTTTACCTCGCCCAGCGCCCTTCGCGTGGCAGCATCCGGATGTTCGGCAAAGACATGATAACGCTGCCGCGAACGCGTTTGCCCGATTTTCGGCGGCGGCTGGGCGTGGTGTTTCAGGATTTCCGGCTGGTCCCGCATCTTTCGGCGTTTGACAATGTCGCGTTGCCTTTGCGGTTATCGGGCACGGACGAGGTCAAGATCATCAAGGCGGTTTCGGACATGCTCGAATGGGTCGGCCTGTCGCACCGTGCCGCCGCAATACCGGCAACCATGTCGGGCGGCGAACAACAACGCGTTGCCATCGCCCGTGCCGTGATCGCGCGGCCCCAAATGCTGATTGCAGATGAGCCAACGGGCAATGTCGATCCCGATATGGCGCTCAAACTGCTGCGCCTGTTCGAAGCGCTTAACAACCGGGTTGGCACCACGATTATTGTCGCCACCCATGATGTGCACTTGCTCAAGAAAGTACCGGATTCGCTGATTATGCGCCTGCAAAAGGGGCAATTGTCCGATCCCACGGGTGCCCTGCGCTATCCCCCTCGGCCCTCGCCCAAACCGGCGTCCAAGGCACCGTCGCGATCAGAGACGGGAGGGCCAATATGAGCGCGCGCCCACCGGCTGAAAAGCCGACCCGTCTCCCTGCATCGCTCAAGGGCAGCGCAAGCGCGCGGTTGCTGCCACAGAGCCGGTTGGCGGGGCCGATACCTTGGGTGATTGCGATACTGATTGCTCTGGTGGTGATCGCATCGGCAGGTGGGCTGGCGCTGCGCAATCTGGCGGAAAATGCGCGCGCTGACCTGTCGGGCGCGGTGACAGTGCAGATCATTGAAGCCGATCCCGAAGTCCGCGCTGCGCAAGCGGGCGCAGCGGCAGAGGCGCTGGGCGATCATCCGCTTGTCACGTCGGTTCGGATTGTGCCCGAAAAAGAGCTGGCTGAATTGCTGGAACCATGGCTGGGTGCCAGCGCAGCGAGCGAGGATGTGCCGATCCCGGCGCTGATCGATGTCGAATTGCGCCGCCGGGCGAACAGCGATGAAATCGCGCAATTGCAATCCGTGCTCGATCGGGCGCTGGCGCAAGATGGCGCGGCCGCGCGTGTTGATGCGCAGTCGCAATGGCTGCGCCCGGTTTATGATGCGCTGGCAGCGCTGCAATATCTTGCGCTGGCGCTGATCGCGCTGGTGGCATTTGCCACGGCAGCGGCGGTGTGGTTGGCAGCCCGCAGTGCCTTTTCTGCGCACCGCGAAACGGTGGAGATTATTCACCTGCTTGGCGGAACTGATGCTCAGGTGACACAAATATTTCAGCGTTCGGTGCTGCGCGATGCGGCGTTCGGGGCGGTGATCGGACTGCTGCTGGGACTGGGTGCGGTGTGGTTGTTGGGACAGCAATTTGCGGCGCTCGACAGCGGGATGATTGGCGGCGGCGGGCTGGGTTTAACCGATTGGCTGGTGATTGGGGCAATTCCGCTGGGCGGTGTCTTGCTCGCTTTGATCACGGGGCGCATAACGATTGGCCTTGCGTTGAGGTCGATGCTGTAATTTCATGACTGCGTTTCGCTATATTTTTTCCGCTGCTGTGCTGATCTGGGTGCTTGGCTTTCTGTGGTTCACAGTCACCCTGCCGCAGCCGGCTGCGAAGGTTGCAACCGATGCCGTGATCGTGCCGACCGGCGGGGCCGGGCGGATCGCGCAGGGGCTGGCCGTGCTCGACGCCGGGCTGGCGAAGAAAATGCTGGTCACTGGGGTCGATCCCGAAGTCACGTCTGCGGAATTTGCCGCTGAGTTCAAGGTTGATGCGGCGCGCATGGAATGCTGCATCACGCTGGGCTTTGCAGCGGTCGATACACGCAGCAACGCGACCGAAACCGCCGAATGGGTCGATGCCAATGCGATCACTTCGCTGCGGCTGGTCACCACCGATTGGCATATGCGCCGCGCGGCGGGGGAACTCGACAGGACGTTGCCGCCCTCCATCACAGTGGTGCGCGACGCGGTTCCATCTGCTCCGAGCACGGGCAGCCTGTTCCTGGAATATCACAAATTGCTGGCTAGCCGTGCGGCGGGTCTGTTCGGCTTGCGAGGATAGATTGGCGTTTTTCCGCAGCCTGTTATTCTACCCGGTCTTTTACGGGATCAGCGCGGTGTTGGTGGTGGCATCGTTGCTCGCGGTTTTGCTGGGGCATCAGCGTTTGCAGCGGATCGTTGCGCTGTGGGGTGCATGGCATCGCTGGTGCGTGCAGCACATTCTAGGAATTACGATCATTCAGGAAGGCGCGGTTCCCGACGCACCGGTGCTGATCGCGGTCAAGCATGAAAGCTTTTTTGAGGCGATCGACATGCCGCGCCTGTTTGCTTTCCCCACCGTGTTTGCGAAACGCGAACTCTTCCTGATCCCGGGCTGGGGCTATTCGGCGAAGGTCTACGGCTTGATCCCGGTCGCGCGCGACAAGGGCGCGCAGGCGCTCAGGCAGATGATAGCAACGGCAAAGCTGCGGGTGAATGAGGGCCGACCGCTGGTGATTTTCCCTGAGGGCACACGTGTTGAGCATGGCCAGGAACCGCCGCTGCAATCAGGGTTCGCGGGGATATACAAATTGCTTGGCCTGCCCGTGGTGCCCGTCGCCGTGAACAGCGGGCCGCTATATCATGGCCTTATCAAGCACCCAGGCACGATCACTTACCGCGTCGGGGAAACGATCCCGGCGGGCCTGCCGCGCGGCGAAATTGAGCGCCGGGTTCACCGCGCGATCAATGCGCTCAACACCGGGTGCAGCGTGCCAGACAACGGGGTTCCCGCCAACGCCTGAAAGGAATGTCAGGCCCCATGATCCTTGCGTCCGAAATCGGGGCGGTCGTCATCCTGCCCTTCCTCGATCACAGCGCGGCGGATTGCGCGGGTGCGGTCAAACAATTCGAATAGTGTATCTCCGTCGCCAGATCGGATTGCGCGTTGCAATGCGGTCAAGTCTTCGGTGAAGCGCCCAAGCATTTCGAGCACCGCGCCCTTGTTCGACAGGAACACATCGCGCCACATCACCGGGTCCGATGCGGCAATGCGGGTGAAATCGCGAAAGCCCCCGGCTGAATATTTGATGACTTCGCTGCGGGTCACCTCTTCCAGATCGCTCGCCGTGCCGACGATGGTGAAGGCGATCAAATGCGGAATGTGGCTGGTGACCGCCAGCACCAGATCGTGATGCGCAGCCTCCATGATCTCGACCTTGGCGCCCAGTCCGGCCCAAAATGCGCTCAGCGCTTCGACCTTGTGCGGGTCGGCACCATCTGGCGGGGTGAGGATGCACCAGCGATTGGTGAAGAGGCTGGCAAATCCCGCTTCCGGCCCGCTCTGTTCAGTACCGGCCACCGGGTGTGCGGGAATGATCGTGTACCCAGGAAGCGCGGCGGCGAGGGCTTCGGCCACGCTTTGCTTGGACGAACCGACATCGCTGACGATGGCATGCATTGGCAGCGCCTCGGCAATCGCACCGGCCGCTTCTCCCATCGCGCCCACCGGCACGCAGAGGATTACCAGATCGGCTTGGCGAACAGCTTCTGCCGGGCTTTCGCAGACCTCGGCGACCAGCCCGCGTTCACTCGCTACCGCGCGCACGTGAGGATTGGCGTCGAAGCCAGTGGTGGCAATGTCTGGCGCGCGCTCTCGCAAGGCGAGCCCGATCGAACCGCCCAACAGCCCCAGCCCGATGATGGCAACGCGCTGGATCATGGCGCTTCGCCGCAAAGCTGCCGCAACACTGCGATCACGCGGGTCATGTCGCCTGATTTGCCGATGGTGATGCGCAAGGCATCGGGCAGACCTTGGCTTGGCAAATGGCGCACGGCATAGCCCGCTTCGGCCAGCGCGTTGAGCGCGGTTTCGGCTCTCACTTCGCCGTCAAAGCGGACCAGCACGAAATTCGCTTCGCTCTGCACTGCCGCCAGCCCGTGATTGCAAAGCGCCGCAATCGCAGCAATAAAGCGCGCGCGCTCGGCGGTGTTGTGCGCGCGGCTGGCCTCGACGAATTGTTGGTCGTCCAGCGCGGCAAGTGCAGCCTTCTGTCCGCTGGAAGTGACGTTGAAGGGACCTCTGATCCGGTTGATTACGTCCACCAGCGCAGGCGCGCCCGTGGCCCAGCCGATCCGTTCGGCGGCTAGGCCATAAATTTTTGAAAATGTTCGTGTTACCAGCACATTGTCATGCGCTGCAGCCAGCGCGAAACCGACGGATTGCGCGTCAGCATCAAGATATTCGGCATAAGCCTCATCCAGCACCATCAGCACATCGGTGGGCAGCCCAGCGTGCAGCCGAGCAATTTCTGCGGGCGTGATCCAGGTGCCGGTGGGATTGTTGGGATTAGCAAGAAATACAACCCTCGTGCGCTCGCTTACAGCCGCCAGAAGCGCATCCACGTCGGCGGTAAAGTCCCGGTCTGGGGCTTCGACCGGCGTAGCGCCGCAGCGCCTTGCGGCGATGTCGTAAACCACAAAGGAGTGGCGGCTGAACAGCACTTCATCGCCCGTTCCGGCAAAACCCTGCGCCGCGAGGTTGAGCAATTCGTCTGAGCCAGTCCCGCATACGATCCGTGCCGGATCGAGCCCGTGGAGCTCCGCTATTCCAGTGCGCAGCGCTTTGGCATCGGGATCGGGATAGCTGGCCGCTTCTCCGCGTGCGCTTTCCAGCGCAGCCAAGGCCGCCGCACTGGTGCCGAGCGGGTTTTCATTCGCCGACAGCTTGATCAGCGCACGCCCGTCGCTCGCAGCCGATTTGCCTGGGGCGTAGGCGTGAATGCCAAGGATATAGGGTTTGGGGACGGGTGCATGTGTCATCGTATTTGCGCTTGAAAGAAAAACAGCCCTTCGACAAGGTCGGGACGAAGGGTTAAGGGGCAAAGCTTCAGATTTTCCATCCGTGCCGAGCTTGCCGAAGCACTGCACTTTCTTCGGTTTAGCGAATAGTGTCAGACACATCACTTTGTTACGATCTGCCCGGTGATCTTCCGCTTGATAGCGGGCAATCGCTGGTGGGCGCGCGGATTGCCTATCAAACCTATGGCGAGCTAAACGCGGATAGATCCAATGCGGTGCTCATCTGCCATGCACTGACCGGCGATCAATATGTTGCAAGCGACCATCCGATCACCGGCAAACCGGGGTGGTGGGAGCGCATGGTCGGCCCGGAAAAGCCGATTGATACCAACCGTTTCCATGTCATTTGCGCCAATGTCATCGGCAGCTGCATGGGATCGACCGGCCCGGCCAGCCTAGCCAGCGATGGCGCGCCCTATGCCATGCGGTTCCCGGTCATCACCATCCGCGATATGGTGCGCGGGATTGTCGCGCTGCTCGATGGGCTGGGGATCGCCCAATTGCACACGGTCGTTGGCGGTTCGATGGGCGGGATGCAGGCGCTGAGTCTTGCTGCAAATTGGCAGGCACGCGCTGCAAGAGTGCTGGTAATCGCTTCAACAGCGCGTCATTCGGCACAGAACATCGCCTTTCATGAGGTCGGACGGCAGGCGATCATGGCCGACCCGGCCTGGGCCGATGGCGATTATTATGCGCGCGCCGCATCGCCCGACAACGGCCTGGCGGTGGCGCGGATGGCAGCGCATATTACCTATCTTTCGGAAGAGGGGCTGACCGCAAAGTTCGGGCGGCGGTTGCAGGACCGTGCGGCCAAGAGTTTCGGCTTCGACGCCGATTTTCAGGTTGAAAGTTATCTGCGCTATCAAGGCAGCGGTTTCACCCAGCGGTTTGACGCCAACAGCTATCTCTACATCACGCGCGCCATGGATTATTTCGACCTTGCCGAAGAATTTGGGGCTGAGGAGCATGGCGGCAAACTCGCTAGGGCCTTTGCAGGCACAGAGGCCCGGTTTTTTATCGTCAGCTTTGACAGTGACTGGCTCTATCCGACCGCTGAAAGCCGCCATATTGTCCATGCCCTGAACGCTGCCGGGGCCAAGGTCAGCTTTGTCGAGCTCAGCGCGCCGCATGGGCATGACAGTTTCCTGCTCGAACACGAACAATTGGACCGGGTGGTGAAGGGGTTCATCGAATGACGCCCGCGGCTCCCTTTCTGCGCCCTGACCTTACGGCGATTGCGCAGCATGTGACGCCCGGCAGCCGGGTGCTCGATATTGGCTGCGGCGACGGGGCGCTGATGGCCAATCTGGAAACGGCGAGCGACTGCGACGCGCGCGGGATGGAACTGGACGGCGAGCTTGTCGAACGCTGTGTTGCGCGCGGGCTGTCGGTGGTGCAGGGCGATGCCAATATCGACCTGGCAGAATATCCCGACAAGGCGTTCGATTACGCCATCCTCAGTCAGACCTTGCAAACCGCGACCCGGCCAGATCTGATGCTGGATGAATTGCTGCGGGTGGGTCGCCGCGCGTTTGTCAGCTTCCCCAACTTTGCGCATTGGCGCACGCGCACCGCGCTGCTGCTGGGCGGGCGGATGCCGGTCACCCGCGCCTTGCCGGTGAGCTGGTATGAAACCGACAATATCCACCACGTCACGGTGGAGGATTTCCGTGATCTGGCAAAGGCCAAGAACGCCCGGATCGACCGTTCCTGGTTCTTTGCCGATGAGCGCGCCATTTCGCCGGTCGGGGCAAACTGGCGCGCCGAATTCGCGGTGTTTGAACTCAGCCGTTAACCGCCGGGCGTCTCATCCCTCGCGGTGGATGCCGCAAACCTTGTGGCCATCGGGATCGAGGAAATAGCACAGGTTCATCACTCCCATGCCGCCAGAGCGGGGGCCGGGTGGGTCTTCGACGCTGGTGCCGCCATGGGCCACTGCGACATCGTGCAATTGCTTGACCTGATCCAGTGAATTGCATTTGAAGCCGATGGTAAAACCATTGGCGCAATTCGCAGGCTCACCATTGATGGGCTCGCTGATCGAAAAGGTGCTGCCATCATGGCTATAGAACAGGCGCGTATGGCCGGTCGCGTTGACATTGACGAACGGCTCGCCCGCGCCGAGCACGCCGAGCACGGCGGTGTAGAACGCTTTGGAGCGTTCGATATCGTTCGATCCGATCATGATGTGGTTGATCACTGGCTTCTCTCTCCTGTTGGAAGTGCGGATAGCAGGTAGAGTTAGCGCGCTGCCCCGGCAACCTGTTAATTGCCGTAGCCAGCGGTTCATCCGGCGCGCTATATAAAACCCTATGAGCCTATCATTTCCCGGATTTTTCGCCGCCCTCTTGCTGCTGCAAGGCGCACCCACTGCCATCGCCCCTGCGGAAGCTGATGAAATGGCTGTGCCGAGCCTCGATCAGATTCCGATCGAACAGGCCGCCGCGCCGCGTTGCGGGGTTGCCTTTGCGCTGGTCGGCCGCTGGCAAAGGGCGGGCGAACCACGCGGTTCGGCCTATCCCGACATGAATAGCGAAGGCGGGCGTGAATTCTTCGTGCGCAGCATGGCAGGCCTGATGGACAGTCAGGGGATTTCACGCGAAGCCGTGGCCGCGATGGTCGCCGCCGAAGCTGAATCGCTGGCGACCCCCGAAGGCGAGCAAAAAGTCGCAGCGATGATGCCCGCATGCCTGTTGATGAAACAGAGCGCCGGGCTTTAGACCCTGTGGATTTAGGCCCGGATTTGGGGCAAGAGAACCTTTGCAATGTGGCAGCTTTACCAATTTCCTCTGTGTCCGTTTTCGCGCAAGATCAGGCTTCTGATGGGGGAAAAAGGCGTCGCCTATGAATTGGTGCGTGAAGACCCCTGGGCCGCATCCGACCTGTTCCTGAACCTCAATGCGGCGGGGCGCACGCCGGTGTTGGTGAACGAGGAGAAGGGCATCACGCTGGCCGATAGCCGCGCGATTGGCGAATATCTCGAAGAGACGGTCGACCGTTCGCCAATGATCAACGGAACATCGGCGAACCGGGCAGAAATTCGCCGTTTGACCGCGCTGTTCGATGAAAATTTCTACGCCGATGTGACCGCGCCGCTGTTGCTGGAACGGATGAAGAAACGCATCGTGCTGCGCCAACCGCCTGACAGCCGCGCCTTGCGAGAAGCGATGCGGATGGCGCATGGGCATCTCGATTATATGGATTGGCTGATCGACAACCGCCCATGGATCGCCGGATCGACGATGAGCATGGCCGACCTTGCCGCGGCGGCGCAGATCAGCGTTGCCGATTATCTCGGCGGAATCGACTGGGCCGGGCACGAACAGACGCGCGGATGGTATGCCGTGTTCAAGAGCCGCCCCAGCTTTCGCCCGCTGCTTACCGAACGCATGGATGTGATAAAACCGCCTGCGCATTACGCGCAGGTCGATGGGTAGAGCAGTGTAGTTAGGTCGCCCGGATCGGCCTTGCGCTCTATCCGGTTTGAACCAATATTACGCGGGACATAAAGGACCGAGCATGGACAATTCCGATCCCCGCAGCGTGACCGACGCCGAATGGCGCGCCAAACTTAAACCCGAACAATATCATGTCCTGCGCGAAGCAGGGACCGAACGCGCCTTTACTGGCGCATATGACAAGCATTTCGCCGAGGGCGAATATGTCTGCGCCGGTTGCGGAACCGTTCTGTTCGCCAGCGACGCCAAATACAACAGCGGCTGCGGGTGGCCTGCCTTTACCCGGCCTGCGCAGGATGAAACGGTCGAAGAACGCCGCGACGTATCATTCGGCATGATCCGCACCGAAGTGCTGTGCAGCGCTTGTGGCGGCCATCTTGGCCATGTTTTTCCCGACGGTCCGCCAGAGGCCGGTGGGATGCGCTATTGCATCAATTCCGCCGCGCTCGATTTCGCGCCGGAAAAGGACGCATAGCCCAGCTGTTCGCGGACCAATTCTGCGCACATTTTTACCGGGCTTGTTCACGCCGGGTTACAACTGTTCTATGCAGGCCTTGCTCCGCTGGATCGGTCTATAAGGTGCGAAAAATCTGAATGTCGAAGCGGGGTGATACTCTCCAGAACAAAGGCAAACGCGGTGCCCGCCGCGCGGCGGCGGAGCGGGCTGGCTCTGGTGGTGCCTCGACTGCGGGCAAGACGCGGTTGTCGCGCAATGGCAAATCGTCTGGGGGTTCGTCGGGCGGTGCAAATGGGGGAGGGCCGCAGCGACCCTCACTCTTTTGGAAATGGACCAGACGCATCGCTCTATGGGGCGGCGCTGCGGCGTTGCTGGGGGCGATTTTCCTGGCCTTTGCAGTCGGCTTTGCCGCGCGCTCGATCCCCAGTTTTTACCAATTGAAGGCGAACCAGACCGGCCAGACCATCCTGGTGCGCGCGCGCGACGGTAGCGAGATCGTGGAGATCGGCCCCAGCTATGGCGAATGGCTGGACTATGACGAGTTGCCCGAAAACATGCGCAACGCCATGATCGCGGTCGAGGATCGGCGTTTTCATTCGCATTTCGGGGTAGATTTCTGGCGCACCGGCGGGGCGATTGTCGAAGGTGTGATGGGCACGCGCGAACGGGTCGGGGGCACCTCGACCATATCGCAGCAGCTGGCGCGCAATCTGTTCCTTTCCACCAACCGCACGGTCGATCGCAAGGCCCGCGAGGCGGTGCTGGCGATGGCGCTCGAATGGCGCTTTACCAAAGAACAATTGCTCGAACTCTATCTCAACAAGGTCTATTTCGGTGGCGGCGCATACGGGGTGGACAGCGCCAGCCGCAAATTCTTCAGCCACCCCGGCACCGAATTGAGCGTGGCTGAGGCCGCGATCATCGCCGGGCTGGTGAAAGCGCCAAGCCGCTATTCCCCGACTGCCGATGTGCAGGCGGCGGTCGACCGCGCGCAGGTCGTGCTGCGTTTGATGCGCGAACAGGGCTATATCACCGCCGAACAGGCATTGGTCGATGTCGATTCGGTCAAGCTCAAACAACAATCGGGTCAGAATTCGGTCCGCTATTTCACCGATTGGGCGCTGCCGCAGCTCGATATCTTGTTGCCCGAAACCAATGCCCCGCTGGAAGTGTGGACCACGCTCGACGTTGGGATGCAGCGCGCGGCGACCGCTTCGATCGATTCCAACACGCCCGCAGGCTCGCAAGGCGCTCTGGTGAGCCTCGATCGCGATGGTGCGGTGCTCGCGCTGGTGGGCGGCACTGATTATGTTGAAACGAATTTCAACCGCGCGACCAACGCTTTGCGGCAGCCGGGGTCATCGTGGAAATTGTTCGTCTTCCTCGCCGCGTTGGAGGCTGGATACACGCCCGAGGACCGGGTCAAGGACGTGCCGGTCACGATTGAAGGATGGAGCCCGCGCAATTCCAACGGGCGCAATGTTGGCGAGACCGATCTGCGCACCGCCTTTGCCTATTCGATCAACACGGTCGCCGCGCAATTGGGCAATGAAGTCGGGTTTGGCACCGTCGCTTCGATGGCGCGGCGGTTCGGCGTGACCAGTCCGATTTCCACCTTTCCCTCGATGGTGCTGGGTTCTTCCGAGGTCCGCCTGATCGAAATGACCCGCGCCTTTGCCGCAGTGTCGGCGGGGGGCATGGCGGTTGAACCTTACGGTATCCTCAAAGTCACCACTTCCGATGGAGAGACGATCTACGAACATGAGCGCGCGCGCGAAACGCAGCTTGTGCCCGATTATGTGGCGGCGGGGATCACCGATCTGTTGCAGGCTGCGGTGCAGACCGGCACGGGCCGCGCGGCGCAGATTGGCCGTCCTGTGGCGGGCAAGACCGGCACGACCACGTCGAACAAGGACGGCTGGTTCGTCGGCTTTTCCAGCGGGATCACCACCGGCGTGTGGATGGGGCGCGACGATGCCAAGGCGGTCCCCGGATTGCAGGGTGGACGCGCACCCGCGCAGGCCTTTGCCGCCTATATGCGGTATGCGGTGAAGGACCGTGCGGTCGAGGAATTCGACACTGAGCTCAATCTCCCCGATTGGCAGCTAGAACCCGATGAAGAAGCTCTATTTGGCGACCCTGACGAATATTACTTCATCGATGAGCAGGGCAATATGATTGAGCCGGGCAGGCGCGACACATTTGACGAAGCGTTTGATGAGGACGGCGGCGGTCAAGGCGGGCTGGTGCCAGTGCCCGAACCTCCATCGGCGGCGAGCGACGATTTTCTCGAACAGGCGACCGGTCAATCGGTGGACCCGCGTGAGCGTCAGCGGCAACGCCCGCCGCCTGCGCCCAATTCACGGCCACCGCCTCCCCCCGCGACCGCGCCGCCGTGAAATTAGCGCTCTGGCAGCTGCGCCAAACAAAAGGCCCCCCGCGCCGGGGGCGCCGGGGGGCGGTTGCG
>NZ_JBLQUK010000017.1:0-18472 GCF_047872805.1 Qipengyuania sp. ASV99 | reverse complement strand
CCATGCTGGACGATACCGCCATGGCAGCATAACTTAAACCAAATGGCCTCCGGCAATCCCGGGGCGGTTCAGAGTGTAGGAAAGATCCAAGTTACCCGGTAGCAATAACTGCGCCCTTGAGATACATCTCCTTGTTATTCGACTGATATTCGAACTTGATTTTGCCTTTGACTTTATAGAGATCAACAAGCTTGAAACTAGTGAGCGCATATTGCTCTAGCCCCTCCGCGCTATTCTCGCGCCGCTCGTGCGTAAAAGCGAGAAGGAGGTGCCTCGCATCGACACAAACTTTGGGATTGTCCGATGGGGAAAGATAGAAGGATCGAAAGCTGGACGCCTCCGTGCCTTCGGCAATCACCTTTGCTTCTAGATAGGCTGGGCGCTCTCCATCGATATCAATCGCAATATCGGGATATCCTGATCGGCCACCCGAACCATCCGCTCGCTTCGGCCAAGTTGCGTTCAGACCAATGTCGCGACAGGCGTCTAGCAACGGTTCTTCGATGTTGTTCCCAAGCTCATTTACACGACCAGTCTTAATCGGGATTTCTTTGGACTGGCCTATCAAATTTGCCGCAGCCGCGCACAACTTTTGAACAAGCTCCACGTCGCACTGGTCCGCATCGAGTGGCAAAACTCGACGTCCACTAATTCCCTCAATGGAAACCCCGACTGAGATGTCTTTTGGCAGTTTTCGATAGGCAATAATTGCCTCGGAAAGAAACTCTTCGACTTTCTTATCGGTCACAGGTCCTCCTTAGAAGCACGATACGGTTGGTATTGGTGCCTTTTGAATTGTTCCCCACACCCCAGCAATTTGCCGTTTTCGTGAATTCCTGCTGATTAACCATTACTCCCAATCGCTCGAATGGTAATCCTTCCGCCGCTCTCCAAACAGCCTTCTCCAGAAGTACTTTTCCGTTCCTCACTTCGCCAACTTCAAACGCAATATGCCCTCCATGCCTCAGAACCCGCGCCTGTTCGGTCAGAACGCTTCGCACCATCTGCTCCCAGGCGTCCTCAGTCCGATGCATCGAAATTTGGACGGTTGAGCTGTCGATTCCGGCGAACCAGCAGCGCAACCAATTGTCGTCAGCGTATTGCACCACATCAAGAAAAGGTGGCGACGTAATAGTTAGCGCGATGCTGCCACTGGCTAGTGATTTTAGCTGATCAGCAGGACCTACAAACAGGTTTTCGTTTGAACCAATTTTTGGAGTTCCGCTGCGAAGTAACGATCTAGTTTTCTTGAGAATGATTGAGACGATATCACGAATTGGTGGGACCTGATTTCGTTTTTCATTGATTCGTATCTGGCGATCAACAGTTACGGCTTGATTGGGGGGCAAGGAGTAGACTGAGAAGAACCCAGCCGAATGACCGGTCAATCGATTGATGGCAACCATCCGAACCCAGTCAACCGCACGATCTGGTTGTGTCTGCGATATGGGTGCAAGCTCTAGCAAATGTTCCCTAAGGACACAGAGGCGACGCAAGGTTTCAGGATGAAAAAACGCTAGAAGGTCTTCGCGCACGTCGACCTTTCTATCCCAATTTATGCCTCGTAACGCTGATTGGACTTCATGGTAAGTTGGAACGTTCAGTCTCGGACGCGTTAGCAGGACAGACAGCGGGTTGATGTCATTTCCAACAGGAACCCGACCCAACAGGTGCGCTTCCACCGGAGTGGTTCCGCGCCCCATAAATGGGTCAAGCACTAGATCCCCTGGCTGCGTCAGTCGCCGTATAAAAAACTCAGGCAACTGTGATTTGAAACAAGCACGATAACTAATCTCGTGAATCGAATGACCTTTACGTTGGCCGGATGTCCAAAACTCGTTTATGAAGTAAGGAATATCTTCAACGCTCTGTTGAACGGTCGCTGCACCAAATTCGTCGAACGCAGCGATCTGATCAATGATTAATCCCGCATGAGAATCAGATTCGGATTCCTCTGCAAACAGATCGTCAAAATGCTGCAGCGCTTTCACGCTCATCTGGTGGTCCATGTCTTTACTCCAACAACCAACGCTGACTGGAACATATGTTGAACAGGAACTCAATCATTATAGGGAGTGATGCATCCATTTCGAACATTGTAGCAAGCCACTAATCTTGTTCGTCCACCATTACCCGAAGTCTCTCTGCGCACTCTGCGCGAAACACGTGGCGCAGCGAGGCGGGCAAGGGCTTGGTATTTTCGCAATCGCGGGCGGTTCCCTGCGGCTCTGGCTCCCAGCTTTCACGGGGATGACAGGGGCTTGCGGAGAAATGCTGCCCTCTTCGCGTCTTTGCGTGAAACATAAAGAAGCTGGACCCCGGCCTTCGCCGGGGTGACGGATGAGGTATGGGCGGAGGGTGCGGCGCACCCCGCCTCTCCCTCTTGTCATTGCGAGCGAAGTGAAGCAATCCAGAGCCTCTCGCGCTGAAACTCTGGATTGTCCTCTGGACAGCTTCGCTTCGCCGCGCCGCTTCGCGTCTCGCAATGACGAAGGCCACTCTGCCGCCTCCCGCTTCGCAGCCTTGCGCTTGCCGCCTGAGGCCCCCGCCTACGCGGGGGCTCGCTTGAGGAGGGGCGCCAGATACGCCCCCGTAAACGACCGCTCCACCTTCACCACGTCCTCCGGTGTCCCCTCCGCCACAATCTCCCCCCCGCGCACGCCGCCCTCTGGCCCGAGGTCCACGATCCAGTCGGCGGTCTTGATCACGTCGAGATTGTGCTCGATCACCACCACCGAATTGCCCTGCTCCACCAGCCGGTGCAGCACTTCGAGGAGTTTGCGCACGTCCTCGAAATGCAGGCCGGTGGTCGGTTCGTCGAGGATATACAGCGTCTGCCCGGTGGAGCGCTTGGCCAGTTCCTTCGCCAGCTTCACCCGCTGCGCCTCTCCGCCCGACAGCGTCGTCGCCTGCTGCCCGACCTTGACATAGCCGAGGCCCACTTCGCACAGCATCCGCATCTTTTCGCGGATCGGGGGGACCGCCTTGAAGAATTCCTCCGCATCCTCGATCGTCATGTCGAGCACGTCGGCGATGCTGAGGCCCTTGAACTTCACCTCCAGCGTTTCGCGGTTGTAGCGCCGCCCGCCGCATTCCTCGCACGTCACATAGACATCGGGGAGAAAGTGCATCTCGATCTTGATCAGCCCGTCGCCGGTGCATTTCTCGCAGCGCCCGCCCTTGACGTTGAAGCTGAACCGCCCCGGCTTGTACCCGCGGGCCTGGCTTTCGGGGAGGCCAGCGAACCAGTCGCGGATCTGGGTGAAGGCGCCGGTGTAGGTCGCCGGGTTGCTGCGCGGGGTGCGGCCGATGGGGGATTGGTCGATCTCGATCACCTTGTCGCAATATTCGAGGCCGGTGATGGCATCGTGCTTGCCCGCGATGATGCGCGCGCCGTTCAATTGCCGCGCGGCGGCGGCATACAGCGTGTCGATGGTGAAGGAGGATTTGCCGCTGCCGCTGACCCCGGTGATGCAGGTGAAGGTGCCGAGCGGGATGGCGGCGGTGACGTGTTTGAGGTTGTTCGCGCTCGCGCCCTTGACCGTGAGTTTGTGGCCGTTGCCCTTGCGCCGGGTCTGCGGCACTTCGATCCGGCGGCGTCCGGTGAGGTAATCGGCGGTGAGGCTGCCCTTGGCCTTGAGGATCTGTTTCAGCGTCCCTTGCGCCACGACCTCACCGCCGCGCACGCCCGCGCCGGGGCCAAGATCGACGATATGGTCCGCCTGACGGATGGCGTCCTCATCATGCTCCACCACGATCACCGTGTTGCCGAGATCGCGCAGGCGTTTGAGCGTCTCCAGCAGCCGGTCATTGTCGCGTTGATGCAGGCCGATGCTGGGTTCGTCGAGCACATAGAGCACGCCCGACAGCCCGCTGCCGATCTGGCTGGCGAGGCGGATGCGCTGGCTCTCCCCCCCGCTCAACGTCCCGCTGGTGCGGTCGAGATTGAGATAATCCAGCCCGACATTGTCGAGGAAGCCCAGCCGCTCGTTGATTTCCTTCAGGATCGCGCGGGCGATTTGCGACTGCGTTTCGGTCAATTGCGCGTCGAGGGCAAGGAACCACGCCTTGGCATCGGACACGCTCATGGCGACCGGAGCGGCGATGTCGGTTCCCGCGACCTTCACCGCCAGCGCTTTTTCATTCAGCCGTTTGCCCCCGCAGGTCTCGCACGGCTGCGCGGTCTGGAATTTCGCCAGCTCCTCCTGCATCCACGCGCTTTCGGTCTGCAATTTGCGGCGATTGAGGTTGCCGATCACGCCCTCGAACGCCTTGTTGACGGTGTATTGCTTGCGCCCGTCCTTGAACGTCAGCGGGACCGGCATCCCGCCCGTGCCGTGGAGGATGATCAGCCGCTGGTCCGGCGCAAGCTCGCGCCACGGGGTGGTGATGGCGAAATCATACGCCGCCGCCAGGCTGCTCAGCACCTGCATGTAATAGGGCGACGGTGGGTTGCTCTTCGCCCATGGCGCAATTGCCCCCTGTTTCAGCGACAATGCCTCGTTCGGGACCACCAGTTGTTCGTCGAAGAGCTGCTTTTCCCCGATCCCGTCGCAGGTCGGACACGCGCCCTGCGGCGAGTTGAAGGAGAACAAGCGCGGCTCGATCTCCTCAATGGTGAACCCGCTGACCGGGCAGGCGAATTTTTCGGAAAAGACGATGCGGTTGAGCGGCAGGCCTGCGCCTTTCATTGCTCCTCCGGATGCGCCTTCTTCGTCGCGGCCAGGCACGGCACCATCCACCAAATCGACATAGGCCAGCCCGTCCGCCAGTTTCAGCGCCTGTTCAAAACTGTCCGCCAGCCGCGTCTCCAGCCCTGCTTTCACCGCGATCCGGTCAACCACGACTTCGATGTCATGCTTGAATTTCTTGTCGAGCGCGGGGGCTTCCTCGATCCCGTATAGCTCGCCGTCGATGCGCACGCGGGTAAAGCCTGCCTTTTGCCATTCGGCCAGTTCGCGCCGGTATTCGCCCTTGCGCCCGCGCACCGCCGGGGCGAGCAGATAGGCGCGCGTGCCTTCGGGCAATTCCATCACCCGGTCGACCATCTGGCTGACGGTCTGCGCGGCAATCGGCTTTCCCGTGGCGGGCGAATAAGGCACCCCGACCCGCGCCCAGAGCAGCCGCATGTAATCGTAAATCTCGGTCACCGTCGCCACGGTGGAGCGCGGATTGCGGCTGGTGGTCTTCTGCTCGATGCTGATCGCAGGCGACAGCCCGTCGATATGTTCGACATCGGGTTTCTGCATCATTTCGAGGAACTGGCGCGCATAGGCGCTGAGGCTCTCGACATAGCGCCGCTGTCCCTCGGCATAGATGGTGTCAAAGGCGAGGGAGGACTTGCCGCTGCCCGAAAGCCCGGTGACAACGATCAGGCTATCCCTCGGCAGATCAATGTCGATGCCCTTGAGATTGTGTTCACGCGCACCGCGGACGGAGATTTTGGTAAGGCTCATAGGGGCAGTCTGTTCCGGAAATGTTCGCGCGGGTCAAGGGGCGCGCATGGGTGGCGGCGAATGTTCCACGAGATGGTTCGCGATGTGCCGCTATGCAACGGGCGATGCAAGATTTGGTGCCGAGAACAGGTGACGTGAATCTTTTCGTCACCCCGGCGCAGGCCGGCACCCAAATCGGTGCCCGCGCACCCGTGGCAGATGGATCCCGGCCTGCGCCGGGATGACGGAAAAGAGAACTACAGCAGCTTCTCCTGCTTGGCCGTATCCTCACGCTTGGCTTTCTTCACCGCACTGGCATCGACCCACGGAATATCGGGCCGCTTGTTCTGAAACAGTTCGGCCAGCGTGATGATTTGCAGGCGCGGGTGTTTGCCGTGAAGGCCGCGATATCATTAGCAACCAATTGGGCTCTACTCAGTTATACATTTTGGCGTAATTCCGATAGCTAAGACAGGACACCCGCCATTACGACCAGCATCCAAGCGGTAAAGCAGTTTACCCATCCAAGTGGTCGACGCACCGAACTTCCGATAAACCTCATCGGCACCCTCTGAACCGTCTTTATTCAGCACTTTGCCGAGACTGCGGAAATACGCAGTGTCGAGCGATGAGCCGCGAGTAACGATCACACCCACGTCGATAGCGCCGGCATCATAAAATGCCGAAAAAGCATACAGATCGCGATCATAGGTTTGGTCCTTAGAATTCCATTCGAGATCCAAGGCTACCCGCCCATTGAGGAAGTCAATGCGGTGGCCATCAAGAAACCCCACACGGACATATGAAGATATCAGCGAGTTCCTCTTCTTCGCGTGCAATAGCTTCACGTGTAAATCAGCACTAATCCTCGCTTCTCGCCAACCGTCATCTTCAATAAAAAGCGTATCAACGTATTTTGCGATGGGCCCCTTACTTCCACCAGGTCGACGGATGAGACTGGAGGATACGTTGAATTCAAGCAGCGCTCTTGTGATTTGAGAAAACTGATCTGGAAAACTCGTTTGCAGAATCGTAGCGGCATTTCGGTAACTAAAGATCTCAAATTTCGTCCGCAATTCAGGCTCGAACACTTGCTCAATCAGCTTGGCGCTATCAGATCCACGACCGTTTGATACGTCATCATCAACCTCGATCGGCGTTTCTTCGGCGTTGGCACTCATTCAGCTGCAACCGCCAATGAGTTAAAACTGTACGTTTTCCATGTCGGCTCATAGCTGTCATCGGCTTGATTGCCCCAAACAGTCCAGTCGCTGCGTGTCCCGCGGCTAAACAGTTCTATTCTAGGCCCCCAGCTACAATCCTCGATCAAATCATATTGCTCATCCGGCTTTCGGCTATGTTCGCGCTTGCGCGATTGAATAATGTTAACTTGCCTGCGCCCCGGAGCCAGCGTTCTTGCATTTTTCCCTTTGACCCCAAACAGGAGCAACTCAGTAACGTTGCGGAAATAGAAACCAACACCGCGCCCGTCAGACCCACCATCTTTACGGATCTTGTGCCACACAATGTTTGAAACATAGCGATAACCCCATGCCTCCATGACTCGCAGGCCATCCGGAAGGAGCGCATTGGGAACCCATAAATACAGATGCGATGGATCCGCAGCTATATCGCCGACTGGAAGCGCACAAATCTCATCCAGTTTCATTGTCCCGTACCGATTTAGTCGCTTGTGTTCTGGGGCAACTTTCCCTGTTCGGTTCTGAAATTGCCAAGGTGGGTCGGCAAGGACCGTCCCAAATTTCCTTTGATCGGCGACCCTCAAGAGGTCAGACGCGGCTTCGGATTCTTGTTGGAACATAACGGGACCATGCTCGGATGTGCCTTTGCTGTCAACGCCCATCGCTGATTCAACAAACAGTTTGGAACTCACAAGCTTTATAAGGCTTGGATCAGCGCATTGTTGCCCGATATCAGACAGTGTGGCGCGGAGAGCTTGCAATGACAAGCCTCAGCCTTCTACCTTTCACCCGCCCACCCCCGTTTACCCTCTTCACAAGCAATCGGTTCAGTCCTGCGGGTGCAAAATTATTGGGAATAAAGCTGCGCCTTGCCGCGTTATGCTTGTGAAAGGACGACATCATGCATCCCCAATCGCGCTCTCGACACACTGCCCGCTTCACTGCCCGCTTTACTGGCCACCTGCCGCTTGCCGCAGCGCTGAGCCTTGCCAGCCTCGCCGGGCCCGCACTTGCCTGCAATCCTGATGGCTGCGGCGGGCTGAGCGCGGAGGAACTGGCGCGCGATAAAGCCGAAATCGAGCGGCTCAACCGCGAACAATTGCGTTATGTCCGCAGCCGCGATGCGGAATACGCTCGCGGATGGCAGGCGCGGCGCGATCATGCGCAGGCGATCAGCGATTACGAACGCAGCCGTGCCGATTACGAACGCCGGATGGCCGAGTGGCGCGAAGCGGTGCGCCGCTGCGAGGCCGGAGAGTATCGCTATTGCGCGGGTTAACCGGCGAAACCGGCGCGGGATCGTCCATAATCTGCGATTAAAATTTGCAAGCTGAGCCAGCTTTGCTTCGCTGGAACCCTGAAATTTCCTTCGAAAATGGCGGAAATTGGGCGTTTTGCAGGGGGGTATAGAAAATATGAAGTCGCACCATTGCGTAAAATGATCGAATAAAGAGCTCTCTTTGCAGGCTTGCTGCTCCCTGCCCTTCGGGTCGCACCAATGGGCTTCGGATACAGCGCTCGCAAAAGAGACCGCGGCAAAACCCTAACCTGCCGCGCCGGGTCGGCTAGTGATCGGCATGTGCGGCCGTGGTTGAAATTGCACCTTCAATCACGGCCATATGTGACGAGCGCGTGCTGGCCCGGATTGGGTTGGCCCGGATTGGGTTGGCCCGCTCCGATCAGCCATTGTGCCCTCACCCCCCAGACCCGCTCTATCACCTCTGGCGACAGCGCCTGAGGCGGCGGAGCATTGGCCGCCAGCGTGCCGCGGTCGAGCACCAGCACCCGGTCCGCATGGTTCATCGCCAGTGCCAGATCGTGCAGAACGATCACCACCCCCGCCCCGCGCGCCGCGCAGCCGCGCAAATGCTCCGCCAGCCGCAATTGATGCGCCAGGTCGAGCGCGGCGAGCGGTTCATCGGCGAGGATCCAGCGCGGCTCCCCCGCCAGCACCCGCGCCAGCAGCACCCGCGCGCGCTCTCCGCCAGACAGCGTGCTGACCGGGCGGCGGCGCAGGTGGGAAAGGTCGAGCGCGGTGATCGCCGCCTCCACCGGTTCGCGGAGTGCATCGCGGTGCGGCATCCGGCCCAGCATGACCAGCGCCTCCGCCGCCACATCCCAAGCAATGTCCGCGCCTTGCGGCAAATATCCGATGGCGCAGGCGCGGCGGCGCACAGGGATCGCGGAGAGCGGCTCACCCTCCAGCAGAACCTTCCCCGCCGAAGCTTCGAGCAGTCCGGCGAGCGCCATCAGCAGGCTCGATTTGCCCGCGCCATTGGGGCCAACGATCGCGGTTATCTGACCGGGTGCCAGGCTCGCTGAAATGCCGTGCAGGACCTCCGCTCCGCCGCGGTTCAGCGAAAGACTATCGGCGCTCAGCGTCATATCTGCCCTCGCCGCAGCTTGATCAGCAACCACAGGAAAAACGGCGCACCGATCAGCGACAGGGCAATGCCCAGCCGCAGCTCTGTCACCATGGGCAGCACCCGCACCGTGCTATCGGCGGCAAGCACCAGACACGCCCCCGCCAGTGCGCTGGGCAGCAGCAGCGAGGACGGCATCCGGTCGGTCAACGGGCGCACCAGATGCGGCACGATCAGCCCGACAAAGCCGATGATCCCTGCCGCTGCGACCCCCGCGCCAACGGTCAGCCCGGTGCCGATGACCAGCAGCAGCAGCAGGCCGCGCGGATCGAGCCCCATCGACCGCGCCGCTTCCTCGCCCAGAGTGAGCGCATCGAGCCCGCGCCCGGCGGCAAACAGCGCCGCAAATCCGGCCAGCGTCAGCGGCGCGGCGACCCATACATCATCCCAAGACCGGTCGGTCAGCGCTCCGTTCAGCCACAGCACGATCTGGCTGAGCGCAAAGGCGCTGGGGGCCATGGTGATCGCCAAAGCGGTGAGCGCTCCGGCAAGGCTGGCGATCATCAACCCGGCCAGCGTGAACAGTGCAATCCCTCCGCCCGCGCCTGACGCTGTCCTTCCTGCGATCAACGCCAGCAAGGCCATCGCCAGCGCCGCCCCCGCCAGCGCAAAGGCGGGCAGGCTGATCGCGGCCAGCGCAGGCGGCAGCAGCGCACCGAACCAGAAACTCGCCACCGCCCCCAGCGCCGCCATCGGAGCAATGCCGAACAGGCCGGGATCGGCCAGCGGATTGCGCAGATAGCCTTGCATCGCCGCCCCCGCTGTGCCCAGCCCCGCGCCGACAAGGATTGCCAGCACCGCGCGCGGCAGGCGCAGTTCCATCAGAATCAGCGCGGCATTGGGCACACTGGGATGCGCGGCAAACGGATCAATCCACACCCGCCCCGCGAGCAGCGACAGCGGCACCAGCAGCACCAGCAAGCCTGCGAACACCAAAACCGCGCGGTTCATGACGCCGCATCCCATTGGCGCGCAGCCTCGCGGCGAATTTCGATCAAGCGCGCCCGCGCGCGCGGTATACTCGGCCCACCGCAATAAAACAGGGCAGGATCGAAATGCGCGACATGAGTCCCCGCAAGCTGGCCGAGCAGCGGATGCGTCTGCGCGCGCGCATCTCCCGCAACCAGCAACAGATCGGGCGGATCGGCCAGTACCGCTTCAAGCGACACGAAATCGGATTGCTTCAGCCCCATCGCCGCGCTGTGGCTGGCAAGGCCCGCCCAGCGCAAATGTTCAGCGACCAGCGTCGCCTCCCCCGGAACGATCTGCCCCGCTTGCCATAGCAGCACGCTCTTCCCGCCTGACAGTGCAGGGGGCGCAGGCGCGTCAATCCGAGCGGTCAGCGGCTGTGCGCGGCGAATGTCGCCAGCAAGCGCAGCCAGTTCGCGGATTTGTTCGACGCTTTCCTGCGTGGTCGCCGGACTGCCAAAACTTTCCACGCGCAGGCCAGCGCGTTCGAGCGCGGCGCGGGTCGCCGGGGCGATAAAGGTGGAGGCAAGCACAATGTCCGGCTCCAGCGCGATCACCTCTTCGGCAGTGCCGCCGGTCACGCCAAAGCGCGCGGCGGTTTGCGGGTCAATCGAACTGGACGCAGGATCGCGGCTGTAATGCGACAGCGCGAGGATTTGCTGCGGCGCGGCCACTTCAATCAGGATCGCGTCGATGCAGGGGTTTAGACTGACGAAGGTTGGCCCCGGCCCGGTCCCGCGCACCGGCACTTCGGGCGCGCAAGCAGACAGCGCAAGCGTGACCATCAGCCCCATTCCCCATCTGATGTCGCCAATGCCCATGATCGCCCGCCGCGATAGGCGGCGGCGCGCGCGGCTGCAAGCGGGCACCATTGCAGGGGCGTTAACCGATTTGACCCGTCTGTACGTTTTCGGGACGGTGCCTGTCGCCGGGCTCGCTCCGCATGCCATTGCCCGCTACGCGCGTTCTCGCGCCATGCATGCACTCCGCAAACTCCTCGGTCTTGGGCCAAAGCCGGCACCGCGTGTCATCGCTTTGCCCGATGGGAGAGCCGCGCGTATGGATGCCGCCGAGGCTGCACGCCAAGCCTCGGCCACACCGCCGCGGACGTATCGCAGGCACATTGCGGTGCTGCTTGCGGCGATCACCGTGCCTGCAATGGCCGCGTCGGGCGATTTTGGCGAGCTGCCCGGCGCCGCGCCGACCGAGGCTGAACTGGTCAATGCGCAATTGGCGCAGCAACTCGCGCAGAACCCCGCCATGCCGTTTGAGCGACCGGGCATGAGCTTTCCGGGGTCGGCGTTCTTCTTCCTCGCCGATCCGGATGCGGGGGCACTGGTCGCGCTACCGACGTTCGATGCCAGTGCGCCGGGGGCAGAGGCCGGGCGCGAATTGGGCGAATTGATCGATGCAGGCCCCGCCGCACGGCCGTTTTTCAGCGTTGCCGGGACCAGCCATTTGCGCGCCGCAGACTGTCTGGCGCAGGCAATCTGGTACGAAGCCGCCAGCGAAAGCGAAGCCGGTCAGCGCGCGGTTGCGCAGGTCGTGCTCAACCGGGTTGCGCATCCCAATTGGCCCGGCAGTGTGTGCGGCGTCGTCTATCAGGGATCGCAGCGCAGCACCGGTTGCCAATTTACCTTCACCTGCGACGGCAGTCTGGCGCGCCGCTCCAGCGGCGCGAGCTGGGTCCGCGCTCAACGCATCGCGGGCGAAGCCTTGTCGGGCAGCGTTTACGAACCGATTGGCCATGCGACCCATTACCACACGCTTTGGGTGAACCCCTATTGGGCGAGCAGCCTTGACCATGTCGGCACGATCGGCGCGCACCGTTTTTACCGCAACCGCGGGGCCGCCGGTCAGCGCGGTGCCTTCACCGGACGCTATGCCGGGGTCGAGCCGAGCCTGACCGGAAACCTGAGCGGCGCGGCCGAACCATCGGCGATTGGCGGAAGCGGCGCTGATCTGCCTGCCCTGCCCGCAATCCGGCAAAGCGCCGCTGCGGCTTCGCCCGCAAGCGCTCCATCCGGCGGGACGCCCGCAGCACCCCAGCCAGCCTATTCCCAGCCGATCCTTGCCGACCCCGCGTTGTCGGGGGCCGGACAGGTGCGCAGCGATTATGCCCGTGCCGGACAATGGAAATCCGGTGCATCGCGTGCGTCTTTGAACGGCGACAGCACCCGTACAGACAATCGCCCGACTGACGGCCCGGCTTTGCCCGGCCAATAGCGCTCTTGCGCATCAGGGTGTGCGTTTTCTGGCCGCGCGCGGTTCACAGTTAACGCGCTCGAAACCTTAGCTAAACACCAACCCTTAGCGTGATTGCCCCTAGGCGCGGAGAACTTGCTGAAAACTTGCGTTTCGCACCGTTCGCCCCGGATCAAGCCCGGATACAGGACAAGGCGCAGCGCACGACATGGACTTTACGCCAATCATGCGCATCCCCTTTTCCGCTGCACCGCATTTTTCCAGTCGTGTTACCGGTCTTTCCCATGACAGCGGGCTGGCGCATAGGTTCGGCGCAATCCCGGCGGCCCGTGCAGCGGAACGCGCCGCCAACGATAATGATCTGGGCGGCGCTCATGGCGCGGCAAGCGATCAGCTGCTGCGCGCGGCCCTGCGGCATTTTGCACAGCACGGTCTGGGTGCAGCGCGCGAAGCGCGGACCCGCGCCGAAGAAGCGTTTTTCGCTGGCGACCGGCAAGCCTTTGATTGGTGGCTGGGCATCACGCGCACGCTTGATCGAAGAATAGCTGATACTGTCATTCATCCCAGACACTTGCCCAGTTAGGGCGGTGTTCGGCCGGGCCAATCATGGCTTTTTAAGGCGCCTGCGCAAGTATTCAAAACGATTGACAAATTCTTAACCATGCTGCATTTTTTGCCGCATGGCCAACACGACAGCTCTCCGGTCGCTTGATCACCAAAATCCGGCGCAGATCGCCGAGAATTCGTTCCTTCTCAGGGAAGTCGGCGATAGCGAGGGGGGCACGCTTGACCCCAGCTACATCGCGCGCACAACCGCCAACGGCGTCGAAACGATGCCGGTCGTCCATCCTGACCGCGTGCGGCCAAGGCTGGACTTCCCGAAAGCGTGGCACCATTTCAGCAAGGTGTTGAAAGACAAGGAACGCACCGACGAATTGATCGGGGTGTTCGATGCGCTGCCGTGGCGCGCCGTGGGCGAGGAAGCGGCGGCGTTTCTGGCAACGGAAAAAGGTCAGGCGATCTTTCAGTCGGAGCCATATCTGCCCGATCTTTTCGATGACCATGCGACCTTGCGGAAAATGCCCAAGGGCAGCTTTGCGCATGCCTATTGCGATTTCATGGAACGCGAAGGGCTGACGGCGGCAGGGCTGGTCGAAGCATCGGGCGACACGCGCAACGGCATGGCCATGTTGCCCGACGGGGTCGAATGGTATGGGGACCGCCTGCGCGATACGCATGACATACTCCATATCCTCACCGGCTATGGGCGTGACACATTGGGTGAACAATGCGTGCTCGGATTTCTGTTCCATCAGCGCCCCAGCCCTGGACATCTGTTTGTCGCTTGGGCAGGAACCCTGCTGATGCGGGTCAAGCTGAAATCGCGCGCTCCGGTTATCGGTGCGCTGCGTGAGGCACGCCGCCATGGCCGCCTGACCCAGCGGATCGTCGAACAACCGATTCGCGAATTGCTGCCTCTCCCGCTTGAAGAAGTGCGTCGGCGGCTTAACGTGCCTCAGCCGACAACCTATCTCAAAGTTCTGGATGTCTGGCGTTCGGAGGGGATCGACCCACACGCCTTTCTTGCAAAGCAGGAAGCGTAAGCCTTCAGGCGGCAAGTTCCGGGCCACCAATCTATTTGGCACCAATCCCCGAAACAGGCGGATCAGGGATCGTGCCTCACTCAGGTTCGCGCGCCATTATCTAACCAATTCTTTAACCATTCTGTGACGACTTTCGATTAACTCCGAGGGATGAAACAGCGTGGTTAGGTCCATCTTGAGCTTTCGTGCTCCCTTCTTTCGCCTCAAGGCGAACGACGAAGTCGATCAACAGGTTCGCGAGACCCTGGTGGGATTGCTGTATTCAAATCCCTTGAGCCTGCTGATCGGTGCCGTTTGCGGCGGCGGCCTGTGCATCGCTGCGGCGCTGACGACTGGCGACAGCCTGCTGATCGCGGCAGCATGGACAGTGGGCGTTATCGCCCTCATCCGGATTGCGATCCTGGTTGCCGTGAAGCAATTTGGCATGGCAAATTCGGTTGCCAGCGAGATCGTCTTCGAAATCGGCGCTTTCGCTTATGCTGCCTCGCTCAGCGTCATGGCCGTGTTGGCGATTACACACGACATCCTCCCGGCTGCAAAGATGTTGCTGGTGGTGGTTGCGGTCAGTTATGCGACCGCAATTGCGGCCCGAAATGCCGGGCGACCAACGATCGCGCTCGGTCAATTGCTGCTTGTGCTGGTGCCGCTCAGCATCGCCATGCTGCTGAGCGATTCGACCCTGATCCAGATATTGGGCGTTGCGACCTTGCTGCACATACCCTCGACCATCTCGATCACCTTCAATGTGTTCCGGTCGCTGCGCGATTCAATCGTTTCTGCCCATTCGAATGCCAAATTCGCGGACAAGATGCAGGTGTTGGCGCGCACCGACGTCGTCACCGGGCTGGCCAATCGTGCGGGGCTCAATCACGCGATGGTTGAAACCATGATGGCGATCGAAGATGACAGCCGCAAGGCGCTGATCTGGGTCGATCTTGACCGGTTCAAGGAAGTGAATGACTTGCTCGGTCATCCGGTCGGCGACCGCGTGCTGAGCGAAGTTGCCAAGCGGCTTTCTGAAGTTTCCCCCGAGAGTGCGACCGTGGCCCGGTTCGGCGGCGATGAATTCATCGTATTCTGCGCGGTTGAAGACCGCAAGGAAGCCGAAAAGCTCTCCAGCGAAATCCACGCAGAGATCATGCGGCCTTTCCGCATCGACGGTGAGCGGTTGGAGGTGCGCGCCTCGCTTGGCGTTGCTTTGCTGCCCGACAATGGCACCGACGCCGACTCGCTGATGAAAGCAGCGGATCTTGCGCTGTATCATGCCAAGGTCGGGGGGCGGTCGCAGACCTGTTTCTATGACAGTTCGATGAGCCGCGATCTGGTGCGCCGCCGGGAAATCGAAGACGAGCTCCGCTCCGCGCTGAAACGCGACGAATTGTCGATCTTCTTTCAGCCAATCGTCGATCTGGAAACCGGACGGATCAAGACGTTCGAAGCGCTTGTGCGCTGGTTCCACCCGGAAAAGGGCGAGCTCAAGCCCGATGAATTCATCCCCGTCGCCGAAGAGACCGGGGTTATCGTCACGCTGGGCAACTGGATCACCGCGCAGGCCGCGCGGATTGCCGCCAGCTGGCCCGAAGACGTCACGGTTGCGGTCAATCTTTCGCCGCTGCAAATCCGCGCACCGGGGGCCGCGTTGGGGATCAAGAACGCGCTGCGCGAAGCGGGCCTTGATCCGCGCAGGCTTGAACTCGAAGTGACCGAAAGCCTGTTTATCGAGGATAATCACGCCACCGCCGATTTTATCGAGGAATTGTCGGAGATTGGCGTGCGCTTTGCGCTCGACGATTTCGGCACGGGCTATTCCTCGCTCGGCTACATCAACAAATTCCCCTTCTCCAAGATCAAGGTCGACCGCAGCTTTGTCTCCGGTTCGCAGGTTGGCCGCAAAAGCGATGCAATCATCCGCGCGGTCGCCGAAATGGGCACGACGCTGGGCATGGATATTGTTGCCGAAGGGTTGGAGACGGTCGAACAGGTTCAGGCTGTCAAAAGTGCGGGCTGCAATCTGGGTCAGGGCTATTATTTCAGCCGCGCAGTGCCCGATTACCTCGCCGCGATGCTGCTGGCGAATGAACGCGAACAGGATGTCCGCAAGGCGGCCGGTTGACCGCGTCGCAATAGGCTGATCCCGCCTACTTAACGTTACTGCACTGGTGTTTGCGAGCAAACCCGTAGGTTTGTTGCACATGCGAACTATTTGCAAAGATAGTTGAAAGCTGCGCCCTATTGTCGGTTGCAATCGCGCTTTCGCGGGCCTAGGCCGCGCATCATACGCTGGTGCCGGGCCGTTAGGGATGAGAGCCTGGAACCGATAATCTTGCATCCTCGTCCCGACAGTTTTGGGAAGGAACCATCGCTATGGCCACGAATGCAGGACGCAAGAAAATCGCGCTGATCGGCGCCGGTAACATTGGCGGCACACTCGCGCATCTCGCAGCGGCGAAGGGACTTGGCGACGTCGTGCTGTTCGACGTGGTCGAAGGCGTGCCGCAGGGCAAGGCGCTGGACCTGTCGCAATGCGGACCCGTGGAAGGCTTCGACGCCAAAATCACCGGATCGAACGACTATGCCGATATCGCTGGCGCGGATGTGGTGATCGTCACCGCAGGCGTCGCGCGCAAGCCCGGCATGAGCCGCGACGATTTGCTCGGCATCAATTTGAAAGTGATGAAGGCGGTTGGTGAAGGCATCAAGAACAATTGCCCCGATGCTTTCGTGATCTGCATCACCAACCCCTTGGACGCGATGGTGTGGGCGCTGCGCGAGTTTTCCGGCCTTCCGGCCAAAATGGTCGTCGGCATGGCCGGCGTGCTGGACTCGGCGCGCTTCGCCACCTTCCTCGCTTGGGAATTCGGCGTCTCGGTGAAGGACGTGAACGCCTTCGTGCTCGGCGGCCACGGCGACACGATGGTGCCGGTGCTGAGCTATTCGACGATCAACGGCATTCCGGTCGCGGACATGGCCAAGATCAAAGGCATTTCCGAAGACCGCCTCGGCGAAATCGTCAAGCGCACACGCGGCGGCGGCGGCGAGATTGTTGCGCTGCTCGGCACAGGATCGGCGTTCTATGCCCCCGCTACCAGCGCCATTTCGATGGCCGAAGCCTATCTCTATGATCAGAAGCGCATCCTGCCGTGTGCGGTGCAGGTTGATGGCAAATACGGTCTCGACGGGCTCTATGTCGGCGTGCCGGTAGTGATCGGTGCAGGCGGCGCGGAAGAAGTGATCGAGATCAGCCTGACCGACGAGGAAAAGGCCAACCTCGGCGTCAGCGTCGATGCGGTCAAGGAACTGCTTGAGGCGTGCAAGGCGCTGGATAGTTCGCTGGCGTAATGGAATTCGTCGCGATCTCTCTCTTAGCCTACTTTGCAGCTCTGCTTTGGCTAGGTCTGAAAGGCTATTGGAGGATTGCGTTGGCCCTTCTTGCTCCGACGGCAATTCTGGCCCTCTGGATCATAGTTGATCAGTATGGCTTCGAGCGTCTGGTCGAACCCGGTTATCCCGGCATCAGCGTGGTCCTGATGGTCCCGTTTGTGGTCGGCGCTTTAGGCCTCTTTCTGGCATTGGCATTTCGCCTTTCGACCAAACCAAAAATTGAACTGAATTAATCGGAGACACGAATGTCCATCCTCGTAAACAAAGACACCAAGGTCATCACCCAGGGGATGACCGGCAACACCGGCACCTTCCACACCCAGGCCGCGCTCGATTATGGGACGCAGATGGTTGGCGGTGTGACCCCGGGCAAGGGCGGCACCACCCATATCGGCCTGCCGCAGTTCGACACCGTGCGCGAAGCCAAGGAAGCGACGGGAGCCACCGCCACGTGCATCTACGTGCCGCCGCCTTTTGCCGCTGATGCGATTTGTGAGGCTATTGATGCCGAAATGGAACTCATCATAACCATCACCGAAGGCATCCCGGTTCTCGACATGGTCCGTGCCAAGCGTGCGCTCGCCGGTTCCAAGTCGCGGCTGATCGGCCCCAACTGCCCCGGCGTGCTGACCCCGAATGAATGCAAGATCGGCATCATGCCCGCCAACATTTTCAAGAAGGGTAGCGTCGGCATCGTCAGCCGTTCGGGCACGCTCACCTATGAAGCCGTGCACCAGACCACCATGGCAGGCCTCGGCCAGACCACCGCGGTCGGCATCGGCGGCGACCCGGTCAACGGCACGAACTTCATCGACGTGCTCGACCTGTTCCTCGATGACCCGGAAACCACCAGCATCATCATGATCGGCGAAATCGGCGGCAGCGCCGAAGAAGAAGCCGCCGAATTCATCAAGCAGGAAGCCGCCAAGGGCCGCAGCAAGCCGACCGTCGGCTTTATCGCCGGACGCACCGCACCTCCGGGCCGCCGCATGGGCCATGCAGGCGCGATTGTCTCCGGCGGCAAAGGCGGCGCAGAAGACAAGATCGCCGCGATGGAAGCCGCTGGCATCCGTGTCTCGCCTTCGCCCTCCGAACTCGGCACCACGCTCGACGCGATGCTGAAGGAAATGGCGTGACGTTATGGGCGCCCGCTTTTTTGCCGGGCGCCCCCCTCTCCGGGGGGGGGGGGGGGGGGGGGGGGGGGGGGGGGGGGGGGGGGGGGGGGGGGGGGGGGGGGGGGGGGGGGGGGGGGG
>NZ_JBLQUK010000016.1:0-52429 GCF_047872805.1 Qipengyuania sp. ASV99 | reverse complement strand
GGGGGGGGGGGGGGGGGGGGGGGGGGGGGGGGGGGGGGGGGGGGGGGGGGGGGGGGGGGCGGGGGGGGGGGGGGGGGCGGGGGGGGGGGGGGGGGGGGGGGGGGGGGGGGGGGCGGGGGGGGCGGCGGGTTCGCCCACTGGGCCGCCCCCGCGCGGGGGGGCACCTCCCGCAGGATGGCGCTCTCTCGCCTGAGGCCCCCGCCTGCGCGGGGGATCGCAATCTTTTGGCGCTGGCGGTGGACGCTGCCCGCCACGACGCGACCCTCGGAGAAATCTCCGCCGCGATGGAAGAGGTCTTCGGCCGCCACGATGCTACGCCTGCGCCGGTGAGCGGCGTCTATGCCAGCGCCTATGAGTTCGACCGCCGCTGGGCGCAGGTGACGGACGGCGTGGAAGCCGTGGGCCGCCGCCTGGGCCGCAAGCCGCGCATCATGGTCGCCAAGATGGGCCAGGACGGTCACGACCGCGGGGCCAACGTGATCGCCTCGGCGTTCTCCGACATGGGTTTCGACGTGATCTCCGGCCCGCTGTTCCAGACGCCCGAAGAAGCCGCCGCAATGGCCTCGGAGAAGGACGTCGACGTGGTCGGCGCATCGAGCCTTGCGGCGGGCCACAAGACCCTGATCCCCGAACTGATCCGCCTGTTGAAAGAGGCGGGCCGCGCGGACATAAAGGTGACGGCAGGCGGCGTGATCCCGGCAAGCGACTACGATTTCCTCCGGGAGGCAGGGGTGCAGGGGATTTATGGCCCCGGTTCCAACGTGGTCGAATGTGCGGCGGATATCCTTGTGTTGCTAGGCCACAACATGCCGCCGCCCGGAGACTTGGGGGGCGAGGGGCTGGACGAGGCGGCGGAGTAGGGTCACCCCGCTCCCTCTTGCCGTCACCCTGAACTTGTTTCAGGGGCCATCCCGCCCCGAAAGCCGCAGTGCGAGAGGAAGAATGGATGCTGAAACAAGTTCAGCATGACGGGAGTAGGTATGGAGACGCTCTGGATTGCCGCGTCGCCTGCGGCTCCTCGCAATGACGTAGGGGTGGCTGAATGATTGTTGCTTATGTCGCTCATGAATGCGGCCCCGATGATTTGATGGGCCCACAGGAGCTTCCGGCTCTTCCGACGTTGGGGGCGATCATCAGCGGCCTTGACCGCAACTCAAACAGTTATCGCTTGAAAGTCACGTCTATTGAACTTTTGGCGGTTTCAACCGACTCTCAACGAAAGGAAATGCAACTTGCGTTGGGGGGTGACATTCGAATCCGCATTACCGGAACCTCATTTTATGACTGAAATCCGCACCGACTGGACCCGCTCCGAAATCGCAGGCCTCTTCGACCTGCCCTTCACCGAACTGCTGTTCCGCGCAGCCTCCGTGCACCGTGAGTTCCACCCGCCCACACAGGTCCAGCTCTGCACTCTGCTCAGCATCAAGACCGGCGGATGCCCGGAGGATTGCGGCTATTGCTCGCAGTCGGTTCATGCCGACAGCGGGGTCGAAGCGACCAAGCTGATGGACGTGCAGGCCGTGCTCCAGCGCGCGGCGCATGCGAAGGATGCAGGCTCGCAGCGGTTTTGCATGGGGGCTGCGTGGCGCAACCCCAAGGACCGCGACATGCCCGCGATCGTGGCGATCGTGAAGGGCGTGGCCGCGATGGGGCTGGAAACCTGCATGACGCTGGGGATGCTCGAGCCGCATCAGGCCGCGCAGCTCGCCGAGGCCGGGCTCGATTACTACAACCACAATATCGACAGCTCGCCCGAATACTACGAGCGCGTCATCTCCACCCGCGATTTCCAGTGTCGGCTCGATACGCTGGGTCACGTGCGCAAGGCGGGGATCAATGTGTGCAGCGGGGGGATCGTCGGCATGGGCGAGACGCGCGAGGATCGGGTGGGCTTCATCCACACGCTCGCCACCCTGCCTCAGCATCCCGAAAGCGTGCCGGTCAATGCGCTGGTGCCGGTCAAGGGCACGGTGCTGGGCAATATGCTGGCCGATACGCCGCCGGAGGATCGCGTCAAAAAGTGGGAAGCGGTTTTTGACACCAGCGATCCGACCACCAATAACACCACCCCGATGGCCAAGATCGACGATATCGAGTTCGTTCGCACCGTTGCGGTCGCGCGGATCACCATGCCGCGTTCGATGGTGCGGCTGTCGGCGGGGCGCGAGTCGATGTCCGAGGCCACGCAGGCGCTGTGCTTCCTCGCGGGCGCCAATTCGATCTTCACCGGCGACAAGCTGCTCACCGCACCCAACGCGGGCGATGACAAGGACGGCGCGCTGTTCGCCAAGCTGGGGTTGACGGCGCTGAAGGGTGAGGAGCCTGCTCGGGCGTGCAAGGCTGCGGTGGCGGCGTGACTTGTAGCAGAGCTCGTCATTGCGAGAAGCCGAAGGCTTCGCGGCAATCCAGAGCGTCTCGCGTGCCGCTCTGGATTGCCGCGCTACGCTCGCAATGACGAGCAAGGGATGACCCTCGGTTTCTCCGTCGATGCTCTGCTGCCCAAGGCGCGCGGGGGTGGGCAGTTGCGCATGGGGTTGGTGAAGCTGGAGGATCGCGACTGGCTCCAGCCTGCGCCTGATCTGGCCGCGCGGGCGGCGGGGTTCGCTGACTGGCCGCAAGGGGTGCAATTGACCCCGCAGGCGGACGCGCCGGGGCGCGAACTCGCCGCGATGCTTGGCGTTGAAGGCGCGCTGCCCGTAGCCGCGCTGGCGGCGCACGAGGACATGTGCCTGCTCACCCGGCGTGACGGCGAAGAGGTCTACCGTCTGATCGGAGCGGCAGTCGCGTGGCCGTCCGACTGGCACCCCGCCGAGAAAATCGGCCTGCCCCTGCGCGCGCTTCACGCCCCGATTGCGGGTTACGAAAAACAACTCGCCACGGGGGTTGATCGATTCATGGAGACGCTCAAACCCGGCCCGATTTACGCCCGCTGCAATTGGTTCATCGCGGCCACCGGGGAACGCCGCTGGCTCCCCGGCCGACTGCCGCAGGAAGCCTTCGCCCACGTCACGCCGGAAAACGCGGGCGAAACGCTGTTCGTGCGTTCGGAACGCCAGACGCTGCGGCGGCTGCCACAGACGGGTGTGATCCTGTTCGGCATCGGGATCTATGTCGAACCGCTCGGCAGCCTCTCCCCCGCCAACATCGCGATGCTGGGCAAGGCGGTGCAGACCCTCGTCAGCGGCGAAGGTGACCGCCGGGGCGCGCCCGCCTATGCTGCCAGCCTGATCGCCTATGCCGCCGCGCGAGCCTGACGTTGCCCCAAATCCGCTAGCTTGCCTGCCAGCGAAACCCCCGGCATAGCCAAACCAAGGAATTGCTATGGAGAGAGGTTTTCCCCGCTTGTCTGCGATGCTGCTGAACAGGGGTCACGCCGCGCTGCTGCGGAGCGCCATTATGGCGCTTGCGGCGGCGGCGGTGACTGTTGCGCCGGTCGAAGCTTGCCCGACCTTGCCGCGCGAGGTCAGCAAGCGAAACGCCGAACAATGGCGGCAGGATCGCTTGAGGGCGGATGTGGTCGTCGTCGGCACCTTTTACCGCGCTGAAAGTGAAGGTGAATGCGGGACTTACATCACAAAGTCCTGCACGGGAAAGATTGTGGCCGAGAAGGTTCGCCGCGGTGCTAAGCTAGCCGAATACACCGTTGGATATTATCTGGAATTCAACATGTGTGACGCGCGAAACATGGCCCCTCACGATGGTGCGCGCGCCAAATTCTATATCAATGGCTCCCCCGAGGCCGGATATTACCTGATGGAAACGGTCTGGATCGAAAGAGAGTAAATGTTCAAGAAAATCCTGATTGCCAACCGCGGCGAAATCGCCTGCCGGGTTATCACCACCGCTCGCAAGATGGGGATCAAGACCGTCGCGGTCTATTCCGACGCTGACGCCCGCGCGCCCTTTGTGGCGATGGCGGACGAGGCGGTGCATATCGGCCCTTCGCCCGCGGCGGAAAGCTATCTGATCGCGGACAAGATCATCGCCGCGTGCAAGCAGACCGGCGCAGAGGCGGTGCATCCCGGCTATGGCTTCCTGTCCGAACGCACCAGTTTTGCAGAGGCATTGGCGGCAGAAGGCATCGCGTTCATCGGTCCGCCAGTCGGCGCAATCGCTGCAATGGGTGACAAGATCGAATCGAAGAAGCTCGCCATGCAGGCGGGCGTCAACGTCGTCCCCGGCTTTGTCGGCGAGATCGACGATACCGAGCACGCGGTGCGGATTTCGGAAGAAATCGGTTATCCGGTGATGATGAAGGCCAGCGCCGGGGGCGGGGGCAAGGGTATGCGGCTCGCCTATAGCGAAGCCGACGTGCGCGAAGGGTTTGAGGCGACCAAGCGCGAAGGGCTCAACTCCTTCGGCGATGACCGCGTGTTTATCGAGAAGTTCATCCTCAACCCGCGCCACATTGAAATCCAGATCCTCGGCGACCAGCACGGCAATATTCTTTACTTGAACGAACGCGAATGTTCGATCCAGCGGCGTCACCAGAAGGTGGTGGAGGAAGCGCCATCGCCCTTCGTCACGCCCAAGATGCGCAAGGCGATGGGCGAGCAATGCGTCGCTCTGGCACGCGCGGTCGGATATTACAGCGCGGGCACGGTCGAATTGATCGTCAGCGGCGCGGACCCGACGGGGGAGAGTTTCTACTTCCTCGAAATGAACACAAGGCTTCAGGTCGAACATCCCGTGACCGAAGCGATCACCGGCATTGATCTGGTCGAACAGATGATCCGCGTCGCGGCGGGCGAGAAGCTCGCCATGACGCAGGACGACATCGGGATCGACGGCTGGGCGATCGAAAACCGCGTCTATGCCGAAGACCCCTATCGCGGCTTCCTGCCCAGCACCGGACGGCTGGTCGAATACGCACCGCCGGAAGCAGCATTCCGTCAGGGCCCTTACGCCCCTGATGTGAACCCCTGCGAAGGCGGGGGCCTCCCTCAGTCAGGCGAAACCGAAGATGGCCTGAGGTCCCCGCCTGCGCGTGAACTCGCCAAGGGCTACATCCGCGTGGATGACGGCGTGTTCGAAGGCGGCGAGGTGTCGATGTTCTACGACCCGATGATCGCCAAGCTCATCACCTGGGCCCCGACCCGCGACGCAGCCGCCGATTTGCAGGTCGAGGCGCTCGACCGGTTCCGGATCAAGGGATTGGGCCACAATGTCGATTTCCTCAGCGCGATCATGCAGCACCCGCGCTTCCGCTCGGGCGAACTCACCACCGGCTTCATTGCGGAGGAATATCCCGAAGGATTCAGCGGCGCGCCCGCCAGCGATGCGTGGCTGCGTCAGTTGGCCGCGTTGTTTGCGGGGGCAGAATTTACCCATCAGGTCCGCGCCCGGCAAATCTCGGGCCAGCTCAACGGCGCTGAAAACCCGCCGTCGCGCTGGATGGTCAGGATCGGCAAAACCAATTTCGACGTGCTGCTCGAGGTTGGCGGTGCCACCGTCGACGGCGAGCGGATCGACGGCACGTGGGATTGGGAAGTCGGCGAGACCTTTGCGTGGGTCACAGGCGACAATGAAATGGTCGTGCAAGTCGAGAAGATCGGGGTGCGCTGGCGCATGACCACGCGCGGCGCGGCGCATGAGGCGCTGGTGCTGCCCGCAGATCTGGCCCCGCTGGCCGCGCATATGATCGAAAAAGTGCCGCCCGATCTGTCGCGGATGCTGATCTGCCCGATGCCCGGAATGCTGATGAAACTGCACGTTGCCGAGGGCGACGAGGTGCAACCGGGTCAACCGCTCGCCACGGTCGAGGCGATGAAGATGGAAAACATCCTGCGCGCCGAAAAGGAAGGCGTGATCGCCAAGATCAACGCCGCGGAAGGCGAAAGCCTTGCGGTGGATGCGGTGATTCTGGAGCTGGAGTAGCTAACGCGGTAATCGATATTCGATTGTTAGGCTTGCGCCTTTGCCCTTTGGTGGTTGCGCGATAATGTTGTCTGTCGCCCGTTTGGCTTCAATCATTGCGTCACATCATCCCGGCATATTGTGTGTCTTGCCTGGATAGCCTCCAAGATCGCGATGGAGTTCGCCTGCGTTGAGGCGTTTCACGGATTCTCCTCGTCCCGTTGCGTCCCGCAACCGCTCAGCAATCAGTCTTGAGAAATCGGCTTTCGTTGGCATTTAACCCTCCACCATCGCCACCGCTCTGATCCAACCGGCGCTGGCACGTTCGATCTTTACCGGGAAGCAGCTGAACATGAAGCCGTGCGGCGGTAACGCCTCTAGGTTGGTCAGTTTCTCGATCTGGTAATAGGGGCGGATGCGGCCGGCCTTGTGGCCTTCCCAGATGATCGCGGGATCGCGCGTCTCGGCCCAGCGGCGCGCGGTATGGCTGAACGGCGCGTCCCAGGTCCACGCATCGGTGCCGACCACTTCGACGCCTTTTTCGGTCAGCCAGAGGGTCGCCTCAGCGCCGAGACCGACGCCCTGATCGGTGAAATTGTCGGTGCCATAGATCGCGCCTGACTGGACAAGCACGATGTCGAGCGGTTGCAGGTCGTATCCGATCCGCTCCAATTCTGCCTCGACCTGCGCCGCGCTGACAACATGGCCGTGTGGCAATGCTGAGAAATCGAGCTTCACGCCTGGACGAAAGAACCGGTCGAGCGGCGCCTCGTCGATGCTCGGGGCAGGAGCGGCTCCGGCATCGGTGGTTGAATGGTAATGCCACGGCGCGTCCATATGCGTGCCGTTGTGAGTGGACAGTTCCAGCATCTCGACCGCCCAGCCTTCGCCATCGGGCAAATCGTCCTTTTCCAGACCGGGGAAGAACATCGCGATCTGCGCCCAGGTGTCCTGATGCGTCATATAGGTGATCTTGGGGCGCATGACCTCGGGATCGGAGATCACGTCATTGGTGATCGGGATCGACAGGTCGACGAAGCGGGTCATGCCAGTTGCCCAAGCAATTGCTCATCCAGAAATGCGGCAATATCCGTAAGGTTCACGTCGCGCGCCAGATAGGCTGCGCCGATGCCGCGCAGCAACAGGAAGGGCAGGGTGGTGCCCTCGGCCTTCTTGTCGTGGCGCATGTGTTCGGCCAGCCGTGCGCCGCTGCAATCCATTCCCAGCGCGGCGATTTCAGACGGCAGGCCCGCCCCCGCCACGGCGGCGGCAGTGCGATCCGCATCGGCCCCCGACATCTTCCCGCGCCGCGCCGAATAACGCGCCGCCAGCACCATGCCGAGCGCCACCGCTTCGCCGTGGAGCAGCGCTTGCGAAAAGCCCGTCTCGGCCTCCAGCGCATGCCCGAATGTATGCCCCAGATTGAGCAGCGCGCGGCGGTCCAGTGTTTCGCGCTCGTCCTCGGCGACAATGCGGGCTTTGGCGCGGATGCTGGTGGCGATGGCGTGTTCCAGCGCGGCGGGTTCGCGCGCCAGCACGGCTGCGCCATTCGCCTCCAGCCAGTCAAAAAACTCGGCATCACCCAGCAGGCCGTATTTGAGCACTTCGGCATAGCCTGCGCGCATTTCGCGGGGGGGAAGGCTGTCGAGCACCAGCGGGTCGATCAGCACGGCTGAGGGTTGATGGAACGCCCCGATCAAATTCTTGCCCGCGCGCGTGTTGATCGCGGTCTTGCCGCCAACCGACGAATCGACCTGAGCCAGCAAGGTTGTGGGGATTTGCACAAACCCGCAGCCGCGCTTTGTCACGGCGCATGCAAAGCCGGTGAGGTCGCCCACCACCCCGCCGCCCAGTGCAAAGACATGGTCGCTGCGGGTGACGCCAAGCGCCAGCAACCAGTCGCACAGCCGCTCCAGCACCGCCCAGCTTTTGGCGCTTTCTCCCGGTTCGATCACGAACCAGTCGGCTTCCCACCCTTCGGTTCCGAGCGCCATTGCAACCTGGCCGGAAAAATGCCGGTGCGTGTTGGTGTCGGCCACGATGGGCACCTTGCGGCCCGCGCCGGGCAAATAGCCAGCCGCCGCCATATCCAGCCGGTCCAGCAGACCCGCCTCGATCGTCACATCATACCCGCGCCCTGCCAGCGCCACGGGGATCACAGCCATTCATCTATCGCCTTGATAATCGCCAGAGCGGTGTCGGTGTGGGGGTTGTTTTCGCCCCGCACCCGCAATTGCGCCTGTTCATAGAAGGGTTGTCGCCTTTCCAGCAATCCGGTGAGGATCGCCTTCGGGTCGCCGCCGCGCAGCAGCGGGCGGGTGTTGCGCCGCGCGGTGCGTTCCACCAGCGTATCAATGTCGCAATCAATCCACACCGCCAGCGCGCGTTCTAGGATCAGCGCGCGGGTCTGCGCATCGACGAAAGCCCCGCCGCCGGTGGCGATCACGCCGCGCTCTTCCTCGATCAGCCGGGCGATCACCCGGCGTTCGCCATCGCGGAAATAATCCTCGCCAAATTCGTCGAAGATTTCGGGGATGCTGCGCTGCGCGGCCACTTCGATGGCGTCGTCGGCATCGACAAACTGGCGCCCGAGCATATTGGCGAGCCGCCGCCCAACGGTCGATTTGCCAGCCCCCATCAACCCGACCAGCACAATCGGGCGGTCGAGCCGCGCGGCAATCGCGGCAATATCTGTTTGCGTCAAAGGAGCATCTGCGGTCATTGCGGCAAGGCCTATAGATGGGGTAGAGCGCGCGCAATATGTCTGACCGAACCCGCACACCGCTTTCACCGCTTGCCAATGCGCGCCGCCGCTGGCCGCTTTATGCGGCGATTGCCGCGTTGGCGATCCTGACGCTGGCGTATATTGATGGCGGCGAAGAGCCGATCCGTCCGATTGCGCAGGATATCGCGGCGCCTGCCAATAACGGGACTTTGGCTGGCAATACCAAGGGCGGGGTTGAGCGATGACGAGGCGCAGCTACTGGATCGGCGGCGCGGCTGCGCTGGCTTTGGTCGGGGCGGGTGCCGGCGGGACGATTGGCACGCTGGCAACCGCGCAGAACGCGCCCGAATCCTTGTTGCCGCCGGGTTTTGACGATCCGGCGCCTGCGCCCACGCCGACCCCAAGGCCGAGCGCGCTGCCCACTGCCGCGCCCGCTGGCCCCGCGTCTGGTCCCGCCCCGCAGGGCGGAGCGCAATCCCCCGCAACCGTGCAGCCCCTGCCGCCGGGTCCGCAGGTTTCCCAAGAGGAGCTGTCGGACCTGCCCTCGCTCGAAGAACTCGAAGGGCTTTCCACCGATCAACTGGACGATCTGCTTGGGCTGAAACCCAAATTCGACATTCCTCCCGCCGCGCGGCGATCCATGGCGCAGGCCGGAGTGCTGTCCATGGCAGAAGGCGGTTTGCCGACCCGCGCGCTGGCCAAACAGCCACCTGCTCTGGTGCGCGCGATCCTGACCGGCACCAATGGACCGCTGGTCTCGCGTTGGGGTCATATCCTGCTGCGCCGGGCCATGGCGAGCCGCCTGAACGCGCCAGAGGGCATGGACCCGATCGAATTTGCCAGCTTGCGCGCAAGGGTGCTCAATTCCTTGGGCGAGTTTGCGGTCACGCGCGCGCTGGCGCAGGATATTGACACCAGCAATTGGTCCACCGCGATGACCAGCCAGGCGCTCGCCGCCTACATCGCCTCGGCTGATCTGGTCGGCGCATGTCCGGCGGTGCGGTTGCAAGGCGGCGCGCGCGACAATCCGCGCTGGGTCATGATGCAGGCGATCTGCAATGCCTATGCAGGCGAAGGCGCGCTGGCCGGGTCGCAGCTCAACGCTGCGCAAAGCCGGGCAATCGCGCCCGAAATCGACCTGCTGCTGGCACAGCGCTACGCCGGGGCGGCGGGGCGCGGGCGCGGCGGCACTACGGTGAGCTGGGAAGGCGTGGAGGAATTGACCCCGTGGCGCTTTGCGATTGCCAATGCGGTGGGAGAGGACATTCCCGAAGGCCTGATCGAACGCGCCATCGCTGCGCCGCGCGGGATCTATTATCCGCTGTCGGCTGCGACCGCGCCGATGCTGACCCCGGCGCAGCGCGCGCTCTATGCCGATGTAGCGGCAGGCCAAGGTGTGCTGTCGGCGGCGGCGATGGTCGATATTTACAGCCAGGTTTATTCCGATGATGCCGGGGCCAGCGAAGTCTCCGCGCGCGCAGCCTTGCTGCGCGACGCCTATGTCGGATCCGATCCGGCGATCCGCATCACCGCCATGCAATCGCTCTGGGCGCAAGGTCTGACGGCGGAGGGTGCCGCAGTCGCGGCGGGTGACCCCGGATTTGCCGGCCACATCCTGACCGCCTATGCCGCCGCGCGCATCCCGCCTTCTGCTGATCATGCGGCGGCGGCGGGCGATCTGATTGCCTCGATGTTGACCGCCGGACTTGACCGCGATGCTGCCGCTTGGGCGGAAGTGGCCGAGCCGGGCTCGCTGGCATGGGCGCTGGTCGCGCTCAGCAATCCGCAAGGCGGCGACGTTTCCTCCGATGCGGTGCAAAGTTTCGTCAGCGGTGATGACAGCGCAGCGGGGCGCAAGGGCGCGTTTCTGCTCGCCGGACTGGCAGGGCTGGGGCGGATGTCGACGAGCGACGCGAGCGCGCTGGGCGCAGACCTGACCCGGCAGACGCGCTGGACGCGGATGATTGCCCGCGCCGCAGAGGTTGAAAACCCGGCGATGGTCGCGCTGCTCGCCGGATTGGGGATGCAGGGGACAAGCTGGGCGCAGATGACCCCGCTGCATCTGTATCACCTCACCTCGGCGCTGCGCCGCGTCGGGATGGAGGCCGAAGCCCGGATGATCGCCGCAGAGGCGGTCGCGCGCGGCTGACGCCCGGTGTCGGCCGCCACTCAGGCGTTTCTTGAAATGCTCGCAGCGGAACGCGGCGCGGCGGCCAACACGCTGGCGGCCTATCGCCGCGATCTGGACGGGGCAGAGGATGCGCTGGGCGATCTGGCAAAGGTTCCGCGCGCGGCGGTGGCACGGCTGGCGGGGGAATGGGCGACGCTGGCCCCTTCCACTGTGGCGCGCAAGGCATCGGCGCTGCGGCAGTTTTTCGGGTTTGCCGTGGACGAAGGCTGGCGCGGCGACGATCCGTCGGGGGCGCTGCCCAATCCGCGTCAACGCCGCCCCTTGCCCAAGGTGTTGGGTCACGATGCGGTGCGGGCGCTGCTTGAACGCGCCGAACTCGAAGCCGCAACCGGCAAAAGCGCGGCGGTGCGGCAATTGGCGCTGCTCGAAATGCTCTATGGTTCGGGGCTGCGGGCGACCGAGCTGGTCGGTCTGCCGTTATCCGCTGTGCCCCGCGATGCGCCGCTGATTACGGTGACGGGCAAGGGTGGGCAGGCGCGCATGGTCCCGGTGAGCGAGCGGGCGCGAGAGGCGTTGACCCGGTGGACCGCGCTGCGCCCATCCGATCCGCCGTCGAAATTCCTGTTTCCCTCACGCGGGGGCAAACATCTTTCCCGCGTGAGGCTGTTTCAATTGCTCAAAGAACTGGCTGCGCGTGCCGATCTCGATCCGGCGGGGATCAGCCCGCATGTCCTGCGCCATGCCTTTGCCACGCATCTGCTGGAAGGCGGAGCAGACCTGCGGGTGCTGCAAACCTTACTCGGCCATGCCGATATTTCGACCACGCAGATTTACACGCATGTCGATGCGGCACGGCTGGTGGAACTGGTAAATTCGCGGCATCCTCTTGCCCGCCGGGGCCGGACAGACTAGCGCCGTGACCATGATTTCTTATCTCGAATTCGAGAAGCCGATCTCCAGCCTTGAACAGCGCATCACCGAATTGCGCAGCGTCGATGCGAATCACGAGGTCGATGTCGCCGCCGAGATTGAGCGGCTGGAGGCCAAAAGCGCAGAGCTGCTCGCCAGCACCTATGCCTCGCTCACTCCCTGGCAGAAAACGCAGGTCGCGCGTCACCCGCAGCGCCCGCATTTCCGCGACTATATTGCGCATGCCTTTACTGATTTCATGCCGCTGGGCGGAGATCGCTATTTTGGCGAGGACGAGGCGATCATCGGCGGGTTTGCCCGGCTGGCCGGGGCCGATGGGACGAGCCGCCGGATCATGCTGATCGGGCACGAAAAAGGCCACGATACGCACAGCCGCATCAAGCACAATTTCGGCATGGGTAAACCCGAAGGGTATCGCAAGGCGATCCGGCTGATGGAACTGGCCGGACGGTTTGGCCTGCCGGTGGTGACGCTGGTCGATACTTCGGGTGCCTTTCCCGGAATCGAAGCCGAAGAGCGCGGTCAGGCCGAAGCCATCGCCCGATCGACCGAGGCTTGTCTGGCGCTGCCGGTGCCAATGGTCGCCGTGATCGTGGGCGAGGGCGGTTCGGGCGGCGCGGTGGCGCTGGCCAGCGCGGAACGGGTGCTGATGCTGGAACATGCAGTCTATTCGGTGATCTCACCCGAAGGCTGCGCATCGATTCTGTGGCGCACAGCGGAAAAGGCCGCCGACGCGGCGCAGGCGATGAAGATCACCGCACAGCACCTCAAACGGCTGGGGGTGATCGACAGAATTGTAAAAGAACCTGTCGGCGGGGCACACCGTGATGGCGCGGTCATGGCGAGAACACTTGGCAAGGTCCTGAGCGAAGAGCTTGATCTGTTAGACAAAATGGACAGTGCGGCATTGATCCGGCTGCGCGAGGAGCGGTTCCTGCAGATCGGCGGATAACCATCGCGGGGGTTGCTTGCTCCGCGGGATTTCCCGATAGTTGATCCTGCAGGGAAACACCCCCGGGAGAGACGCCATGGCCAAACATCTTCGCAGAATTCTTATCGCAGGCAGCGCGCCGCTGGCGCTAGCGCTGAGCGGCTGCACTGGCGCTCCGGTGCCATCAGCGTCAACCCCGATCACCACCAATGAGGCGCAGCAGGGCGCCGAATATCACCCGCAATTGCTCGCCCAATTCGGCGGTGCGATGAGCGGGTCGCAGGCGCAATATGTCGAACAGGTGGGCAAGAATATCGCGGTGCAATCGGGCCTCGGCGCGGCGCGTGAAAATTTCACCGTCAGCCTGCTCAATTCGCCGGTGAACAACGCTTTTGCAGTGCCGGGCGGCTATATCTATTCCACGCGCCAGTTGGTCACCTTGATGAACAACGAGGCGGAACTGGCGGGTGTGCTGGGACACGAGGTCGGCCATGTCGCCGCGCGCCATTCGCAGCGCCGACAGCAGACCGCGCAGCGCAATTCGATCCTCGGCGTGCTGGGCGCAATTGGCAGCTCGATCCTGCTGGGTGACAGCGGCCTTGGCGAGACATTGTCGCGCGGGTTTCTGCAAGGCTCGCAATTGCTCACGCTCAGCTTTTCGCGCAGTCAGGAAACCCAGGCGGACGATCTGGGGATTCAGTATCTGACCCGTGCCGGATACGATCCGCGTGCCATGGGCACCGTGCTGGCCAGTCTCGCCGCGCAGAACGCCCTCGACGCGCAATTGCAGGGGCGCGCCGATGCCAGCGTGCCCGAATGGGCCTCGACTCACCCCGATCCCGCCAGCCGGGTGCAGCGCGCGCTGAGTGCGGCGCAGGGATTACCGGGCAGCGTAACCAACCGCGACACGTTTTTGCAACGCATCGACGGCCTGCTGTATGGCGATGATCCTGCTCAGGGCGTGATCGAGGGGAGCACCTTCATCCACCCTGAACTGCGCCTGTCTTTCACCGCGCCGCAGGGTTTTTACATGGTCAATTCGGCCACTGCTGTCAGCATCAACGGGCAAGGCGGTCAGGCGCAATTGACGCTTGCCCCCTATGCCGGGGATCTGGACAGCTATGTGCGTCAGCAATTCACCAAGCTTGGCGGGCAGAATGCCAATCTTGCGCCGCAAAGCCTTGAACGCACGACGGTCAACGGCATCCGTGCCGCCTATGGTCAGGCGCGGGTGAACAACGGCAATTCACAGGTCGATGTGACGATCTTTGCCTATGAATTTGCAGGCGACCGGGCCTATCATTTCGCCGCGATCACGCCCGCCGGGCAGGTCAACCCTTTTGCTTCGATGTTCCGGTCAATGCGGCGGATTAGCGCCAATGAAGCGGCGCAGGTGATTCCGCGGCGGTTGCAGGTGGTGACGGTGCAGCGCGGCGATACCGTCGCGGGCCTCGCGCGGCGCATGGCCTATGACAGCGCACAGGTCGAACGTTTCCGCGTGCTCAATGGGTTGGGAGCCAGTGACCAATTGACCGCTGGCCAGCGGGTAAAGATCGTGGTGCGCGGCCGGTAATCGGGTTCCAGCAAAGCGCGAAAAAAACGGCGGGGAAAATCCCCGCCGTTTTCTTTTTGCGAAAAGTCTTGCGACTTAGGCAGCCATTTCGGTCTGAACTTCCGAGAAAGTGTCGCTCAGGGTGTTGCCCAGCGAACCCATTGCAGTGATTGCTGCAACAGCGATCAGAGCTGCGATAAGGCCGTATTCGATTGCAGTTGCGCCCTGCTCGTCACGAGCCAGCTTGTTGAAAAATTTCATGTGTAGTCTCCTGGTTTGGTCTTCGGTACCCGTGCCCGTCCACGATAAACGAACAGACAGTTGCAGTTTTAATTGGCAGCCATTGAGAAATTCCTAACTCGGAACCTTTCAAATTTATGAACCGTTCATTGCTGCCACAGACGCAGTCTCAACTTCGCTCCATGTTTCGATGGTCGCCTGGGCAACGCCCTGGAGAGCACCGATCATGGCAATGACGATGAGGCTAACGATCAGTCCGTACTCAACGGCAGTGGCACCTGAATTGTCGTTTCCAATGTGCTTAAGGAATGTCGTCAAATTCATGAGATCACCCGTCACTACGTTCCTGATGAACAGATAATTCGGCGCATCGCGTTAAGAAAAGGTTGAGAGCGGGCACAAAGATGGAAAAAATTCCGACATGACTATAGGTGCAGCAGGGGAACCGATGTGGGTGGTTGCAGGGGCGCTCAGGGCTTCAGAAGACACATGGCTTATGCACCGCAGACCTTTGGAAAAGGAACACGGGGGCCTATGGGAATTCCCGGGCGGCAAGGTCGAACCCGCTGAAATCCCAGTAAAAGCCCTGATACGCGAATTGCACGAGGAACTGGGCATTGTGGTCGCCGAAACCCACTGCAGACCCGCCGGATTTGCGCAGGAAGACCCGCAGCAATTTGTTGGAAAGAAGCGCGGGCCAATTGTCATCCTGCTTTACACAATCACCGCCTGGCAGGGTGAGCCTCGCGCAATCGAGGGCGGGCGAATCGGCTGGTTTACCGCGCAGGAGATCGTATCCTTGGCCAAACCGCCGCTCGACCGCGAGCTGGCACGCAGCCTGTTTGGCGGTTGACGGCGCTGCCCCGAAGAAAGGGCAAAGAACTATTGCCAAGCCGCGCACACCTGCCTATGTGCCGCCCCCTGACGCGCACCCGTAGCTCAGCTGGATAGAGCACCAGACTACGAATCTGGGGGCCGGAGGTTCGAATCCTTCCGGGTGCGCCAAACAAGCCCGTCCCCCTTGGGGCGGGCTTTTTTGGTCCGAACGCGCGCTATTCCGGTGCGATCTCTTCCAGCGCGTGCATATCCTCATCCGAAAAACCGAAATGGTGCCCCGCCTCGTGGATCACGACATGGTGCACCAATTCGTCAAAGCCGATGCCCGTCTCGCGCATTTCGCGCAGCAAGGGTTGGCGAAACAGCGAAATGACCGGCGGCATTGGCGCGTGATCCCAGACCGATTGTTCGGGCAGGGGCGTGCCTTCATACAGGCCGGTCAGGTCCCAGCGATTACTCAGATCGACCGAAGCAAGCTGATCGGGCCGGGCAAATTCCTCTATCCGCACCACGAGGCCGGATAATCTGTCGCGGAACTCCGGCTGCAACCGCGCCAGCGACCGGCGCGCCGCCGCTTCAAATTGCGCGGCATCCGGATCAGGTCGCTGCGCGGGGGTGAAATCTGGCTCCATGTCACCGCCCGATATGGGAACGCCCCGGCCCGCGCGCAATCCTGCGACCAAAGGCAGGGCAATGGTCAGCCTGACCAGAGTTGCAAATTTTTGCCGGAACCCTTTGATGCCACGCGGATTTTCACACCTGAGCCCATCAAGACCAGCCGCGTTGACCCGCTCCGCGCAAATTTCGACTGCTAGGAAAACCAGTGCCATGAATTACATATGCGCGCATGATGACGATGAATTTGACCCGGAGAACCCTTTGAACAAGCCTGATGTGCCCGATGAAGTCCAGGAAGCGGTCCGCACTTTGCTGCGCTGGGCCGGCGATGATCCGACCCGCGAAGGGTTGATCGACACACCCAAACGGGTGGGCCGCGCGTGGCTTGAATATTGTCAGGGCAATCAGGAAGATCCCGCGATCCATCTCAGCCGCATCTTCGAGGAGGTCGGCGGATATGACGAGATCGTATTGCTCAAAGGCATTCCCTTCCATTCGCATTGCGAACATCACATGGCCCCGATCAAGGGCAAGGCGCATATCGCCTATCTGCCCGATCAAAAGGTCGTGGGAATTTCCAAACTGGCCCGCGTGCTGCACGGCTTTGCCAACCGGTTGCAGGTGCAGGAACGCCTGACCGCAGAAGTCGCGCAGTGCATCTGGGACAATCTGGAACCGCGCGGCGTCGCCGTGGTGATCGAGGCCGAACATGGCTGCATGGCCGGACGCGGGGTCAAGGTGCACGGGGTCGAAATGCTCACCAGCCGGATGATGGGCTGTTTCCTTGAAGACCACCGTAGCCGCAAGGAAGTGATGAGCCTGATGGGGTATTGATCGCGCGCCGCCGCCTGCGATTTTCCTACACGAAACAAATCGGTTAAACGCACAGCGCCCCCGATCCCAAGGGACCGGGGGCGCGGTTGATTGGTTTTCGCTCTTTCTTATCGTCCGGCGCCAGAGACACTTGAGAAAGTGATTCTTGTAGGAAAAGTGTCAACCGCGCGTCTGAGCATGGGAATGGCGGTTTTCCGCCATCTATCGCCCGAAAACGCCCGGAAATCCGGTTGACACATGGGCGAATGTGTCAACCGGTTCCGCCCATTCTTCACAGGGCTACGATCAAAGCTGACCCAGCATATGTTCCGCGCTCGACACTTTGAAATCGCCGGGGGCTTCGACGTTGAGCTGTTCGACCACGCCGTCATTCACCACCATCGAGAACCGCTGACCGCGCGTGCCCATGCCGAATCCCGAACCGTCCATGGTCAGTCCGACCGCTTCGGCAAAGCTGGCATTGCCATCGGCCAGCATTGTAATGTCGTCGCTGCCTGCGGCCTTGTTCCATGCGCCCATCACGAAGGCATCGTTGACCGCGGTGCCGACGATTTCATCAACGCCTTTCGCTTTGAGTTCGGAGGCCTTTTCGACAAAGCCGGGCAGGTGCTTGGCCGAACAGGTCGGGGTAAAGGCACCAGGGACCGAGAACAGCGCAACCTTTTTGCCCGCGAAATATTCGCCGGATTGCACCTGTTGCGGACCTTCGGCGGTGGCTTTCACCAGCGTCACATCGGGGAGTTTGTCGCCAACTGAAATTGTCATCACGCAATATCCTTTCAAACAGGGGGTTCGTCCGGGGCCGATATAGTCAGCCTGTCGTTCGGGGCAACAATTACAGATATAAAGATAAGTTTATATTTGCTTGTCAGGGGGCGCGCGGCTAGGGCGAGGCGCAAGAATTCAAGGAGACATTGACATGGCAACCATCGCCCCGACTGACATCGCCCCGACTCAGGAATATATCATCAAGGACATCGGCCTGGCGCAATATGGCCGCGATGAAATCCACATTGCCGAAACCGAAATGCCCGGCCTGATGGCCTTGCGCGATGAATATGGCGCAGCGCAGCCGCTGAAAGGTGCGCGCATCACCGGGTCGCTGCACATGACGATCCAGACCGCGGTGCTGATCGAAACGCTGGTTGCGCTGGGGGCAGAGGTGCGCTGGGCGACGTGCAACATCTTCTCCACACAGGATCACGCCGCCGCCGCCATCGCTGCACAAGGCATTCCGGTGTTCGCAATCAAGGGCGAAACGCTGGCGCAATATTGGGATTATGTGGGCCGCATTTTTGACTGGTCGACCGAGGAAAATCCCGACCTCACCACCAACATCATCCTCGATGATGGCGGCGATGCGACCATGTTTGCGCTGTGGGGTGCGCGGATCGAAGCGGGTGAAGAAATGCCTGCGCCGGGCAATGCCGAGGAAATCGAATTTCAGCGCGCGTTGAAAGCTTTTGTCGCCGCCAATCCGGGCTACCTCACCAAGAGCGTGAAGACCATCAAGGGCGTGTCGGAAGAAACCACCACCGGCGTAATGCGGCTTTACCAGATCGCCAAGCAGGGCAAACTGCCGTTCCCCGCGATCAATGTGAATGACAGCGTGACCAAATCGAAGTTCGACAATCTCTATGGCTGCAAGGAAAGCCTTGTCGATGCCATCCGCCGCGCGACCGACGTGATGCTGGCAGGCAAAGTCGCCTGCGTTGCCGGTTACGGCGATGTCGGCAAGGGCTCTGCCGCTTCGCTGCGCGATGGCGGAGCGCGCGTCATGGTCACCGAGATTGACCCGATCTGCGCGCTTCAGGCGGCGATGGACGGGTTTGAAGTCGTCTCGATGGACGAAGCCTGCAAGCGCGCCGATATTTTCGTCACCGCCACCGGCAACGAAGACGTCATCACCGGCGAGCATATGAAAAACATGAAGAACATGGCGATCGTCTGCAACATCGGCCATTTCGACAGCGAGATTCAGATTTCCGCGCTCGACAATTACGAATGGAAGGAAATCAAGGAGGGCACCGATATGGTGACCCTGCCCGATGGCAAATCTTTGTTGATCCTTGCCAAGGGCCGTCTGGTGAACCTCGGCTGCGGCACCGGCCACCCGAGCTTTGTGATGAGCGCGAGCTTTACCAACCAGACTTTGGCGCAGATCGAATTGTTCACCAAGTCGGACGAATATGAGAATGACGTCTACGTCTTGCCCAAGCATCTCGATGAAAAGGTCGCCGCGCTGCATCTGGAAAAGCTGGGCGTGCAGTTGACGCAGCTCAGCCAGAAACAGGCCGACTATATCGGCGTGCCGCAGTCTGGCCCGTTCAAACCGGATCATTATCGCTATTGATCGGGAGGAATGACCCCAAATTGCCGGGGTTTTAGCCGAGCGAAGCGGTTGCAAGCCGCTCACGCTCGGCATAGCTGACGGAAATGGAACTTTCGCCGCTGGCCCTGATTGCGATTGCCCTGCTGCTGGCGGGATGGACGATGGCGGCGGCGGTGATGGTGCTGAAAGCGGGGGCCAGCATCCGCCGCGCCAAGGCGCTGCAATCCACGCTCAAGCGGATGCAGCACATGCTCGACGTGGCGCCCGCGATCCCGCTGCTTGTGCGGGTCGATGGGCGGATCGAAGCGCCAGAGCGGCTGGCACGGTGGCTGGGCCTAGAAGCGGTGCCGAGCTATCTGAGCGAGCTTGCAAGCGCCGATGGCACTGGCCTGTCTGCCCGGCAGGTCGAGGAACTGAACGAAAAGGTCCGGGTGACGCAGAAAAGCGCGGCGCCGTTTCAGATGGTGCTCACCCCTCCGGGTTCGCGCCGCAGTCTGGCCTTGCAAGGCGCGCTGGCCGATCCGCAGGTGTCGCCGGGCGGGGCGGCGATTGTGTGGGTGTTCGATTTCACGGCGAGCGAGGATGAGCTGGCCGATCTGCGCGAAACGGCAGCGCGGGCCGAGGCAGATTTCGCGGCGCTGATCGGGTTGATCGAGGCTGCGCCGATGCCGATGTGGTTCCGCGACACCGATATGCGGCTGCGGCTGGTTAACCGCGCCTATGTCAGCGCGGTGGGCGCGGAAAGCCTGCAAGCGGTAATCGAGGGGCAGGTTGAGCTGCTTGAGCCCGATGGCGGCAAGAGCCCCGCCGACATTGCCCGCGAAGCCTTGACGCAACAGGCCGAGGTGCAGCGCAACGACGCGGTGACGATTGACGGGCAGCGGCGATCCTTGCGGGTCAGCGATCTGCCGCTGGGCAAGGACGGCGTCGCCGGATACGCTTTTGACATAGAAGAACAGCAGCAGGTTTCGCGCGAATTCAAGGCGTTCCGCGATGCCCAGCGCGCAATGCTCGATCAACTTTCGGTCGGGGTTGCGCAGTTCAATTCACAGGAGCAGCTGACATTCGCCAACCGTCCGTTTCGCCGGCTGTTCGGGCTAAGCCCCGGCACGGTTGAGGCGCAGATCGCGTTCGAACGGTTCCTCTCCGATGCTCGTGAGCATGGCAGCACGCCCGAAGTCCGCGACTTTCCCGAATGGCGCCGCGAACACCGAGCATGGTTCGATAGCACCGAATTGCAGGAGGAGAACTGGCCGCTACCAGGAGGCACGCATCTGCGGATCGTTGCCCAGCCCATGCCCGACGGAGGGCTGGTGATGATCGCAGAGGATCGCACCGAACAGCTCGCTTTGTCCGCGACCCGCGACACTTTGCTGCGCACCCGCACCGCCACGCTCGACAGCCTGATTGAAGCGCTCGCCATCTTTGCGCCTGATGGTTCGGTGCAATTGTGGAACCGCAGCTTTGCCGGGACATGGGGACTGTCCGGAGAGTTTCTCGATACGCATCCCGCCGCAGAGGCGCTGCTCGAAGCCATCGCGCGCAATCTGGCGCGGCCAGAGGAAGCGGAATTGATCGGCGGCGTGGTGCGTGCCGCGACGCTTGATCGGCGCGAAAAGCAGGGGCAGGTGGCGCTGAACGATGGACGCACGCTGAGGTTTGCAGGGGTGCCGCTGCCCGATGGCAATGGCCTGCTGACCGTGCTCGATATCACCGATTCGCAGAAGGCCGAAACGGCGCTGCGCGAACGCGCGGTTGCGCTGGAAGAGGCGGATGCGGTGAAAGCCCGCTTCCTCGCCAATATGTCCTATGAATTCCGCACCCCGCTGACCTCAATCGGCGGCTTTGCCGAGCTGCTCAAAAGCGGAGCGGCGGGCGAGATTGGCACGCAGGCAGGTGAATATGTTGATGCGATCCTGACCTCCGCCGCGCGGCTGACCGAACAGGTCGAAAATGTTCTCGACCTGTCGCAGAGCGAGGCGGGATTGCTGCCCATCGACAAGCAGGAGATCGACCTGCTGGTGTTCCTCACCGCGATGGTGAGGGAGCGCGAACAGGTGATTGTCGCCGCCGGGCTTGGGCTTGATCTGAAAGGGCGGCGCGGGCGCACGGTCGATGCTGATCGTCGCCAACTAGGCCGGGCGGTGGGCAATCTGCTCGACAATGCCATTGCCGGGACGCCGCGCGGCGGCAAGATCGTGATCGAGATACCCCCGCCGGGCGCAGGCGATGATTGGCGCGCGATGATTGTGATTACTGATAATGGGGCAGGGATGACAGCCGACGAACTGGCGCGTGCGCAGGGCGATCTCGCCAGCCGCGCCGCGCCCGGTGAAGAGGTAGGTGAAGAGCCGGGAAGGGCCACCGGACTGGGGATCAGACTGGCCCGGCAATTGGTTGAAGCGCATGGCGGCATGCTGGAACTCGCGAGTGAAAAGGGCGTGGGCACGGTTGCAGCGATCACCCTGCCGTGACCGGGGGCGCGCGCCACGACTTGCCTGATCTGGCGGCGATGGCAGCGTTTGGCGCGCGCATCGCTGCGCAGCTGCGCCCCGGCGATGTCGCAGCGCTTGAAGGGGAATTGGGGAGCGGCAAGACCACTTTGGCACGGGCCATTATCGCGGCACTGGGTTATCCTAGAGAAGTTCCTTCGCCAACTTTCACTATCATCGAAACCTACGATGCACCGCCCTTGCGACTGCCGATCGTCCATGCCGATTTCTACCGGCTCAAGAGCCCTTATGAAGTCGCCGAAATCGGTCTGGATGATTACCGCGAAGGGGCGGCCCTGATCGCTGAATGGCCGGATCATGCTGGCGGATTTGCGCATGAAGCGGCGTGTCTTTCCATTCGCCTCGAAACTGCGGACCAAGGCCGGATTGCGACTGTGAAATCGGGGGCCGATTGGCTAGGGCGAATGCCATGAGTGATTTGCCTGAGGGTTTGATCGAGTTTGTAAGGCGTGCGGGCTGGGGTGGGGCAGCGGTTGAGGCGATCCCCGGTGATGCCTCGTTCCGCCGTTACTTCCGCCTGCGCCGCGGTGATGGCGCGGCTGCAATGCTGATGTATGCGCCGCCGCCAGAGGAAGACCCGCAGCCGTTTTTACTGGTTGCCCAGTGGCTTAGCGGCAATGGGATGCGCGCACCCGAGATTCTGGCCCAGAATCCAAGAGAAGGGTGGCTGCTGATCGAGGATTTTGGCGAGGACCGGATGCGCGACTGGCTCGATGCGCATCCCGAAGATGAACTGGCCGCCTATGAAAGCGCGATTGATGCGCTGGTTGAACTGCACCGCCTGCCGCCGGGACCGTTTTCGCCCTATGATATCGACACTTATCTGCGCGAAGCCTTGCTGTTCACGCAGTGGTATGTCCCCGCGATTGCACTGAAGGTGGACGAGACCGGTTTCGAAGCCGCCTGGCGCGAGGTGCTGGTCCCGCTTGCAGCGCGGCAATCGCCGGGGGTTACGGTGCTACGTGATTATCATGCGGAAAACATCATGCTGCTGGATGGATCGCCCCACTCACCTCAAGGGCTGATTGATTTTCAGGACGCGCTGGTTGGTCATCCGGCCTACGATCTTGTCTCATTGTTGCAGGACGCGCGCCGCGATGTTCCGGTCGAACTGGAGGCTGTAATGCTGGCGCGTTACACGGCCAGCATCGGTGCCGACCACGAATTTGGCGGTGATTATGCGCGGCTTGGCGCGCAGCGCAACGCCAAGATCGTCGGTATATTCACTCGCCTCCATCGGCGCGATGGCAAACCGCGTTATCTTTCGCTGATTCCGCGCGTTTGGGCCGCGATGGAACGCGATCTGGCGCATCCCGCGCTGGAGCCGGTCGCGCGCTGGTTCGACGCCAACATACCCGAAAACTTGCGCCGCAGCGGCGGAGGAACGATCGTATGAGCGGCGCGGCAGCATTGGTGACTGACACTGCGATGGTGATGGCGGCGGGGATGGGCAAGCGGATGCGCCCGCTCACCGCCACCACGCCCAAACCGATGGTGCGCGTCGCGGGCAAGCCCTTGATCGACCACGCGCTGGACCGGCTGGCCGAAGCAGGAGTGACGCGGACAGTGGTCAATGTCCATTATCTCGCCGATGCGCTGGAGGCGCATGTGACCGGGCGTGTGATGCCCCGGGTCACGATTTCCGATGAGCGGAGCGAATTGCTGGAAACCGGCGGCGGTTTGATCAAGGCGCGCGCTCTCCTGCCCGATCCGTTTTTCTGCCTCAACGCCGACAACATTTGGATCGACGGTCCCGGCAATGCCTTTGCCGAACTATCGGCGCGGTGGGACCCGGCAAGAATGGACGCGCTGCTGTTGGTGGTGAGTCATGCACGCGCGGCCAATTTCGATGGGCCGGGCGATTTTCACATGGACCCGCTGGGTCAAATCTCGCGCCGCCACGGAGGCCGGATCGCACCGTTTATCTACACCGGCATTCAACTCGTATCGCAGCGGCTGCTGCGCGATGCACCGGCAGGCAAATTTTCGACCAACATCTTGTGGAACCGGGCGATCGAGGAAGGGCGGCTTTACGGCGTCCCGTTCACCGGGCTGTGGTTCGAGGTCGGCACGCCGCAGGCCATTGCGCCGACCGAATATGCGCTGCGCAATGGGTGAGGGCGCCGCGCTTTCGGTTTACTCAATCGCCGCACATCGCGGGTTTGCTGATGCGCTCGTTGCGGGTCTGGTGCCGCGCTACGGCGAGCAGGATTTGGGTCTGGCGCGGCTGACCTTACTGGTGCCCAGCAGCCGTGCGGCGCGCACCATTTCCGAAGCCTTCATTCGCCATTGCGGCGCGACCGGTGCGGCGGGCATGTTGATGCCGCGCATGGTGACGGTCGGTGATCTCGATCTTGATGAGGCATTGGGCGCGCTGCTCGATCCCTTGGGCGCGAGCGATATTCCTCCGGCTGTGGAGCCGACCCGGCGCTGGCTCGAAATTGCCGAACTGATCGCGCTGGAACACGCTGCGCAGGGCGACACGCCGCTGCCGGGCGCGGCGCGATTGCGGCTGGCGCGCGAAATGGCGCGGGTCATGGATCGGTTGCTGGTCGAGGAAAAAGCGCCCGAAGACCTCACCAGCCAATCGGTGCTCGACATGCTTGGCGACTTGTCGGGTCACTGGCAGAATTCATTGCGCCTGTTTGCCCGGGTGCAGGCGCGCTGGCGCGGGCGGCTGGATGAACTGGGAGCAGTCGATGCTGCGACCCGGCGCAATTTGCTGTTCGCGCGGGCCACGCGCAAATGGCGTGAGACGCCGCCTGAAGCTCCGATTGTTGCTGCCGGCGTTACCAGTGCTTCCCCGGCCTTGGCGCGGATGCTGCGGGTCATTGCTGGATTGCCGGGCGGCGCGGTGGTGTTGCCCGATCTTGATCTTTCCTTGAGCGAAGATGCATGGGCAGAGCTGGGCCGGGCAGGCGCGTCGCCCGAACCGGGCGGTCAGACATTTGGCGCGCGCGACGCGCTGACCCATCCGCAATACCATCTCAAATTGCTGCTTGGGCGGATGGGAGTGGCGCGCGCCGAGGTGCGCCCATGGCACCGCAAAGGATTGTCCGCCGCACCGCCAGCGCGCAGCCGTGCAATCAGTTCGCTGTTCCTGCCGCCGCAAGCGAGCAAGGCATGGATCGACCTCGATTCTGACGAGCGCCGTCTCTCGGGCGTTCGGATCATGACCAACGCGACTGGCGAAGAGGAAGCGCAGGCCATCGCGCTGATTGTGCGTGAAGCGCTGGAGACGCCGGAAAAGCGCGTCGCCGTGATGACCGCAGATCGGTCGTTGGCGCGGCGGGTGGCGCAGCATCTGGCGCGCTGGAATATCGATGCAGACGACAGCGCGGGCCAGACGCTATCGCTGACGCCCGCGGGTCGGCTGCTCGGCTTGCTCGCGGAACTGGTGTCGCATGGTCCCGATCCGGTGCGGGTGATCGCTGCGCTGTCCCATCCGCTGGTGCGCAAGGGCGATGATGAGGCGCGACGGGAGTGGCTGCGGTCCCTGCGCGTCTTTGACCGCCGATTGCGCAGGCAGACACCCGCGCCCGGGCTGACACCTTTGCGCGAAATCGCGCGCGGCGGCGGGGTGGCAGAATGGTGGGACGAAGCCGAAGCAGTCATTGCGCCTTTGATCGATGATAGTGCCGCAATGGGGCTGGCCGATGCGCTTGACCGGCTTGCCATGGCTGCTGAGGCGTTGGCGGGAGAAGCGGTCTGGTCACGCGAAGATGGCCGCGCGCTTGGCGCAATGGTCGAGGATCTGCGTCGCCTCGCTAGGGACATTGGCACGATCGCCGCGCCCGCTGACATCGCTGATGTCCTGCGCGATGCGATGGACGAAATTGCCGTGCGCCCGCCCTATGGCGGGCATCCGCGCGTGGCGATCTATGGCTTGCTCGAAGCGCGCATGACCCGCGCCGATCTGGTGATTTGCGGCGGCCTTAACGAAGGGAGCTGGCCGCAGGCACCGGGCGGCGATGCGTTGCTTGCACCGGGTGTTCTGCGTGCGCTCGGCGTGCCGGGGGCGGAGTATCGTATTGGCCTGTCAGCGCATGATCTTGCCGGAGCGCTGGGAGCGCCCGAAGTGGTGCTCAGCCGGGCGCAGCGCGATGCCGAGGGGCCGACGCTGCCGTCGCGGTTCCTGCTGCGGGTTGAGGCGTTGCTTGGCAGAAAAACAGCCGATGCGCACCGCGAAACGCGCATTCCTGCGATGCTGGCGCTGCTCGACCGCGAAGCTGATCCTGCGCCGGAATATCCGCGCCCGATGCCGCGCCCTGATGGCCGCCTTCGCAAAGTCGATGTCAAAGTCACCGCGCTCGACCGGCTGCGCGGCGACCCATATCAATTCTATGCGCAGGAAATCCTTGGCCTGAGCAAACTTGGGCCCCTTTCAGCGGATCCTTTTGACGACCCGGCTTTGCGCGGAACTCTGGTGCATAAAATTCTGGAGGCTTGGCACAGGGCTCGCGCGGTTCAGCCGGACCTGGCGCTGGTGCCTTTTGCCACGCGCAAATTTGCCGAGGCCCGGCTGCATCCGCTGTTCACGGGACTATGGCAGCCGCGCATACTCGCCGCGCTTGAAACGTTCGGGCAATGGATTGACAACGCGCAGGGCGAGGGCCGCAGCGTGATAGCATCCGAAGCTGACGGCGCGATGAAGGTCCAAGGCATCACGGTGCGCGGGCGCGCCGACCGGATCGACCGGCTGGCCGATGGGACATTGGCGATTGTCGATTACAAGACCGGTCCTCCGCCCAAGATGAAACAGGTGGTCGCGGGCTATGCGATGCAAATGGGGCTACTCGGCCTGATTGCACGCGATGGCGCGTTTTCCCAAGGCGCGATCAGCGGCGAGGCTGGCAAGTTTGAATTCTGGTCGCTGGGCAAGGACAAGGACAAGGACAAGGACGCTTTTGGTTATCGTCTGGAACCAGTAAAGATTAACAAGAAACGCACCGGCCTTACCCCCGAGGAATTCTTGCCCCGGCATGCTGATTTCCTTGACGAGGCGATCAGCAAATATCTGCTTGGCGATGCCCCGTTTACTGCCAAGGAAAACCCCGATTACGACGGCTATTCCGATTATGATCAACTGATGCGGCTCGAAGAATGGGCGATCCGTTTGAGCAACCAGCAGCGAGATGAAGCATGAGCGGTGCGGTTTTCAAACTGCTCGACAATCAACTTGCCGCCGCCAATCCGCGCGACAATGTCTGGCTATCTGCATCGGCGGGAACGGGCAAGACGCAGGTGCTGTCGGCGCGCGTTCTGCGTTTGCTGCTGACCCCGGGTGTCGATCCCTCACAGATATTGTGCCTCACCTTTACCAAGGCAGGTGCGGCGGAAATGGCGAACCGCATCAATGACGTGCTGGCGCGCTGGGTGCGGCTGGAGCCGGGGCGGCTGGGCAAGGATCTGGCGCATCTGGGTGCAGAGGTTGACCCCGAAACTCAGGCGCGCGCGCGGACGCTGTTTGCCAGCGTAATCGATTGCCCTGGCGGCGGTCTGCGGATCGACACGATCCATGCGTTCTCGCAGTGGTTGCTCGCCAATTTCCCCGAGGAAGCGGGCTTGCCACCTGGCGCACGCCCAATGGATGACCGTGACCGCAGCTTGCTCGCCCGCGAAGTGCTCGCCGAAATGTTGGTTGATGCAGAGGCGCGCGGGGATGCGGCGCTGATCGAGGCGGTCGGCGATTTTGCCCGCGTAAAGGAACCCGCGGCGCTGCGCGATTGGCTGATGCGCTGCGCCGGAGCGAACGAGCTGTGGAACGGGACCGCTGGTTGGCAACCGCCGATGCGCGCGCGGGTTTTGCGGCTGCTCGATATGCCCAGCGATGCCGATGAGGATTGGGTGACGGAGGGGCTCGGTCCTGATTTCTTCCCCGATGCTGAATTGCGAGCAATGCTGCCTTTGATGCAGCAATGGAAAGCCAAATTGGGGGCGGAAACTGCGGCTTTCATCACCAGCTGGTTAGACTTGGACATTCCCGAAAGATCAGACGCGCTTGGCGGTTTTCTGGACACCGTTCTAAAAAAGGACGGAGAAATTCGGGCCATGAAAAATCCGACCAAGGATGAACCCCGGTTGCCCGATTGGCAAAATATGATCGCGCAAGCTGTGGCAATGGTAAATGACCGCCGCGCATTGTTGGCGCTCGCCGATTTCCTTACCCCCGCGCTTGAAATTGGCCGCGCTTTTGCGCTGCGCTGGGAGGAAGCAAAGGCGCGCGAAGGACTGCTCGATTTTGACGACCTGATCCGCATGGCTGCGCATTTGCTCGGCTCAGCGACCGCAGCGGACTGGATCCGTTACAAGCTTGACCGCAGTTTCGACCACATCCTGATCGACGAAGCGCAGGACACCAACGCTGCGCAGTGGGACATCGTCTTCGCCTTGATTGACGATTTTTTCAGCGGCGAGGGCGCGCGCGGCGATCATCTGCGAACCATCTTTACCGTGGGCGATTACAAACAGGCGATCTTTGGCTTTCAGGGCACCAGTCCGGAGAATTTCTCGAATGCGAAGCGCAAGGTTGAGGCGCGCATCAATGCAGCGCGGGCGCATGCCCATGAAATGCGCGACAACCGCCGCCTACCGACGTGGAATGATCTGGATCTGGGTCGCTCGTTCCGCACCTCGCTCCCAGTGCTGGATTTCGTCAACCGGGCTATCGCAGCGATCGGACACGGCGAATTCGGGCTGATCGAAGCGCCTAAGGAACATGTCGGCGATGACCGAGCGGGACTGGTGACGCTGTGGAACCCCGTAACCGCAGGTGCCGAAGAAGCCGAAGACGAAGGCGAAGGCGGCGGAGACACTGATGACGAGCGCGGTTGGCTACCCGCGCATTACACTGTTCTGGCCGAACAAATCGCTGAACAGGTCCGCCGCTGGGTCAGCGATGAAGAGCCTTTCGTGCTCGAAAAAGGCGAGCGCCGCCATGCCCGCGCGGGCGACATCATGGTGCTGGTGCGGCATCGCAAACAACTTGCTGCAGAGATTGTTGCCAAACTGCACGCCAAAGGGGTGGCGGTGGCCGGGGTTGACCGCCTGCGGCTGGGCGCGCCGCTCGCGGTGAAGGATTTGCTGGCGGCACTGCGCTTTGCTGCGCAACCACTCGATGATCTCAGCCTTGCCAATCTGCTCGCCTCGCCGCTCATCGGCTGGAGCCAGGATGATTTGCTAGAGCATGTGCCCCGCGCGCCCAAATTGCCGTTATGGGACCATTTGCGCGCCTCTGAATATCCGCTGGTGGCGCAGACGAACGCGAAATTGCGCGACCTGCTGGCGCGGGCGGATTTTGAAACACCGCAGGCTTTGCTCGCTTGGCTGCTGACCGGCCCATGGCAGTCGCGGCGCGCTCTGGTTGCGCGCCTGGGGCGCGAGGCGAACGATCCGATTGACGAACTGGTCAACGCTGCCTTTGCCTATCAGAGCGCGCACACGCCCAGCCTTGCGGGATTTATCGAATGGTTCGACGCGGGCGAGGGGGAGCTCAAACGCGATCCCGACAGCGCGGGTGGTCAGGTGCGGGTGATGACCGTCCATGGATCAAAGGGATTGCAGCGTCCGATCGTCATCCTGGCCGATGCGACCGGTAAACCGGGTCAGAGCCGGGATCTTGAATTGCGCGATGATCCTTTGGGCGGAGATGAAAAGGATGCGCGCAAGGTTCCGTTGCCTCCGTTGAAAAAGGATCAGCAGGTCGGCCCAGTTCGCGCTGCGGCGGAACAGGCAGCGGTCACGGAAATGCAGGAGCATTGGCGCCTGCTTTATGTGGCGATGACCCGCGCGGAAGAAGCGCTGTTCATCGGTGGGTCACTGGGCCCGAAGGAAGCGAAAAAGGGCGTCCCCGAAGACAGCTGGTATGCGCATCTGGAGCCGATGTTCGACAGCCCGCTGCTCGCCGATCCGATCTGGGGCGCGCGGCGTGAATGGGGCGTGCGGGCCGATCCGCTGACGACGGGCGCTAAGAGTGATGTGGTGCATACCAGCGTGGATGTCCCCGCTTGGCTGAACACCCCCATCGGTCCAGAGCCGCGCCCGCCCAAACCGCTTGCGCCCAGCGGCGCGGGGGAAGAACGGGGTGCCGACCCGCCGCTTGCGCCCGATGCAGCGGCAATTGCGGCGCGCCGGGGGACATTGATCCACCGATTGCTCGAACGTTTGCCCGATCTTGATGCGGACAGCCGTCGCTCAGCCGCAGAAGCGTGGCTGACGCGGCAGGCTGGCGACCTTTCCTCCGAAATTCGCACTGAGATGCTGGAAAGCGCGCTGGCGGTGCTGGCGGAGCCGGAATTTGCCGCAATATTTTTGGGCGACGCTTTGGCCGAAGTGCCGCTGGCGGCAAACGTCGGCGGCGTGGTGGTTGCGGGCACGGCGGACCGGCTGCTGGTGGGGGCGGACATGGTCACTGTGGTGGATTTCAAGACCACTCGGCGGCCACCCGTCACGCTCGAAGCGATTCCAGCGGCGACGCTGCGCCAGATGGCGGCCTATGTCGGTGCGCTGGAGGCGATCTATCCGGGCCGCACCATCCGCGCCGCGATCCTCTACACTCAGACGCCGCGTCTGTTCGCAATCCCGGCTGATATATTGAACCGGCAAAAGGATCGGTTGGGAGAGGCGCAGGAAAGCTATACGCCCGAACCTATTGAGTGAAACCCGCTGCCACCCTAGTTGCTACACAACGAAACTTATGGAGAAGCCGATATGGCCACTGTCACCGTCACCGATGAAAATTTCAAGACCGATGTTCTGGAAAGCGACAAGCCTGTGCTGGTCGATTTCTGGGCGGATTGGTGCGGGCCGTGCAAAATGATCGCTCCGGCGCTTGAGGAAATCAGCGAAGAACTGGGCGAGCAGGTCACCATCGCCAAGATGGACATTATGGAAAACACCGGCATTCCCGCGGAAATGGGCGTGCAGTCGATCCCGCTGATGGTGCTGTTCAAGAACGGCGAAGCGGTCGCGCGCAAGGTCGGCGCTGCGCCCAAAAGCCAGCTGAAATCATGGATCGAAAGCGAGCTTTAATTTCGTATTGATCGAGGGCCGGGGGTTGCCGCGTCAGGCGAGCACCCGGCCCACAAATTCATCCCAAATTGCGGGGCTGGAGGCGCCGACCAGACCGGGCTTACCGTGTTCATCGACGCGGTATTCGCTACCGTCGAGCCGCGCGGCCTTTCCGCCTGCCTCATTAAGCCACAAGACCCCCGCCGCATGATCCCAGGCAAATGTTCGCTTGAAGCTCGACACGTCGTTTTCGCCGAGCGCTAGGCGCGGATATTGCTCAGCGGCGCAGCGCGGGATGTCGACCAGCGTGTAATGCGGGGCGAGCTTTGCATCGACCACTGCGGATTGCTCCGGGGTCAAAAAGATGCGGCTGACGGCGGTGATGGGGCGTTCCAGTCCGGTTGTTCTTGCGACGATTCTTTCGCCGTTGACATAGGCACCTTCGCCCGCCCTTGCATGGCACAGCCGGTCGGAATTAGGATCATATAGCCAACCTGCAACCGCCTTTCCTGCATCGGCGAGCGCGACGATAATGCCGAACGGTTCCTTGCCCTCGGTGAAATTGGCCGTGCCGTCCAGCGGGTCGATGATCCAGCATTGCCCGGAAAGGTGATCGAGCACCTCAGCATCGGCGGCGGCGGCTTCCTCTCCCACCACGGCGACACCCGGCGCGAGTTTGGTCAGCGCTTCGGTCAGAAAGGTTTCCACCTCGCGGTCGACCACAGTGACAGGATCGTCCTTGCCCTTCATTTCGATCTCGCTGGCGGCCAGCGCGCGGAACCGGGGCAGGATTGACCGCCGAGCGGCAAAACGCAGCAAATCACGAATTTCAATGTCGAGCGAGGTCATTCCATTATTGTCCATCCTAGCTGCGATAATCCGCGTTGATGGAAATGTAACCGTGGGTCAGGTCGCAGGTCCACACAGTCGCGCTGCCTTCGCCAATGGCGAGTTCGACCGCGAGGTCGATCTCTTGCCCTTTGAGGTGCAGCGCCACCGGGGACTCGTCATAATCATCGACCGGCATCCCGTCGCGGGCGGCCCAGACACCGCCGAATGCGATGGAGAGCCGGTCGCGGTCGGCAGGCTCGCCAGCCTTGCCGACCGCCATGACCACGCGGCCCCAATTGGCGTCCTCGCCCGCAATCGCTGTTTTCACCAGCGGAGAATTGGCGATGGACAGCGCGATGCGGCGCGCACTGTCATCGCTGACTGCGCCCGACACTCTCACTGTAATGAATTTGGTCGCGCCTTCGCCGTCGCGCACCACCAATTGCGCGAGGCTGCGGCAGATGTCGTTCAGCGCGGCGGCAAAGGCATCGGCGCCGGGGCTGTCCCACCCTTCTATGCGCGCGTGACCCCCCATGCCGGTGGCAAAGGCCAGCACGGTATCGCTGGTCGAAGTGTCTCCGTCCACCGTGATACAGCCAAATGTGCGGGAGTTGGCGCTTGACAGCAATTCCTGGAGGAAAGCGGGCGCGATATTGGCGTCGGTAAAGATATAACCCAGCATCGTCGCCATGTCGGGAGCGATCATGCCTGATCCTTTGATGATCCCGCACAGTTCTACCTGCGTTTCGCCGATCATCGCAGAGGCATACGCGCCCTTGGCGAAAGTGTCGGTGGTGCCGATAGTGTTGGCGGCATCTTCCCACCCGCAAGGATCAGCGGCGATTGCGGCGGCAACTCCGGCGCGCGCCTTTTCCTTGGGCAAGGGTACGCCGATCACCCCGGTGGAGGAGACAAGCACCTGCTGGGCTGCGCATCCCAACGCTTCGCTGACCTGCGCCGTGATCGCTTCCACCGCGTCGCGCCCGCGATAGCCGGTGAAGGCGTTGGAATTACCCGCATTGACGATCAAAGCCCGCGCCGTTCCGGATTTCACCGCCTCGCGGCCAAGCTCAACCTCGGATGAGGCGCAAGCGCTGTTGGTGAACACGCCCGCAACGCTGGTGCCTTCATCGAATTCGGCGAAGGTCAGGTCGCAGCGGTCCCATTCCTTGTAGTGCGCCCGCGCCACGCGCAGCTTCACCCCGGCAATCGGCGGCATGTCGGGAAAGGGCAGAGCGAGCGGCGAAATTTCAATTTCCATACGCGGCGCAATAAGTCGGCATGGCGGCCCGGTAAACGCCCAAATGTGCTTGCTCGCATCGCAAACCGCGCGCGTTGGAAAACTGCATGGGCAAAGGTGGACGTAGAGCCCAGGATGCACTATCTGTCCGCGATCATGATGCGCCGCCATCTGCTTACTCTGTTTGCCCTTTTCAGCGGCTTTGCTGCGCTGCATGCGCCTGCCAGCGCGTCTTCGCTGGAAACCATGGTGTTCGACGCGCGCGCGTTTGCCCGTGCAAACGACACTTTAGCGAGCGAGAATTGCATTTGCCCGGTGCGCGCCCAGCAACGCAGCATCCGTTGCCGCGCCCGCGAGAAACAACAGCCGCAGCGCCGCCTGCCTGCCGCTTTGCGTCCACCAATCGTGTTTGGCAGTGAGCGCGCGCTGGAATAGCGCAGCCGCATAGTTTGCTGTTGTTTCGCCCGGCAATGACCGGCGCAGACCCCCATCCCATTTCTGCATTCGGGCAGGCTCCGCGCAGCGCGGCACCCTTGCCTTACAGGTACAAATTCAAAGGTTTAACCGCCCATGTTCAACACTATCGTCAAATCTGTGTTCGGTTCATCGAACGATCGTTACGTCAAATCGCTCGGCAAGATCGTTGATAAGGTCAACGCGCTCGAAACCATCATTGAAGGGTTGTCGGACGATGCCCTGAAAGCGCAGACCGACAAATTTCGCCAGCAACTCGACAGCGGCAGCACGCTGGACGACATCTTGCCCGAAGCTTTTGCAACTGTGCGCGAAGCGTCGAAGCGGGTGCTGGGAATGCGGCATTTCGATGTGCAGTTGATCGGCGGGATCGTGCTGCATCGCGGCGAGATTGCCGAAATGCGGACCGGTGAAGGTAAGACGCTGGTGGCGACGCTGGCGACTTATCTCAACGCGATCGAGGGCAAGGGCGTCCATGTCGTGACCGTTAACGATTACCTCGCCCGGCGCGATGCCGAATGGATGGGGCAGCTTTACAACTGGCTCGGCCTGACTGTCGGCGTGATCGTGCCCAACATGCCTGAATCTGGTAAGCGCGACGCCTATAATGCCGACATCACTTACGGCACCAACAACGAATTCGGCTTTGATTACCTGCGCGACAATATGAAGCATGAGCGCAGCCAGATGGCGCAGCGGCCGTTCAATTTTGCGATTGTCGATGAGGTGGATTCGATCCTGATCGACGAAGCGCGCACGCCGCTGATCATTTCCGGCCCGACCGAGGATAAATCCGACCTTTATGTAAAGCTGGATCAGGTCGCCAAAGAAATCCCCGAAGAATGGTATGAAAAGGATGAAAAGTCCAAGAACATCCAGCTGACCGAAGATGGGCTGGAAGCGGTTGAGAAGATGCTGCTCGATAAAGGCTTGCTCGAGACAGAGAACCTTTACGACATCGAGAATACGCAGGTTGTTCACCATCTCGATCAGGCGCTCAAGGCTGTTCACATGTTCAAGCGCGATGTTAATTACATCGTGAAGGACGGTAAGGTCGTTATCATCGACGAATTTACTGGACGCATGATGGATGGCCGGCGCTGGTCAAACGGCCTGCATCAGGCGGCTGAAGCCAAGGAAGGCGTCAAGATCGAGCCGGAAAACCAGACCATGGCTTCGATCACCTTCCAGAATTATTTCCGCATGTATCCCAAGCTTTCCGGCATGACCGGCACCGCCGCCACCGAAGCTTCGGAATTCTGGGACATCTACAAGGTCAATGTCGTCGAGATCCCGACCAATGTTCCAGTCCAACGGATCGATGAGGAAGACGAGTTTTACAAGAACACGCTCGACAAATTTCAGGCGATTGCCAAAGCCATTGCCGAAAAATCGCGCATTGGTCAGCCGATCCTCGTGGGCACGGTGTCGATCGAGAAATCCGAATTGCTCAGCCAGTTCCTCGACAAGGAAGGCGTCAAGCACGAGGTTCTGAACGCCCGCCAGCACGAACGCGAGGCGCATATCGTGGCGCAGGCCGGTCGGTTAGGCGCGGTGACGATTGCCACCAATATGGCCGGGCGCGGGACCGATATTCAGCTCGGCGGGAATCTCGAATTCCGCATCAATGATGAATGCGGCCAGATGGAAGACGGCCCCGAAAAAGACGCCGCGATTGCCCGGATCAGGGAAGAAGTCGCCACTGAAAAGCAGCAAGTGCTCGATGCAGGCGGGCTGTTCGTGCTGGGCACCGAACGCCACGAATCGCGCCGCATCGACAATCAGCTGCGCGGTCGTTCAGGGCGTCAGGGCGACCCCGGCCTGTCGCGCTTCTACCTCTGTCTCGAAGACGATCTGCTGCGCATCTTTGGCCCTGACACGCTGTTTTCCAAGATGATGAATTCCAACCTCGAAGACGGCGAGGCGATTGGATCGAAATGGCTCTCCAAAGCCATTGAGACCGCGCAGAAAAAGGTCGAGGCGCGCAATTACGACACGCGCAAACAGGTCGTCCAATATGATGACGTGATGAACGATCAACGCAAGGTGATCTACGAACAGAGATCGGAAATCATGGACAGCGAGGCGGTCGATGATGTCGTCGTCGATATGCGCCACGATACGATCAATTCGATTATCTCCAGCACCTGCCCTCCCGGCTCCTATCCCGAGCAATGGGACGTCGCCGGGCTGAAGGAAAAACTGCAGGACGTATTCGGACTGACCCCACCCATCGACGATTGGCTTGAAGAAGACGAGGTCGATCAGGAAATCTTCGAAGAACGCATCCGCACCCAGACCGATGAAATGATGGATGCCAAGATGGCCAAGAACGATTCGGGCATCTGGCGTCTGGTCGAAAAGGACATCCTGCTGCGTCAGCTCGATTTCCACTGGAAAGAACACCTCGCCACGCTCGATGCTTTGCGGCAGGTTATCTGGATGCGCGGGATCGCGCAGAAGCAGCCGATCAACGAATATAAGCGCGAAGCGTTCGGCCTGTTTGAATCGATGCTCGATACCTTGCGCGAGGAAGTGACCAAGCTGCTGTTCAAATCCGAACTGCGCATCGCTCAACCCGAAGCGCAAGCGCTGCCTGATTTGCCCGATTTCCTGACCGGCCACATTGACCCGCTGACCGGGCTCGACAATTCGAATGATGGCGATGGATCGGAGCTGCGGCCCGAATTGTTCGGATCGCTCGCCGCAAGTGTGCGCGCCGGATCGGGGCCGGGCGGGGCGAACACCGACAATCCCTATGCCAATCTGGATGTCAGCCGCAATGCGCCATGCCCCTGCGGATCGGGCAACAAATACAAACATTGCCACGGTGCAGCGGGCGCGCGGCAAAGCGCCTGAGTTTGGCTGATTCGCCGGGTAAGGAGCACGGGTGATGCCGCTAATCGTGCTGCTAGCCGCGGCGTTTTTCTTGACCGCGGTGCTCTATGCCAGCGTGGGGTTTGGTGGCGGGTCGACCTATTCCGCGCTGCTGGCACTATCAGGGATAGATTACCGGATTTTGCCGCTGATCTCGCTCGCTTGCAATATTGCGGTGGTGGCAGGATCAACGCTGCGCTTTGCGCGGGCGGGGGTGACGCCGTGGAAAGGCGCGCTGGTGCTGACTGCGCTTGCCGCACCCGCAGCGTTTCTGGGCGGAATGGTGCCGATTGAGCGCGAGACATTCCTGCTGCTGCTTGGGGCAAGTCTGGTGTTGACCGGCGCAACGATGATGATCCCGGTCAAAGAAACGGTGCAGGGTGAGCCCTCTGTCGCTGCAAAGGCCATACCCTTTCTCGCTGCTCCCATCGGGTTTCTCGCCGGCCTGGTCGGGATTGGCGGAGGGATTTTTCTCGCTCCGCTGCTGCACCTCACCCGCTGGCACAACGCCCGCGCGATTGCCGCCACAGCGAGCCTGTTTATCCTCGTCAATTCGCTGTTCGGGCTGGCCGGGCAATTGGCGAAGCATGGTCCGGCAATGTTTGGCGGCGCGATGGTGGAGGCGCTTCCGCTGCTGATCGCGGTAGTCGTGGGCGGGCAGATTGGCAGCCTGATGGCGGTGCGGTTTCTGCCGCTGCGCTGGATTCGCTGGCTCACAGCGGCGCTTGTGACTATCGTGGGGGTCAGGTTGTTGATCGGGGTTTGATTGGTTACGGTTTTGCAGGGAGTGGTGCCGATGCGCGGGTCTATGTTGGGTTTTGTTGTGCTGTCGATGGGGCTGAGCCCTGCGCAGGTGCTGGCCAATGAAGCGCTAGCCACTGCCGAAAGCGGCACGACTTGCGCGGCCGATGCGGCGATCATCGACAAGGACTTTCCCACTGGCGCCTATGCCCACTGCACCGCGAGCGGCGGCAAGCGATTCAATCTGATGATCGCGCCCGAAGACGAGGGCGATATCAATTGCAGCGCCTGGTATGCTTTTCGCATAACGCCGCTGCGCGCGGCGCGGATCACCATCAATCTCGATTACGAAACCTGTGGCCATCGTTACTGGCCCAAGACCAGCACGGACGGCGTCAACTGGACCGCTGTATCCCCCGATGATGTCAAAGTGGAGGGCGAACGCGGCGCGCGCACCGCTCAAATCAGACTGCGGACGGGCGTTCAGCCGGTGTTCGTCGCGGCACAGGAAATCCTGCCGCCATCGGTTTATGATGCGTGGCTCGACGGGTATTCGGCAAAACCATTTCTCACCCGCAGCGTGCTGGGCCAATCGGCGGAGCAGCGCGATATTGAGATCGTCAGGATCGCCGATCCCGCCGCCACTCCGCTTGAGAGCGTGGTGCTGGTGGGCCGTCAGCATCCCCCGGAAATAACCGGAGCGCTGGCAATGTTTGCCTTTGCCGAAACGATCATGGGCGATAGTGATCTGGCGCAGGCCTATCGCGCGCGGTTTGAAACGCTGATGGTTCCGCTGCTCAACCCTGATGGCGTAGTGCGCGGCCATTGGCGGCACAACACTGGCGGAGTGGACCTCAATCGCGATTGGGGGCCGTTCACACAGCCAGAGACGGCCCTGATGAAAGGTGTGCTCGATTCAATCGCCGCCGATCCGCTGCGCCAATTGCGCGGGGTGATTGATTTCCATTCGACCAATAAGGATGTATTCTACACGATCCCCGATGATCTGCCGACCGATCCCGAATTGTTCACGCGCAACTGGCTCAATCTGTATCAGGAACGGATGCCGGACTACACGGTCAACCGCGAGGCGCGCCATGACGTCGGGCGTCCAATTTCCAAGGCCTATGCCTATGACACTTACGGAGTGCCGGGTATCACCTTTGAAATTGGCGATGAGACCGACCGCGCCTTGATCCGCCGCATTGGGCGTGAGGCAGCGATTGCCATGATGCAGGTGATGCTGGAGACGCCTATGCCTGCTGCGGCGGCGGAATAACCCTACTCAGTCAGAAGATCGGCCAGACGCTCACCCGATCCCATCGCCAGCGTCCAGCCCAGCGCGCCGTGTCCGGTGTTGATCGCCAGTGTCCTGCTGGCTCGCCGGATAATCGGCTGCGAATGGGGCGAGGTGGGGCGCAGGCCGGTCCAGAACTTCCCGGCTTCGGTATAATCGCCGCCCTCTGGCAGGCATTCGCGCGCCGCGTCGATCAGCCATGCAATTCGCTCTGCGTCTATCGTGCGCGTCCAGTTGCCAAGCTCTGCAACCCCGGCAACCCGCATCCGGTCGCCCAGATTGGTAAAGACCAGCCGCCGTCTGGCATCGGTCACCGACAGGGCTGGCGAGCCCGGTGTCAGCGGCATTTCAAACGAATAACCCTTCATCGGTTGGATTGGCGCAGCTTCTCCCAGTGGGGCGAGCAGGCGGTTGCTGTCGATGCCTGATGCGACCACCACCAGATCGGAGTTCAGCTGTTCCCCGCTAGCCAGCGAGGCGCTGGCTTGTCCGCCATCCCCGCCAATTGCGGCGACGTCTGCGTCAAAGTGGGTCTTGACCCCGTATTCGGCAATCAGCACCTCCAGCAAGGCGCGGCTGAACAATAGGGGATCGCCAACCAATTCGGACGGAGTTGAGATTGCCGCCACCACATCCCTGTCCAAACCGCCAAGGGCTGGGTCGAGCGCGGTGAAGTCTGCGCGCGGCACCAGTTGCTGCTCGCACCCGGCCCGGTGCTTTATCGCGCGTAGCTTTTCAGCAGTCTCAATGTCCTTTGCCGAATAAAGCAAATGAATCTTTCCAGCGACCCGGTGCCCGAATTGCAGATCGTGGTGAGCGCACAGGCTCTCCATTGCTGCCCGCGATTGGGCCGCCAGAGCGAGCACCGCCAAAGTGTTTTCGCGAAACCGCGCCGCCGAGCAATTGCGTGCGAATTGCGCCAGCCACGCAAGATAATCGGGCCGCAGGCTGACGCCGAACGTCACGCCGCCTTGGCCCCATAAAAAACGCGGCAACGCCCCCAGCACCTCAGGGCGGCCAAGCGCATCGGTAAAGCAATAACTCAGCTGCGCGCCATTGGCGTGGCTGGTTCCCATGGCAGGACCGCTCTCTCGGTCGATCAGCGTGACGTTCCAGCCTCTGCTTGCCAGCGCATAGGCAGAGCAGACCCCGATAACACCGGCCCCGACAATAATTGCTGTGCGCGCCAATTTACGATCCCTTCGCCGATAGCTGCCTTGCATCGTAGTGACCAAAAGCCGCTGCGTCATGAGCGATTGACGGACATGGCATAAATGCGGTCTATGGCGGGAGGAGAGGGGCATTTGTGACAAGTATTTCTGCCAAGGGCCTGGCGGTCCTGCGTTCGGCCTTGATGCATTGCGCGGCGGTGGCGCTGATCGCGGTTCCGGTGGGGGCTGCGGCGTGTTCGCCGGCCTCTGTCCGCGATCTTTATGGATATGAGGCGCAGACCCAGATCATTCTGGATGTTGAAGCTGCCATGGCCCGCGCGCAGGCGCAGCACGGCGTCATCCCCGCCGAAGCCGCGCAGGACATAACTGTCCATGCCCGCGCGGAATTGGTCGCTGAGGCCGACTTTGACGCCGAATATGGGACCGTCAACCACCGGATGGTGGCGCTGCTCAACGTCTGGCGTCGCAGCCTGTCGCCGATGGGCGATCAATATGTGCATTACGGCGCGACCACCGTGGATATATACGGCACGGCCACGATCCTTCAGGTCGACCGCTCGCTTGGCGCGCTGGATGATTGTCTGGCTGAAAGCCTCGCGGTCATGGCGCAGCTGGCCGCAGAACATGCGCAAACTCCGATGATCGGGCGGACATTGGGTCAGCATGCGCAGCCCATCACCTTTGGCAAAAAGGTCAGCGCGTGGGTCGGCGAATATGCCCGCCACCGCGAACGGCTTGCCAATTTGCGCAGCCGGTTGCGGCGCTCGGCAATCCTGAAAGGCGCGGTGGGCAATTACTCCGGATTAGGCGATGCTGCGATTGCTGTCGAACAGAGCTTTGCCGCCGAGCTTGGCTTGGATGCTCCCTATGCCGCCGATTGGAATGGAACCCGCGATGTGCTGGCAGAATATGGGCTGGTGCTGGGACTGATCGCACGATCGCACCAACGGATCGGTCAGGAGCTGTTCCTGTTGCAAGGCACCGATATAGGCGAAGTGCGCGAGGCCCTGCCCGCTGGAGTGGTCGGGTCCAGTTCGATGCCGCACAAACGCAATCCCATCGCCCCTGAAAGCCTGGTCCATGCCGGGCGCACGATCCCGCGACTGGCCGAAGTGCTCGGCGATGATGTCGTCAATCTGTTTGAACGCGACAACACCTCCCGCATGACGCCCGTGATCGAGGAGATCTCGGTGGATTCCGTAGCCGCAGCACGGACACTGAACCGGCTGCTGGGCGGGCTTGAGGTTGACCGGGCAAGGATGCTGGAAAACATCTCAAAGACGCGCGGATTTGCCATGTCTCAGCGGATCGCCTTTGCTTTGGCCGATCATATGCCGAGGGAAGAAGCAGAGGCTCTGGTCAAACAGGTTATTGCCGGCGCCTATGCCAATGACACCGATTTTGCAGCCGCATTGGCTGCAGAACCACGCGTCTTGCAGCACCTTGACCCGCCGACAATTGCCATTCTGCTTAACCCGCACAGCATAGAACTGCCCGCGATCGACCAGATTGGCCGCGTAATTGCAGAGGCCGATGCCAAGGAATATGCACCATGAGTGAAACAGTATCCGGGCGTCCGGCCTCAGCCATCTGGGCATATCGGCTTGGTGGTTTAGCGATTGCCGCATTGGTCTATGCGCTGCTCGGTTCGGCGGATATGTCGGGCGACGCCCGGGTTGTTGCTGCCATCGCGACGCTGATGGCGGTGTGGTGGATGACCGAGGCGGTGCCGCTGTCGGCGACGTCGTTGTTGCCGATCATTCTGGTGCCTGCGCTGACGGAGCGGACGGTTTCAGAAACCACCGCATCCTATGCCAATCCCATAGTGTTCTTGTTTTTGGGAGGATTTTTGATCGCGATTGCGATGGAGAAATGGGGGCTGCACCGCCGTATCGCGTTGTTTACACTAAGTAAGGTGGGGGTGTCGCCGCGCCGGATCGTGCTGGGCATGATGCTGGCGACCGGATTTCTTTCGATGTGGGTTTCTAACACCGCGACCACCTTGATGATGCTGCCTATCGGATTTTCGGTCCTTGCGCTGGTATCAGGGCGCGCGATGTCCGGCGGCGGAGCGGGTCCTTCGGCAACCCAAGACGCAGCAGTGGCAGGCGACGGAGCCAATCCTGAGATAGACAATTTTGCGATCTGTCTGGTGCTCGCCATCGCGTGGTCGGCTAGCATGGGGGGGCTCGGCACGCTGCTCGGCAGCCCGCCCAACGCCATCATCGCAGGTTATGCCAGCGATGAGCTGGGTGTAGAGATCGGCTTTGTCGACTGGATGATTTTGGGAGTGCCGCTAGCATTCACCTTCATCGCAATAGGCTGGGTGTTGATGACACGGGTGCTGTATCGCTTTGATATTGACGAAATTCCAGGAGGCAAACAGCTGATTTCAGGCGAAATTGCCAAGATGGGGTCGATGTCGCAGGGCGAAAAAATGGTTGCGCTGGTGTTTTCGGGCGCGGCGTTTCTGTGGATCGTGCCGGGCCTGTTATCCGAATTTCCTGCGATCAGTGCGGCTGCGCCGTGGCTGGGCGGGTTTGACGATGCCGCCATTGCAATCGCGGCGGGCCTTGCGCTGTTCCTGCTGCCCGGGCGCGACAACAATGTGATGGTGCTCGATTGGAAAGATGCCGAAACCGGCCTGCCGTGGGGCGTGCTGTTGCTGTTCGGCGGGGGATTGAGCCTTGCCGGAGCGGTGGCGGGCACCGGCCTTGACGATTGGTTCGGCCAGCAGGTTACCGGCCTTGCGACGTTGCCGGCTGTGCTGCTGATCGCTGCTGTAGTCACGATTGTGCTGTTCCTGACCGAAGTCACCAGCAATACGGCGACCGCCGCGACCTTTATTCCTGTTCTGGGCGGAGTTGCCATGGGCGTCGGTGTCGATCCGATGGGTCTTTTGATTCCAGCCGCGTTGGCGGCGACCTGCGCGTTTATGCTGCCGGTTGGAACCCCGCCCAACGCCATCGCCTTCAGCACCGGGGTGGTGACGATTGGTCAGATGGCGCGCGGAGGATTGGTGCTCAATCTGGTCGGAATCGCCTTGATAACGGGTTTTGTCTATTGGCTTGGCGGAATGGCTCTGGGCCTGCAACTGGGATAGCCGCAGCGCCTGCTATTCGATCAGCGCAACCGCTCCCGCTGCCATCCCGGAATTTGAATGGGCCACGCCGGGAACGCGCCGAATTTGCCAGCCAAATTCCCATCCGCGCTGTGCGGCATAGGCGCGGGCGGCTTCGTAAAAGGCCACTCCGCGGGCAAACCGGTGCGGACCCTGCTGCATCGCGCCTTCGCTGCGGTTGAGCGAGCGGTGGTTCGGGTCGGTATCCTGATCGCCCAACAGCACCAAGACATCCTTGGCAAGCGCCAAACGCAGACCCTCTTCGGTGGCAGCGGTGCCCCCCAGTCCGAACGGGAAGGCGATGGCAGGATCGGCAAAAGTGTACCATCCTGCATTGGCGGCTATGTAACGCCGGGCACGTGTCTCAGGCTTCATGAACAGAAAGCGGTGCACGAATTGTGATCCGGCGGAATGGCCGTAAAGGGTGTAATGCGTTTGCGATCCCCCTAGCCGGGCGACGATTTCATCAAAGATCGGTTCGATAGCGGAATAGCTCCACAGGGCTTCGGGGCGAGGTGCGCCGGTTTCTTCATCGAACATCGCGCCCAGATTGTAGCCCGCAGCGCGCGGGAAGTTGCCGTTCGAAAATTCGGGTGCGACGACGATGAAGCCGCCTTGCTTGGCGTTGTCGATCCATTCATCGCGGTAACGCCAGCCATCGCGGTTGACACCGTGCATGACCATCACGATCGGGGCCGCAGTCCGGTCTATTCCTTCCGGAACATAGGTCCACACGGTGATTTCTGGGCCATCCCAGCCAGAGAACGTAAATTTGCCGCGCTTTTCCGAAAGTTCGATCTGGCTATCATCAGCCTGTGCTGCTGCTGGCCCGGCAGCGAGGATCGCCGCTGCGAATATCAGCGCGGCGAACCGCAACAAACCGCCCAAAAACCCATTCTCTGCGCGCATACATGACACCTCGATAAGCCCGAACAGCCCATTTGACTGCGCCCAATTCGCCCAAAGCGCAAGCAGGCTGGACGGTCGAAGCTCGCTCTAATGCGCGGTGCCAAACGCCTCCGCCGCCAGCGCCATATCCGCCGAGTAATAATTGCAGTGAAACCCGCTGGGGATCCGGTAAGGCACGATCACCCGAGCAATCGGGCCCGCCGCCACGTCCTTTGCCGCAAAAATCGTCAGTTCGGTGCGGTGCGAATTGGCCGGGTGCACGAGCGACATGGCATAGCCATCGGCTTCGTCCTTTGCCCCCATCCTTGGCGCGAAGACGAACTCGCCGCAGCCTGCGCCATTGCCGAAATGATAGATATCTTCCTTGCCCGTATCGGTGTCGAAATGGATCACCGCGTCCATCCCATCGACCCGCCCATCTATCGAATTGAGGTTGAGGTTGGCGTATCCATGGCGCGTTTTGCGGGTCATCAGGCGATCATCAGGGCGCGGGAACTGAATGTCGCGGTCGTTGATCGTTTCTTCTGTCACCTCATCGCTCGCGCCGGTCAGGTCGATGGTCCAGCGGCGCAGTTCCAGCGTTGTGTCGAGATGGGTGTTCTGGGTGCCGTCGTCATTGGGGAACAGGGCTGTGCCATTGGCCGCGGCAACATCGGCGATCAACTTGCCGTCCTCTTCCCAGGCGTTGAGTTCATGGAACATGTGGCGGCCGGGCATTTCCAGCCAACGGATCTGATCTGTATCGCCATTGCGCGGCATCAGCGCGAGCCGGGAATTGCGGCCTTTGACCCATGAATTGAGCGGTCCACCCCTCATCGCACGCTCAACACTGACCTCAAGCGGGTTGAATGGAAACACGACCCAGTTTTCGGTCACCAGAAAGGTGTGCACCAGGCTCATGTAAGGCGCGTCGAAACGCACGTTCTTTTTCACCGCGCCGGTCTTGTCGATGATGTCATAGCGGATTTCGGGCTTGCCCATCGGGCCGTTGATCATCCAGCCAAAGCTGAGCATTTCGCCAGTGAACTGGTCAACCGTCGGATGAGCGGAGAAGGGGCCGGTAATGGTCCCGCCGTAATCGAGATAGTCGCGCGTATCCAGGCTGCGCGGGTCCATTTCAATCGCGGGTGCGCCCTCCATCAACGCCAGCAATTTGCCGCCATGCAGGATGATATTGGTATTGCCAGTGTTGTACCGCATCCCATGAACGCTGGGGTCGCTGGTCGAAGGGTCACCGAACACCCCGAACAGCCGTCTGCCTGCAGCCAATTCAGCCTCAAATTTCTCCGTGCGCACCCATTTGTTGCGCATCGAGACACGGCCGTCCTCGAAATAGAACCCATAGACCATGCCGTCGCCGTCGAACCAGTGATAGCCCTCTGGCGGGTCGTAAAGCGGTTCGGCTCCGGTCCGGTAGAACACACCGTTGAGGTCCGCTGGCAGATCTCCTTCGACGATCAGATCGGGTGCATGCGCCTCAAATCGCATCGGCTGGTGGTGACCGGTCAGATAGGGATGATTTTTAAAGGGCAGGGCCATGTTTCAACTTTCCAGATCTGAGTGTGATTTCCGCATCCAAAGCCTTTTGAAGAGGCAATTTTTCAATTCGAGACATTCGTAGAGACCGTGGCAAGTGCCGTCGCGCCTCAGTCCGCCAGCATTCTATCCAACTCAACCGCGCGACTAGAGTTTGAGCGAGATGAGCGTGACCAGCCACCGCCTAAAGAAATAGCGGGGAACGCCGCAACGCCATTTGGCGGCTTCTCAGACGACGAACCTCTTCAAAAAGGCGACTTGCGATTGAACGAAGGCATTCCCAAGCGGGGTTCCGCCCATGTCAAAACCATGGATCGCGCCGTCCACTTCGGCGTAGATCGTCTCGACATTCGCTGCGATCAACCTTTGAGCATAATCTCTATCCTCATCCAAAAACAGGTCGCACGTTCCCACGCCCAGCCATGCAGGCGGCAGACCGGTCAGATTGTTGCGCCGCGCCGCAACCGCGTAATCCGGGCAATCCTGCCCCGGCTGCTGCCCCAGAAAGCTTGCCCATCCGAACAGATTGTTGCGGTTGCTCCAAACCCTGTGGCGCGGTTTGTCGAGTTCGCGCCGGGTCGCCGTTCGGTCATCAAGCATGGGATAGACCAGCACTTGCGCCGCAGGTTGAACGCCGCCTTCGTCGTGCAATCGGTGGATCAGATTTGCCGCCAGCCCCCCGCCCGCGCTGTAGCCGGCAATTGCGATCTTGCCGGGGTCGATATTGAGATCACCGGACCGGGCAAGAACGGCGTGCCAACTCGCATGGCAATCATCCAGCGGTGCCGGAAAGCGCGCCTCTGGCGATAGGCGGTACCCGGCGCAGATCACCGGCACTCCCAGCTGCCGTGCAAAAAACGCTGCCTTGGGCAAGATGTCTTGCGGGCTGCCAATCACATAGCCGCCGCCGTGGATCAGCACCAATGCACCGCTGCCGCTGCGCTCATCAGGCGAAACCATGATCGTGCCCGCGCAAAGCTCCGGATCGAGATCGATACTGAGGCCGGAAGCATCCCATTCGGGCGCTCCTATCCGGCCCAACATCCGCATCAGCCGGTAGGTGTAGCGGTTGATGATAAGCCATCCGACCTTGCGGTCCAGTTCCGCCAGCTCTGCCGCGATTTCGCCCGGTCTCGCAGAGCAAAGATTGTCATCGGGGGTAGAGCGAAGTGCCCGGTAATCATGTTCTGACATAGTCTTTTCAGGGCTTTCTCAAGGTGACCAAAAACAGGCGGATGCGTCCCAAGGGATCGCATCCGCCCATAGTGGCAATCGGGGGAAGAGTGCCCCGATTAGAACTTGAAGCCAACTTCGACAAAGACTTGTCGCCCGCGGTTTAGCGTCACCAGCCGATCATCGGTGCCCGGCGCGCCGAACGGCGGCGGCGCCGAAGTGTTGATGAAGATTTCGTCAGTCAGATTGGTGCCGATCAACGACAGCGTCCATTTCCCGTCAGGATCACCGATTGAAACCGCTCCATCAATCGTAAAGTAGCTATCCTGAACCAGATCACCGATGTTGGTTGCCGGATCAAATGCCTGAGGGTTTGTGGTTGTGGTGAAATAGTCGTCGGTATAGGCGACCACCGAATTGATCCCGAATTCGAGCGAATTGCTGATCGGGATATTCCAATCCACCGCGACATTGCCCGACCATTGCGGTGCCCGCGCGGCGTCGCGTCCATCGAGATCCAGCCCCTGAACCGAAATGAAGGTGTCAGTAAATTCGGCATCCAGATAAGACAGCGCCCCGCTGATGGTCAGCCCATCGACCGGGGTCGACCAACGCCAATCAACGTCAACCCCTTGCGTGGTGGTCTGCCCTGCGTTGAAGGTCGAAAAGTTGAAGATCGCCACATCAAAATTCTGGATCTGCTGATCGTCGAACACGTAATAGAACACGGTAGCATTGAGTGTCAGCGAACGATTGGCCAATTGCGACCGGATACCGATCTCGCCGCCAATCGACGTCTCCGAATCGAACCGCAAAGATTCCGCTGCAGCATCGGCAACCGCCGGGTCCGAATCATTGAGCAAGAGTACCGCCCCGGTCGGCAGGGTGTTGTTGTCAACGCCGCCTGACTTGAACCCGGTCTTGAACGCGGCATAGATGTTGAAATCGTCGTTTGGCGTGTATTTCAGCACCACTTCGGGCGAGAAGTTGCTGTCGCTGAATTCAATCGGACCCGCGAAAAAGCCTGAAGGAACCGCACCTAGAGGACCCGAAATGAACGAGTGGACATAGGGGAATGCAATCGTTGTGCTCTTTTCCTCATCGGTCCAGCGTATCCCGCCCGACAGATTGACGGTGTCGGTCAGATCGAGCGAGCCGCTGACGTAGAAAGAGATCGCTTCGGCGGAAAGTGGACGGTCAGCCAGCCAGTCAAAGGTGAACCCGGTGGCTGGATCGGGGCCCAGCACGATGGACGGCAGAAACGCATTTTGCGCGGTCAACAAGCCGCTCTCCCGGCTTTCGTAGAAACCGCCAACCTGAAAATTGAATGGCCCGGCAAAATCGCTCGAGATGCGGATTTCCTGGGTGTATTGTTCCAATGTGTTGACGAACGGAGCAGCAAAGCCAGCAGCGGCGCCCGTGGCGGTCTGACCTGTCGAGTTGAACGTGTCGTTGTAAATATTGTCGAGCTCGACATAACCTGACAGCAATGTGAGCGTGAGCGTATCGGAAAGTCCGATGTTTGCCTCCAGGCTCGCCAAGAACAGGTCGGTGTCGTTGAACGCCTGAGTGATGTCACGATTGCCAATGTCGAGCCCGGTCGGGACAACCGAAATGCTGGCGAGACCATCCGGGCCGGGGTAGCGATTGTCGTTGATGTTGCAATCATGCGTGGGCGCAAAGGCCAATCCGAACACGGCCAGGAACGAAGGTTCCGGCGCGTTGTTGGGACCGCAGAACAGATCGGTGAACCCGTTGAGTGTTTCCGAACGCTGTTCGTTGTAATTGATTTTCAACGTCGCATCGAAATTATCAGTGGGTTCAAACGCCAAGGTTAGCCGCCCGACAAAATTGGTCAGCCCCTTGTCGCGGTCTTGCGCCGGAACAATCGGCAGCAGTTCGACAAATTTGTCGATATCCTGATATTCGGCGGCGAGCCTGATGCCTAGCGTGTCGGTCAGCGGGCCCGAAACATAGCCGCCAATGGTATAACCTTGTTCTTCGAATTCATACGAGGCCCTGCCGGCCACTTCCCAATCGGGGGTTGGATTGGCGCTGCGAATGGTGAGCACGCCTGCCGAAGTTGACTTGCCGAAGAACAGCGGCTGCGGCCCTTTCAAGACTTCGACCTGAGCGACATCGAAGAACGCGGTTTGCAGGATCCGCTGAGTGCTGACCGCTATACCATCGACGTTGATGGCCACCGCCGAATCGAAAGCGTTTGAAATGTTGGAGGAATTGATCCCGCGGATACCGATCTGCGCACCCGCGCCTGATCCGCCGACCTGCACTGACAATGCGGGAATTCGGCTGACAAGATCGGCGGCCTCGTCGATCCGGAAATCGTCGATGGTTTCGCCGCTGATGACCGCGACTGCGACGGGAACGTCTTGCAGCGATTCTTCCTGTTTGCGCGCGGTTACGATGATGAGGTTGTCATTCTCGGCCTGCGCCAGCGGAGCCTCCGCATCCTGCGCATAGGCGGCCGGAGCGACCATCATTGCAGCTCCGATGGCGGCAACTGAACCAGAGGCCTTGAGCAAACGGCGCGCGTTATTTGTCAGTGTGGTCATTATGGTTTTCCCTCCCTCAATGCGATCAGCAATTATTTTTGGTGCCAATTCGCGTTTCTTCGAACTCCTAATGGGCTATCCAACTGCCATGAAACCCCGCTGGCACTCTGGCCGGCAGATGAATTTTGGCGATCGGATCATCGGAGAGGTTCGCCGCATCAAGGATGGCGAGGTGGCTCGCATCTTCCTGTGCGTCGTAAATGTAGCTCAGCAAATACCCGTCATCCTCGCCCGCCGCATTGTGTGCGGGAACGAAGGACGCTTCGCTGCCGGTGCAGCCTTTGGCCAGCATATGCGACTGGCGCGCGCCCGTTTGCAGATCAAATTTGTGATAGCCCTCGACGGTGGGGGCCGCCTGACCGAATTGGGCAAAATAGCCAAAGCGATGCTGTTGTCCGACAAGCGCGTCAGGGACTTTGGGAAAATCAATCCCGATATCGTCAATCTGCGTCTGAGTAACCGCGCCAGTTTTGAGATTGAGCCGCCATTGATAGAGCTGCGGTATCGGCGGCTTGACCATTCCCTTGGCCATATATCCGACCATCCGGCAGCCTTCGATCACCACCTCGTCGCCGTCATCATAGGCGTTCAACGTGTGATAGACGTAGCACGGCTCAATTTCGAACCAGGTGACATCGTCCGATACGCCATCGCGTGGCATTACTCCGAAACGCGCGCCGTAAACATCATCGTGACGAATACCCAGGCCGCCCCTCGCGCGCTCCGCCATGTCAAAGACGACGGGCAAATCCATGAACACCACTTTGCTACCAGTGATGCAGAAATCGTGCATCATCGTCGGGCCTTTGACCGCAATTTCCTCTTGCTGGATCAATTGGCCATCAGCCGATACGCGGTAGTACTTCAGGAACGGGGGCTGCACCGAATAGCCGAAAAACAGCAACTCTCCGGTCATCGGGCATACTTTTGGATGAGCGGTCATGTTGCCGTTCAGCGCGCCGCCAAAATCATATGGCCCGACGGTTTCAAGCTCGCGCGTTACCTCGATCGGCAAGTTCATTTCCGCCAGCGCCAGTATCTTGCCCGCGTGACCGATTACATGGGTATTGGCGAGCGAGTTTTGCAGCACCCGGCGGCTTTCGGCGCTTGGCATTTCTTCATCGAGCAAGGCGGTTCGCACATAGCGATTGCGGTACCAGCGCGGCTCTCCATCAGAAATGTCCACACCGTGCAGCATCCCGCAACCCAGAAACCAATCCATGCTTTTGCCGGATGGCGGATTGGCGCCGTTCCTGACGTAAAGGCCGCTCAGCTCTTTGGGGATTTCACCAGTGACGCGCAGCGTGGCATCGGAGCGCTCTGCGTGAACCGGCGCAAAATTACCTGCCAACCAAAAGGGAGTGGTGTGTTCATCAATCACCATTAGCCCTCCCTGTCCTGGCGATGAATTGCAGCCATCTGACGCTACGGCAATGGGAGCGTAGCGGGCTTTTCATCGCTTCTATGACAGAAACTATCGCAAAGGCTGCGCCGCGATACTCACAAAACTAATACGGGGCCCGCGCCATCTTTTCCCGGCGTCGGGCGATGGTTTTTGCGTCCAAGCCGGGGCCGTTTCGATGTCAGGGCCAAGGGGGCTGTGCGCAAATCCGCGCCGCTTCACGCGCGCCGTCCGAAGGCCACGGACGCGCAGCGCGCCACCCGTAAGTCACGGAATGGCCAATCAAATTACAAGAAAGTGGCTCCCCGAGTAGGATTCGAACCTACGGCCAAGTGATTAACAGTCACCTACTCTACCGCTGAGCTATCGGGGAGCAGCCCGAAGGCGAAACGCGCCTATATGGGCGCGCGTTTCGCAATGCAAGGGGATATAGCGCGCAATATTCAATCGACCGCGAATTGTTCCGACACGATCCGTTCCGCCAGCGATTGGCCCGGATCGAACAGCAATTCGAGTTCCCGGTCGTGGGCGATTTCGATTGTCACCTCGGCAATATCGCGCAGCTCTTTTTGATCGGCCACCGCAGAGATCGGGCGTTTGTCCGGTTCCAGCACGCGAAACTTGATCGGCATTTCGTCGGGCAGGATCGCCCCGCGCCAGCGCCGCGGGCGAAACGGGCTGATCGGGGTCAGCGCCAGCATCCCGCTGTCGAGCGGCAGGATCGGACCATTGGCGGAGAGGTTATAGGCGGTCGATCCCGCCGGCGTCGCCACCAGCACGCCGTCAGCCACCAGTTCCTCCACCCGCACGCGGCTGCCGACGGTGATCTCGATTTTGGCGGTCTGGCGGGTTTCGCGCAGCAGCGACAATTCGTTGATCGCGCACATCTGGTGGACCTTACCGTCGCGCGTGGTCGCGTGGATCCGCAGCGGCGCGATAGTCTTGCTGCGCGCACGGGCCAGCCGTTCGACAATTCCGGTGCTGAGGTCATTGGGGTTCATCAAGAACCCGACCGTGCCCAAATTCACCCCGTATGCCGGGATCACTCGCCCGGAATCGAGCATCGCATGCAGGGTTTGCAACATGAAACCGTCTCCGCCCAGCACGATCGCCGCATCCGCCTGTTCAAGCGGTGCCCAATCGCGCTGCGCCCACAGTTTCGCAAACGCCTCTTGCGCGCCCGGAGCATCGGAGGCGAGCAAGGCAATCTCGCCGAACGCGTTTGCGGCACATTGTTCCGGAGAATCCGGAGACCCTTTGGCATTGGATACGTCTTTTCCGGTCGAAGCCGCCCATTCCATTGTCATTCTCCGCAAGGATTACAGTGATGCCGGGCAATCACCGGACCGCCGCCGGCAAATCTCTGCTCATTTTAACGCATTGCCATTGCGTTTGCATTCTATGGTCAGGCTGGCTTAGTTTCAGCGGTCAGTTGCGCCCCCCGTGGCACCTGTCTGACGCTCTGATGTTCCAATTTCGGGCGGATTGCAATTGGAGAGCGCAATGTGCGCAATGTGACGCTAGAGCAAAATATATGAGCAATGCGCGATCATCTGCACCGGGGAACAGCGGCCGGTCCAAAATTGGAACTCTTGCACATTCGCTGCGAGGTCCGGTGCGCGGCAGTTTTCCCGGGGTAAAATCGGCAGCGCTTGAAACCGATTTGCTGCGCGCGCTCGACCGGCGCGAGATTGAGGTGCTGTTTCAGCCGCAATTTTCCTGCCGCACCGGCGCGGTCGTGGGCGCGGAGGCGCTGGCGCGCTGGCAGCACCCTTCGCTGGGGGAGATCGGCGCGCGCGATCTGTTTGCAATTGCGGAACGCGCCGCGCTGGTCGCGCCGCTCTCGCGCCATGTGGTTGCTCGCGCGCTGGAGGATGCGGCGAGCTGGCCCGATGAGCTAACCCTGTCGCTCAACATTACTCCCGAAGAACTGGGCGACGCCCGCTTTGCCGCCGATTTCGCCGAGCTTATCAGCAAGAGCACCATCGCGCCCGGTAGATTGATGCTGGAGATCACCGAGGATCTGCTGGTGCGCAATCTGGCGCAGGCTTCTAGCGCGCTGGCGGCGCTGCGTGGTCTGGGATTCCGCACGGCACTCGACGATTTTGGCGCGGGCTTCTGCAATTTCCGGTATCTGCGCGAATTGCCGCTGAACGCGATAAAGCTCGACAAGATCATGATCGACGGCGTCCCCGGCGATGCCAAGGCGCTGGCGGTGCTGCGCGCGATCATGACACTGGCCAAGGCGTTGGAACTGGATGTTTACGCAGAAGGGATCGAAACCGACGTGCAGCGCGCGACGATCATCAGCGAAGGCTGCGATTACTGGCAAGGCTTCCTGCGCGCTCAGCCGATGAAAAGCGGGGACGTGCTGGCGCTGTCGAAGACGGCGCGAGGGGCGGGGCACGGGTAGGGGGCGCTACGCTGACTGGAGCTGGCGAGACGGAGGGGGTTCTCGCATGACCGGGACTGGGTGGGTTACCGCCGCCTTGCATAGCCTCTTCACCCACCCCCGCTCAGCCTGAGCTTGTCGAAGGCCATGCGCCGAGGCTACTCACCGGGAATGGAGTTC
>NZ_JBLQUK010000015.1:0-68838 GCF_047872805.1 Qipengyuania sp. ASV99 | reverse complement strand
CCCCCGGCGTGGGCCCCCGGGGGGGGGGGCGCCCCCCCCCCCCCCCCCCACCCCCCCCCCCCCCCCCCCGCGGCGCGGGGGGGGGGGGGGGGCGGGGGGGGCCCCCGGTTTGGGCCCCCCCCCCCCCACTCTCATCCCCCCGGATACCCCCCCATGAATAAAGAGACCGCAAGCTTCATCCCCCAAATGACCGATCAGGAAGGCCCGCAGCCGGGTCCGTCCTGGGGCAATGCGAAATGGCTCGATTCGGTCAGCGGAGCGGATGAGGACCTTGCTGCTGCGATGGACCCCACGCAGATGGCAATCGTGGTCGAGAAAGCCGCAGCAGCAGCGGGCAAGCCTGCCGATCCCAAGGCGATCGAGAACGCCGCGAACCTTTCCATCGCTGCAATGCAGCTGGTCCGGCTGTACCGGGTGCGCGGGCATCTGGCGGCTGAACTCGATCCGCTGGGCCTGTCGAACAAACGCGAAGTGCCCGAAGACCTGACGCTGGCGTTCCACGGGCTGGCCGGTCGAGAGCGCGAGGACGTCTATGTCGGCGGGGTGCTGGGCATGGAATGGACCACGGTGGGTGCGCTGGAAAGCCGCCTGCGCGAGGTGTATTGCGGCAATGTCGGCCTTGAATACATGCATATTGCCGACACCGAGGAACGGCGGTTCCTGCAGGACAAGTTTGAAAGCCCCGGCGATACGATCCAATTCTCTCCCGAGGGCAAGAAGGCGATCCTCGCCGCTGTGCTGCGCGGTGAGCAATATGAAGAATTTCTCGGGCGCAAATATGTCGGGACCAAACGCTTCGGTCTGGATGGCGGCGAATCGATGATCCCGGCTCTGGAAGCGGTCATCAAACATGGCGGCAGCGCAGGTGTGCGCGAAATCATCTATGGCATGGCGCATCGCGGCAGGCTCAACGTGCTCGCCAATGTGATGGCCAAGCCTTACAAAGTGATCTTTCACGAATTTTCAGGCGGCTCTGCCAATCCCGAAGACGTCGGCGGGTCGGGCGACGTAAAATATCACCTCGGCACCAGCACCGACCGTTCGTTCGACGATATTTCGGTCCACATGAGCCTTGTGCCCAATCCTTCGCATCTGGAAACGGTCGATCCCGTGGTGCTGGGCAAAACCCGCGCGCAGCAGGCAATCCGCGATGATCTGGAAAACAAGAAGCAGGTCCTGCCGGTTCTGATTCACGGCGATGCCGCCTTTGCAGGGCAAGGCGTGGTGTGGGAAAGCCTCTCGCTGTCTGGCGTGCCGGGATACGACACTGGCGGCTGCATCCACTTCATCATCAACAATCAGATCGGCTTTACCACCAGCCCGCAATTCGCGCGCTCCTCCCCCTATCCTTCCGACGTGGCCAAAGGCGTGATGGCCCCCATCCTCCACGTCAATGGCGACGATCCCGAAGCGGTGACCTTTGCCTGCAAGCTGGCGGTCGAATACCGCCAGCGTTTCGGCCGTGATGTGGTGATCGACATGTGGTGCTATCGCCGCTTTGGCCACAATGAAGGCGATGAACCCAAATTCACCCAGCCGCTGATGTATGAAGTGATCGGCAAACACCCCAAGGTCAGCCGCGTATACGAACAGCGCCTGATCGCAGAGGGCGTGATCGACGAAGGACACCGCGACAGTGTGGCGGCCGAATTTGTGGCGCATCTCGAAGAGGAATTCGCCGCCGCCACCAGTTATAAACCGAACGAAGCCGACTGGTTCGGCGGGCGCTGGGCGGGACTGAACAAACCCGCAGACGATGAAACTGCACGGCGCAATATCGAAACCGCGATCGAACCCAAGATGTTCGATTCGCTGGGCCGGGTGTTGACAAAGGCACCGGACAGCGTCGAGATCCACAAGACGCTGGGCCGCGTGCTAAAGGCCAAAGCCGACATGTTCGCAAGCGGTGAAGGTTTTGACTGGGCCACCGGCGAAGCGCTCGCCTTTGGCAGCCTCGTGATGGAAGGGTACGGCGTGCGGCTGTCCGGGCAAGACAGCGGGCGCGGCACCTTCTCCCAACGGCACGCCGTGTGGGTCGATCAAAAGACCGAGGAGAAATACATTCCCCTCACCACCCTGCCGCATGGCAAGTTCGAAGTCTATGACAGCACGCTGTCGGAATATGGCGTGCTCGGTTTTGAATATGGGTTTGCCATGGCCGACCCGAAATCGCTGGTGCTGTGGGAGGCACAGTTCGGCGATTTCGCCAATGGCGCGCAGATCATGATCGATCAATATATCGCCGCTGGCGAGGCAAAGTGGCTGCGCGCCAACGGCCTGGTGCTGCTGTTGCCGCATGGATACGAAGGTCAGGGGCCGGAGCATTCCTCAGCCCGGCTCGAACGCTTCCTGCAATTGTGCGCGAGCGACAATCTTCAAGTCTGCAACATCACCACCCCGGCGAATTACTTTCACGTTCTGCGCCGTCAAATGCTGCGGTCGTTCCGCAAGCCATTGGTCATCATGACGCCCAAATCGCTGCTCCGCCACGCATTGGCCAAGAGCACGCGCGAGGAATTTCTGGGTGAGCGCCAGTTTCGGCGAATCCTGTCCGACATCACCGAAGTGGCCGATGACAAGGTCAAACGGCTCGTGCTGTGTTCGGGCAAGGTCTATTATGACCTCCATGAAAAACGCGAGGAAGAGGGGCTGAAAGATGTCTCGATCGTGCGGATCGAACAGCTTTATCCCTTCCCCGGCGATCCGCTGGCGCTGCGGCTGTCGCGCATGACCAATCTCGAAACGGTCGCATGGTGTCAGGAAGAACCGAAGAACAACGGCGCGTGGTTTTTCGTCCAGAACCAGATCGAGGATGCGCTGACCGCCGCCGGGCACACGGGCAAACGGCCGGTCTATGCCGGGCGCGATCCTGCCGCATCGCCGGCCACCGGCCTCGCCAAACGACACGCAGAACAACAGGCGAAACTGGTCGCTGCTGCGCTTGGAATATCCAACTAATCTCATTCAGCAAAGCTGAGGAAACACGAAAATGGCCACTGAAATTACTGTCCCGGCTCTGGGCGAATCGGTCACCGAAGGCTCGATCGGCGAATGGCTCAAGCAGCCTGGCGATGCGGTCGCCGCTGACGAGCCGATTTGCAGCCTTGAAACCGACAAGGTCGCGGTGGATGTGCCCTCGCCCGTTGCAGGCGTGATGAGCGAACACCGGTTTGCCGTGGGTGACACGGTCGAAGTGGGCGCGGTGATCGCGGTGATCGAGGAAGGTGCGAGCGCATCCTCTGGCGCGTCTGTTACTCCAAAGTCGGATACGCCCGCTCCTGCACCGGCTCCGGCTACGGCCAAGGAAGCGGTGGGTGACGGCGCGGTCACGATGTCGCCCGCGGTGCGCCGCGCGGTGCTGGAACACGGGGTTGACCCCTCCACCATCAAAGGCACCGGCAAGGATGGCCGCCTGACCAAGGAAGACGTGCTGGAGGCAGCCAAGGCCAAAAGCGCACCGGCACCCGCGCCTTCCCCGACCCCCGCTACTGCTCCAGCCCCGGCTGCGACCGGCGAACGCCGCGAAGAGCGCGTCAAGATGACGCGGATGCGCCAGACCATCGCCAAGCGGCTGAAAGGCGCGCAGGAAGAGGCCGCGCTGCTCACCACTTTCAACGATGTCGACATGTCGGCGGTGATCGAGGCGCGCAACAAATACAAAGACCTGTTTGCCAAGAAGCACGACATTCGCCTCGGCTTTATGGGCTTTTTCGCCAAGGCCGCCTGCCTTGCGTTGAAAGACGTGCCGAGCGTCAACGCCTATATTGAAGGCGACGAGATCGTGTACCACGATTACGTCGACATCTCGGTTGCTGTTTCTGCGCCCAACGGCCTTGTCGTGCCGGTAATCCGCGATTGTCAGGATAAAGGCTTTGCCCGGATCGAAAAGGACATTGCTGACTTTGGCAAGCGCGCGAAGGACGGCACGCTGACCATGGCCGATATGCAGGGCGGCACCTTCACCATCTCCAACGGCGGCGTGTTCGGATCGCTGATGAGCACCCCGATCATCAACCCGCCGCAGAGCGCCGTGCTGGGCCTCCACCGGATCGAGGACCGTGCCGTGGTGGTCGATGGCCAGATCGTGATCCGCCCGATGATGTATATTGCGCTGTCGTATGACCACCGCCTGATTGACGGGCGCGAGGCAGTGACCGCATTGAAGATCATCAAAGAAGCGATCGAGGACCCGACCCGGATGCTGATCGATTTGTGATCGGGTGATGGAGGCAGGCTCCGCCATGCCGGAAATCCAATCCGCCTTCGACGAACGCCGCTACGCCGATTTCCTGCGCGACCGTTTCCCGGAATTCTGGGCGCGGTTTGGCGGGCAACCCGACTTCACCGGCAAGCGCGTGATCGATTTTGGTTGCGGACGCGGCGGGATGGTGCAGCGGGCGATGGAAGCCGGGGCGTCATCGGCGCTCGGGATCGAACTCAACCAAAGCTATGTTGATTTTGCGAACGGGAAAGTCGCCAGCCAATGGGACGGGCGTGTGCGGTTCGCCTGTCAGGACATCCGCGAGATGGAGATCGAACCCGCCGATATCGTCACCTCGGTCGATGTGATGGAACATGTGATGGACCTGCCCGAAACGCTTGCCGCAGTCGTTGATGCGTGCAAGCCGGGCGGGGAGATGTTCATCGGTTTCGCGCCCCTGTGGCATTCCCCCTATGGCCATCACCGGCTGATGAAAACGCACATTCCGTGGGCGCATCTGCCGCGCGGCAATCGCGCGTTTCTGGACCGGTTGGTTGACGACGATGGCAATTCGCCCGCAAGCATTCAGGAGCTTGGCTTTAACGGCGCGGTGCCAGCCGATTTCCGCGCGGCGCTCAATGGCTTGCCGGTCGATATCATATCCGCCCGCCGCAATATTTCCAGCCATCCGCTCAAATCGCTGGCGATGAAGGCAATGCTGTTGCCCGCCATTGTCCCGGCGATTGAAAAATACGTGACTATCGGAATTTACTGGCATTTGCGGCGCAAGAAATGACAAGTGCTGCGCCGAAAGTAGCAATGGCACTCTGCGCCCCTAATGCCTAAATGGGGCCGAACGAACATTGATACGCCATAGACAACGGGATCATTCGAACCATGGCTGACCACTCCTACGATTACGACGTTCTCATCATCGGTGCCGGCCCGGGCGGCTATGTTGCCGCCATTCGCGCCGCGCAGTTGGGCCTTAAGACCGCGTGCGTCGAAAGCCGCGAGACTCTCGGCGGCACTTGCCTCAATGTCGGTTGCATCCCCTCAAAGGCGTTGCTGCACGCATCCGAACTGTTCGAGGAAGCGACCGGGGGTCACTTCGCCACTTGGGGGATCGACGCCAAGGCCACGTTCGATCTGGACAAGATGCTGGCGGAAAAAACCAAGGCGGTGGGCGATCTGACCGGAGGAATCGAATTCCTGTTCAAGAAGAACAAGGTAACTTGGCTGAAAGGCCACGCCACGTTCGAGGACGCGCATACGGTCAAAGTCGGTGACGCGGTCCACACAGCGAAAGACATCGTCATTGCCACCGGTTCGAGCGTCACCCCCCTGCCCGGCGTCGAAGTCGACAATGCGGCAAAGCGGATCGTGGACAGCACTGGCGCGCTCGACTTGCCCGAAGTGCCCGAACACCTCGTGGTGATCGGCGGCGGCGTGATTGGGCTTGAACTGGGCAGCGTCTGGCGGCGTCTCGGCGCAAAGGTCACCGTGGTCGAATTCCTCGACCAGCTGCTGCCCGGCATGGACGGCGAAGTGCGCAAGGAAGCGCAAAAGATCTTCAAGAAGCAGGGCATGGCAATGATGCTCGGCCACAAAGTCACCGGAGCGAAAGCTGACAAGCAGGGCGTCAAACTGACGGTCGAGAAATCAGCGGGCGGAGATGAACAGGTGATCGAGGCCAGCCATGTGCTCGTCTCCATCGGTCGCCGCCCCAACACCGATGGCCTCGCGCTCGACAAGGCGGGCCTGTCGGTCAACAATCGCGGCCAGATCGAGATCGACCATGATTTCGCCACGCAGGTGCCCGGCATCTGGGCGATTGGCGACGTCGCGCCGGGCCCGATGCTGGCGCACAAGGCCGAGGACGAAGGCATCGCCGTTGCTGAGAATATCGCCGGACAGACTGGAATCGTGAACCACGATGTCATCCCCAGCGTCGTCTACACCACGCCCGAAATCGCAGGCGTCGGCCTGACCGAAGAAGAGGCCAAGGAACGCGGGAGCATCAAGGTCGGCAAATTCCCGATGATGGCCAACAGCCGCGCCAAGGCCAACCGCGACACCGATGGCTTCGTCAAGGTCATTGCCGATGCCGAAACCGACCGCGTGGTCGGCGTATGGATGATCAACAGCCTCGCCGGAACCATGATCGCGCAGGCGGCGCAGGCGATGGAATTCGGCGCTACATCCGAAGACATCGCCTACACTTGCCACGCCCACCCCACCCACGCCGAAGCCTTCAAGGAAGCGGCGATGGCTGTAACTGGCAAGCCGATCCATATGTGATGCCATGGCCCGCACGGTAGCCATCATCGGAGCGGGCCAGATCGGCGTTGCCGCAGCATATGCTTTTTTCGGCGCAGGGTGGGACATTACGATCCACTCGCGCACCCGGCCTCAATGGCAGGAATTCGCCCGAGAATGGCGCGAATATGTCGCCGGAAGCGATCCCGCGCCGGTAGCCGATGTCGTTCTCGACACCATCGCCTTCGATGCCGAGGATATGGAACGCTACGATCCCGGTGAAGTCGGGCGATTGGTCGTGATCTCGTCAGCCAGCGTGTATTGCGACGATATGGGCCGCACGCTCGATGAAGGACCGCTCAAGGGCTATCCCGAATTTGAAGGCAAGATCACAGAGGCACAGGCGACGGTCGCGCCGGGGCCGGAAAGCTACTCCACCCGCAAGAGGCGGATGGAGAACCGTGCGCTCGATCTGTTCGGGGACCGAGCGACGATCCTACGCCCTTGCGCGATCTACGGGAAATGGTCGCGGCATCCGCGCGAGTGGTGGTTTGTGAAACGGGTGCTAGACGGACGCGGGCGAATCCCGCTGATCTTCAATGGTTCCTCCCGGTTTCAGACCACCGATGTCGAGCAGATCGCGTGGACTGCTGTCGAGGCCGCCCGGCGAGATGTTGGCGGCGTATTCAACGTCGCCGACACGGACAGCCCGAGCGTGATCGAGATCGGGCGCGCCATCGCCGATTTCCTCGAACGCGAGGTGGATTTCATCTCAGTCGAGGGGACAGGGGCTGATCGGTCGCACGCCGTGGTCGATCCCAGGAACCTTCGCGGTGGACGGCTCGAAGGCATTGCATCTCGGCGAACCACAGCCTTTCCCCTATGCGGACCATTGCGGCCCGGCAGTCGCCTGGCTGGCCAGCCTCAACCCCGCCGACTGGCTTGCCGCCTTCCCGCAGCTTGCCGCCTATCCGTGGGATCTGTTCGACTACGAAGCCGAAGACCGCTTTCTCGCGTCGCTCTGACGCGCTAAGCCCTCGCGTTGAGAGAGGGGATCAATACACATGGCCTACCCGCAATTGACCGATAAGCCCGGCGCGCTTGAGACCGCGGCATTGATCCGTGCAGGCGATCTGAGCGTGACCGAGGCGGTTGACGCAGCGATCACGCGGATCGAGCATTTCGATGCCGAGATCGACGCGCTCGCCGTGCCCGATTTTGAACGCGCCGCCGCCACTGCAAAGCGGATGGACCGCGAAGGGGCAAAGGATAATCAGCCGCTGTTCGGCGTGCCGATGACGGTCAAGGAAAGCTTTGACGTCGAGGGACTGCAATCCTGCTGGGGTCACGCCGCGCATACCGATTATATCGCACCGCGTGACAGCGAGCTGGTCCGCAGGCTCAAGGCAGCGGGCGCAGTGATCCTGGGGAAGACCAATGTGCCCACCGACCTCACCGATTGGCAGAGTTTTAACCCGGTCTATGGCCGCACCTGCAACCCGCATGACACATCGCGTTCCCCCGGCGGATCGTCGGGCGGCAGCGCGGCGGCGGTGGCCTCGGGCATGGTGCCCTGCGATTTTGGCACAGACATCGGTGGATCGGTGCGCGTGCCTGCGCATTTCTGCGGCGTCTGGGGGCACAAGAGCACCTGGGGGCTGATCTCAAAGCGCGGCCACGATCATCCGATGCTGGCAAAGGCTCTAGGCTTTGTCGCCGCGCATGACGGCGTGCTTTCGATTGCCGGGCCGCTGGCACGCAACGCCGCCGACCTTGCCATGCTGATGCAGATCAGCGCGCAATATACGCTTGGCGCGCATGCAAAACCGCTTCGCCAATGCCGCTTGCTCGCTATTACCGAACATCCCGGCAGCCCCGTGGATGCAAGTGTGGCTGACCCGATCAAAGCCGCCATTGATGCTTTGCGCGCCGCCGGGATCTCCATCGACCGCACCAGCCGTCTGATCCCCGATCTCGAAGCGCAGCAGGCCGCCTATCTGCGCATGATGAACACTGCCATGGCGCGCGGGGCCCCCTCGCCCAGCGGCAAACATGCCAGCGCAGCCGACTGGTTCGACCTGCTCGACGCACAGGCCGCCAATGAAGCGCATTGGGCGCGGCTGTTCGAAACCTATGACTTTGTGCTCGCCCCGCCTGCTCCGGTGCTGGCAATCCCGCATATTGAAGGCTCGGTTTTTAGATCGACAGTCCGGGTGAACGGGCAGGATTTGCCTGCGGGCGGCGCGTTAGCATGGGCGGGACTGGCAACATTTCCCAATCTGCCTGCAACCGTCCTGCCGATTGGCAGCGGCACCTATGAAGGTGCCGAACTGCCCTGCGGGATGCAGGTCATCGGTCCGCGCATGGGTGATCTTGATTGCATTGGTGCCGCCGCCGCCATCGGGAAAATCTTGCACGGTTAAGCCGCCTTCGCCATGGGCGCAGGCATGGTAAAGAGACAAATCATGCAAACCCTGGCACGCTGGCACGTCTGGCTGGGCTGGCTGGTTGGCGTGCCGATCCTGATGTGGACCGCGACCGGACTGTTCATGGTCGCCAGACCGATCGAGGAAGTGCGCGGCAATCACTTGCGTCTGCCCGCCGATCAAGCCGCGCTTGTCATTGAAGGGAGCGAATGGGCGACGCCCGATGCGCAGCTCAGCGAGATCACGATGCGGATGCAAAATGGCCGCGCGGTGGCCATCCTGACCACCCTCGACGGCGCGACATCGCGCGTCGATGTCGCCAGCGGCGCGGTGCTGCCGCCGCTGGACGCTGCCTCCGCGCGGGCGATTGTCGCCCGGCGCATTTCGGGCGGTGACGCGGTGCGCAGTGTGACCCTGTTCAATGCCGAGGAAGTGCCATTCGATTTCCGCCGCCCGCTGGCTGTCTGGCAGGTCGCACTGGAGGATGGCACAAATGTCTACATCGGGCGCGACACCGCAGAGGTCGAGGCGGTGCGCACGCGGTGGTGGCGCTGGTTCGATTTCATGTGGGGCCTGCACATCATGGACCTGTCAGAGCGTGAGGATACCAACCACCCGATTTTGATCCTGTTTGCCGCGCTGTCATTGACGGGGGCAACCATGGGCAGCGTGCTGATGTTCCGGCGGCGCAAGACAGCGACCAAGGCCCGCGCGCTGTGAACGAGACCGTCCTCACTCCGATCCTCGACATACTCGACGTGGCGGGCCTTGCGGTTTTCGCTTTGTCTGGCGCATTGGTGGCTGCGCGTGAGCGGCAGACATTCGTCACCATGGCGTTCTTTGCGCTGGTAACGGGCGTGGGCGGAGGAACCGTGCGCGACCTGCTGATCGATGCGCCGGTGTTCTGGATAACCGATCCGTGGGTGGCGGCCATCTGCCTGTCCACCGCGCTGATCGCGTGGTTCACCCCGGTGCGGATGTGGGAAGGCAAACTGCTCGATTATGCCGACGCGCTTGGGCTGGCGGCCTATGCGGTGCTGGGCAGTGCAAAGGCGCTGGCTTACGGAATCCCGCCCGTGCCCGCCGCGCTGATGGGGATCATCACCGGCTGCGTTGGCGGCGTGATCCGCGATGTCGTCGCGGGTCGCCCTTCAATCATCATGCAGCCCGAACTTTATGTCACCGCCGCCGCGCTCAGCGCCGCACTGACAGTCGCGGGGATGCAATTGCCGCCGGGGCTGAACATCGACAATGGCTTGATCTGGGGAGCGGCGTTTGCCGCCGGATTTGCGCTGCGCGCCGCCGCCATCAGATTTGAGCTGGGCCTGCCGAGTTATGGCTCGACAGCGCCATCGGACCATTCCGCTTCGCCAGGGAGCGGTCCGCCGGGATAAGCGGGCAATGGCTCGCCGGTCTCATCGGGGACCCGGTACACATTTGCGCCCATCGCCGCGCGGGCATCGGCATAACGGACGTCGGACAATTGACCATCTGCGCTGGCATAGTCGCTGGCATAGTCGCTGGTATAGTCGCTGGTATAGTCGCTCGAGTAGACACCAGTGCCGTCCGCGCTGCCTTGGAACCCGCCGCCGTAATCAATGTCGGAAATTCGGCCGTCATTGCCAATCTGGCAGGTGAAGCCCGCGCCGTTGAACAAGGTGCCCGACACCACCCAGCCCTGCGCCAGTCGGCGTGCCCCATCGACGCTGTCCACGCGGACATCGCGCTCGATTTCGGTGAGGCATTGCGAAACAGCGCTGTCGATACCCGACCCATTGCTCGCGCGCGGATTGGCGCGGCGGTCATCATAGCGGCGGTCATCATAGCGAACCGTATTGCGCTGACGTTCGACCACCACAACATCGCGTTCGCGGCGGCGGTTGTTGCTGGCTGCACTCGCGATTGCGGCAATGCCGCCCAGCACCAGCACACCTGCGAGCACATCGCCGCCATCGATCCGGTCACGCCGCCAGCCGCGCCGTCCGTACCAGCGACGCCCGCGCCACTCGGCGGTGTCTGCCTGTTCGTCATAGCTGCTGGAGCCAAGCTGGCCTTCAAACGCGCCGTCAGCGTTGATGCTGGCGAGCGCTGCGGTGGCGTATCCGGCTGTGTCATGGGTTGATGCAGCGGCTGCCTGCGCCGGAGCAATTGCCATCGACGCAGCGGCAATGACGCCAACATATGCTCCGACCCGTGCTGTGTGAGCCATGGTGTTTCCCTCCTGTTGTGCGCGATATTCAGCGCAGGACAATGTGCAGGTGAGCGGCCACCAATCGCTCAAAGCCCAACGCAAATAGGCGGCTCAGGCTTGCGCTTGCCTGAACCGCCCGTTTACCATGCAGTGATGCCACCAGCCTCGCCTTTGGCGCGGCCAAGGATCACCGCAGTCCGTTTATGTTGTCAAAATCAATCTGCGGGCGGCCGCGGCCATCAAAATGACAGGTGAAGCGGCCACGGTCGAAATTGCGGCTGCCATAATTGCGCGAGCCCTGGACTTCCAGCCGTCCCTGAACGCGAAAGCCATAGCGGGTGCGGTCAATATCGCGAATCTCGGTGACATTGGCATAGCGCCATCCGCCAAACCTCTGCGCCTGACGCTCGGCGGCGTTGATGCAGCGTTCGACCGCGCGCTGTCCATCGCCGCGATAGCCGCGATTGTTGTGGTAATTTGCGCGATTATCGTAGCGATTATCGTAGCGATTGTCCCGGTAACGGCGGTCATTGTCGCCGTCAAAGGCACCGGCCAGCGCGGCGATCCCGCCAATAATTACGGCTCCTGCGATCACATCGCCAGCATCCACGCCGCCGCGATCACGGTAACGGTGGTTATCGGCCATGGCCGGGGTTGCGGACGCCAGGGCCATCGCGCCAGCCGCGACAGTCCCGAGCGCGCCCTTGGTGATGGTCTTTTTCAGATCAGTCATGTCGGTTCATCCTCGGGTTGGCAGTGACGGAAGAATTTCCGTTCACTGTGAATCCCTTTTAGATGAACGATTCTGAGGTGATTCTGACCAAGACTGGCAGGAAACGTTCAGGTTTTGATGCCTTTGCCTGAATAACTTCAGTCAAGCGCCGCCAGCACATCGCGGGTAAAGGCGGCAATGTCAAACCGCGAACCCACCGGGTCCTCTCCCCTTCGCACGATCACGACATCGCGGCTTGGCACGATGACGACATATTGCCCGCGATTGCCGAATGCAGCGAAAGTGTCGGGCGGCACGCCATCACTCTTGTTCATCAACCAGAACCCAGCGCCATATCCAAACGCCCCATCGGGCTGCGGTCCTGAAGGGGAGGAGACGTATTCGCGCCAGCCCTTCGGCAGGATACGCGTACCGTCAGGCAGCACACCATCGTTGAGGTAGAGTTGGCCCAACTTCGCCAGGTCCTCGGCTGTGGCCCAAACTTGGCTGGAAAGCACATAGTTCCCCTGCCAGTCAGTTTCCGCCACCGTGTGATGCATACCCAACTTGGCAAAAAATTCGGCAGGCGGATGCGCCTCGAATGTGGCTTCGATAGCTTGCACGGCAGCAAGAGTATCATTGTTGGCATAGCGGAACACCGTGCCCGGCATGTGCAGAAGAGGCCAATCCTGCGCCCGCTCGTCAACCGTCGAGCCTCCCCAATACAGCGGATCGGTCCGATTGCCCGGCGTGTCGGAATAGCGACCGGTTGCCATGCGCAGCGCCTGGTCAATGGTGATGGCGCGGCGCGGGTCGCTTTGGTCAGCGCCCAACCCAGCGGATTGATTGACGTCGATTGCCCCGCGATGGACCGCTGCTCCGACCAATGTTGCCGCGATGCTTTTGGCGACCGACCATGTGCGCTGGGGCTCACCGCGGCGTCCTTCATCAAACTCGGCGACCTTGGTTAAGCCATCGACCAGAACAATGACCGCAGTGCTGCGCGCGCCTTCGCCATAATCGTTGGTGAAAGCTGCTCTTGCAGCATCAGCCAGCGGGCCGCCACCTGCCGAATGCATGACGGTGAAAGGCCTCTCCCAGCTATCGCTTGGCCAACGATCTGTTGCGGGTGCAGAAGCACCAATGGGCAGCACCTTACATCCCGCACCCGCATCATGGCGAGCATAGCGTGGAGCCATGTCAGTTGCCCATTGCACCTCGACATGGTTCACGCGGCCATCAGCTGCGCGAACGATCTCAAAGGGTAGATCACGAATGATTGGGTCAAGCGTGGGATAGATGCCGGTCAGCTCCCATTCGTGCACGCTTTCGGTCGTCCGGGTGAGAGCGCCAGCGTTGCGTTCGGTGTTGGCAATCGCGCTGCACAGCATCAACGCCTTGTAGCCCGCCGCCAGCGCGCGGTCATAGCGGGTGTCGAGGAGCTCCTGCGCGGATTGAGCGGCGGCGGGATTGGCGGCCAGCAACACCGTGGCTGCTGCAAGGGTCAGGTTTCTCATGGACAGCGAAGTTAAAGCCATGCGCACAAAAGAAAAGGGCCAGTGGATCGCTCCACTGGCCCTTCCAAACGTCTTTGCGGCTACGCTTACGCCTCGGCGTATTCGCTTTGCTCGCTCATGACCGGACCGCTGTCCTGACCCTTCGCGTCGACATCGCGGTCGACCAGTTCGATGATTGCCATCGGGGCCGCATCGCTGCCACGATAGCCGGCCTTGACGATGCGGACATAGCCGCCTTCACGGTCGCTGTAACGCTCGGCAAGCGTGCTGAAGAGCTTTTTGAGCTGCGTCTCATCAAGCAGCCGCGACTGCGCCAGACGGCGATTGGAAAGCCCGCCGCGCTTTGCCAGCGTGATCAGCTTTTCAACATAGGGGCGCAGTTCCTTCGCCTTGGGAACGGTGGTCAGGATCTGCTCGTGCTTGATAAGAGCCGCTGCCATATTGCGGAACAGGGCCGTGCGGTGACCCGATTTGCGGCTCAGCTTGCGCTGCGAAATACCGTGACGCATTGAATTTTTCCTTCGTTCGTTATGGGCCCGTATCAGGTAGCCCGTAGCTGGTCGGAAATCGGGGTCCGACCTTCCCCTTTTTGTCATCCCAGCGAACGCTGGGTTCTATGGCGGCAAGCACAACGCCCTTGGCCTGAGACCCCAGCACTCGCTGGGGTGACGGTGTCCTTACCCAAGCAGCTCTTGCTCGAGCTTCTTGGCCATTTCCTCGATGTTCTCAGGCGGCCATCCGGGGATGTCCATGCCCAGACGCAGGCCCATGCTGGAAAGCACTTCCTTGATCTCGTTAAGCGACTTGCGGCCAAAGTTTGGCGTCCGCAGCATCTCGGCTTCGGTTTTCTGGACCAGATCGCCGATATAGATGATGTTGTCGTTCTTGAGGCAATTGGCCGAACGCACCGAAAGTTCCAGTTCGTCGACCTTTTTGAGCAGGTAACGGTTGAGCTGGTTCGCATCGTCTTCCTGCGGGGCTGCAGCGTGGCCGATCATGGCCGACTGCGGCTGCGGGATGCCGTCTTCGAAATGGACGAACAGCGTCAATTGGTCCTGAAGAATGCGCGCAGCATAAGCCACGGCGTCCTCAGGGGAAACAGTGCCATCGGTTTCGACCGTCAGCGAGAGCTTGTCATAATCAAGCTCCTGTCCGACACGGGCATTTTCGACCTTGTAGCTCACCTGACGGACCGGCGAATAAAGCGAATCGATCGGAATAAGCCCAATCGGCGCATCGGCCGGACGGTTGGCGACAGCGGGCGAATAGCCCTTGCCGACATCCGCCGTCAGTTCCATATTCAGCGTCGCGCCTTCATCGAGATGGCACAGGACGAGGTCCTTGTTCATCACTTCAATGTCGCCGGTCACGGCAATATCGCCCGCCTTAACGGTCGCCGGACCGGTCACGGAAAGCTGCAGGCGCTTGGGCCCTTCGCCTTCCATCTTGAGCGCGATCTGCTTCACGTTGAGGACCATGTCGGTCACATCTTCGCGCACGCCAGCAAGGCTCGAAAATTCATGGAGCACGTTCTCGATCTTGATCGAGGTGATCGCGGCACCCTGAAGCGAGGAGAGCAGCACGCGGCGCAGAGCGTTGCCCAGCGTCAAACCAAAGCCGCGTTCGAGCGGCTCGGCGACAAAGGTCGTCTTGCGCTGCTTGTCGCTCCCTTCCTTGATTTCGAGAGCGTTGGGTTTCTTGAGTTCCTGCCAGTTCTTCATGTTGACGGACATGGATTTCCCCTAGTTCGCTTGTCTAAGCGGTTCAAAAAAGAGAGCGGGCCCGGTGCGTCTTTGCCGACGTGGGATCGGACCCGGTGAGCGGCGATGACCAGGCGGCCACCGCCCCGGTTCAGATCAGACCCGGCGGCGCTTTGACGGGCGCACACCGTTGTGCGGGATCGGCGTCACATCGCGGATCGAAGTGATGTTAAAGCCCACAGCGGCGAGACCGCGCAGCGCGCTTTCACGGCCCGATCCCGGACCTTTCACCTCGACTTCAAGCGTGCGAACACCGTGTTCGGCCGCTTTCTTGCCCGCGTCATCCGCAGCAACCTGCGCTGCATACGGGGTTGACTTGCGGCTGCCCTTGAAACCCATCGTGCCGGCGCTGGACCAGCTGATCGCATTGCCCTGAGCATCGGTGATGGTGATCATGGTGTTGTTAAAGCTGGCGTTGATATGCGCAACGCCGCTCGAAATGTTCTTTCTGTCGCGGCGCCTGATTTTGCCGCCCGGTTCGCGTGCCATTGTCTCGTATTCCTTTTAACTGAGGAGGAAGGGAAAAGCGGATCGGGCTGCCCTTGCCGGGCAACCCTGATGCTTACTTCTTCTTCCCTGCGATCGGCTTGGCCTTGCCCTTGCGGGTACGGGCGTTGGTGTGCGTGCGCTGACCGCGAACGGGCAGGCCGTTCCGGTGGCGCAAACCGCGATAGGTGCGCAGATCCATCAGACGCTTGATGTTCATCGCGGTCGTGCGGCGAAGATCGCCTTCGACCTGATGATCGCTGTCAATCGTCTCACGAATACGCAGGATTTCCTCATCGGAAAGATCCTGAACGCGCGCGCTATGCGCAATGCCAAGCTTGTCGGCAATCTGAACAGCCGTGGTGCGGCCAATTCCGTGAATATAGGTCAGCGCGATGATAACGCGCTTGTTGGTGGGGATGTTTACCCCGGCAATACGAGCCACTTAATTCTCCATGCTCCACAGGGTATCCCGATATGAAACCGGCACCCCATCTCAACGCTCAACAAATGACGCGCCCTAACCGTGGCTTTGCCATTCAGGAAAAGCCGCTAGCCCTCCCTTCAAACAGCAAAAGTCCGGTCGGCAAACCACAAGGGCCTTGCCTGCCGGACTGGGTTCGAACGTGTCGAATGAGCGGCGCGCTTACGGTGATTCGGCGGCTGCGTCAACCGGGCAAGCGCAGATATTCTCAGGACCGGCCCCGCCGGGGGAAACGGCGCACCGCCGCCTGCGCCAATTCAACCGTCGCTGAGATCACCAAAAGCATCATCGACCGACGGCGAACCGGGGCCTTCGCCAATCACGGTCTCAGGATCGATTGAAACCGGAGCGTCCGTTGCATCCGTTTCGGCGTCTGTTTCGGACGTGGTTTCCGGCGCAGCCGCCGCCGACGCATCTGCTTCGCTCTCTGCTTCCGGCGCATCGGCAGCAGGTGCCATCTCGGGCCCCCTCACCTGCCCCAGCAATTGCGACAGGCCGCTCAATTGCAAATTCATCACCCCGTCCACCGCGCGCGATATGGCCGGCACCGGGTAACGCATCTGACCGCCGACATTGTATTCCCAGACAATCCGTGTGCCCTCTTCAGTTTCGCTGATCGCCACGGTGAGCACGCCTGTTACCGGCTCGCTTTGCAAGGGGCCCAGCGCGCCGACCATCCGCAAGGCAACCTCAGGATAGGCCTGAACGACGCGCATGTGCTCCACGCTGCCTTCGAGGGTGAAGCGCCCGGGTTCATTCACTTCGGGAATGCGTTCGCAAAAGCACCCGCCCGCTTGCGGCGTCAGCGAAAGGTTGGCGGCATCTGCGGACCAAGTGTGTTCGCTCGACCACCACCGCGCCGGGCTGATGAGGGCGAGCCACGTGGCTTTGGGGTCGGCCTCCACCACTGCTTCGGCGCGGGTGATGAAGTGATCCTGTCCGGCTTCGACCACTTCGGCCTGCGCTGGCAACGCCCCGAAGGCCAGCGCCGCGCCAGTGAGAGAAATAATTGATCTGCGCAAGATTGCGTCCTCCTTGTCACGCATGACTAGGCGAACTGCCGGGCACTGGAAAGCCCAATGGACTATCCGGCGAGCACTGCATCGATTGCGCCGGCCACTTCGTCGATCCCGGCCATGCCGTCGATCCGGGCAACCAGACCGCGCGCTTCATAGGCTGGCAGGATTGGTGCTGTCTTGGCGCGGTATTCGTCCATACGGGTGCGCACCGTTTCTTCGTTGTCATCGGGGCGGCGCTTGAATTCAGTTGATCCGCAAACGTCGCAAACGCCGTCCTTGGCAGGCGGGTTTGCGGTGTCGTGATACAGCGCGCCGCAATTGCCACAGGAAAAGCGACCGGTGATCCGTTCGACCAATGCATCGACATTCACTTCAAGCTCAATAACATGATCGAGCGTGCGGCCATGTTTGGCCAGCAGCTCGTCCAGCTGTTCGCCTTGCGCCGCAGTGCGCGGATAGCCGTCAAAGATGGCCCCGGTGCCAGTGTCCAGAGCGGCAAGGTTTTCATCGATCAGCGAAGATACGATCTCATCTGAAACCAGCTCACCCCGGTCCATGACCGCCTTGGCCGCTAGCCCGACCGGTGTTTGTTCCTTGACCGCCGCGCGCAACATATCGCCGGTCGACAGCTGTTTCATGCCATGGCGTTCGACCAGCCCTGCGCTTTGCGTGCCCTTGCCCGCACCGGGAGGACCAAGAAGAATGATGTTCAAAGAACCAACCCCCTAATGTCACGCGATCGCCTGCGCCGCGTGTCTGATTGCTGCCCGAAAGAATTCAGACGTTAACGCATGCGGCCCTTCAGCTTCGCCTTCTTGATCAGATCGCCATATTGATGCGCCAACAGATGCGATTGCACCTGGCTGATCGTATCGACCGTCACGTTGACGACGATGAGCAGACTGGTCCCGCCAAGGAACAACGGAATGCCGGTTTGGGCGATCATGTATTCGGGCACCACGCAGACCACGGTCAGGTAAAACGCGCCGACCACGGTGATGCGGGTCAGGACATATTCGAGATAATCTGAGGTGCGCTTGCCGGGGCGAACGCCGGGAATGAAGCCGCCGTTCTTCTTCAGGTTCTCCGCGTTCTCTTCCGGATCGAACACGACTGCGGTGTAGAAAAAGCAGAAGAACACAATCCCGAGAGCATACAGCAACATGTAGATCACCTGACCATGCGCAAGATATTGGTTCAGCGTCACGATCACCGAGCCAAAGCCGCTGCTCGTATCCACCGAATTGCCCGCGAATGACGAAATCGTCAAAGGCAGCAACAGCAGCGAACTGGCGAAGATTGGCGGAATCACGCCTGCGGTGTTGAGTTTTAGCGGAAGATAGGAGTTTTCCGCCTGCATCATGCCGCGCTGAGTGGCCCGCTTGGGATATTGGATCAGCAACCGCCGCTGCGCCCGCTCGACATAGCTGATGAGCAGGATCAACGCTGCGACCATGATCAGAAAACCAATAATGATAGCAGGAGCAATAGCGCCGGTGCGTCCGCCTTCAAACATGTTGGAGGCAAAGGTCGGGAACTGCGCGACAATGCCCGCCATGATAATCAGCGAAACGCCGTTGCCGATCCCGCGCGAGGTAATCTGTTCGCCCAGCCACAGCAGGAACATGGTGCCGCCGACAAGGCTGATGACGGCACCAGCGCGGAAACCATAGCCGGGGTTGATGACCGCCTCGATGCCCTGTGTGCTGGCATAGCTTTCAAGGCCCGTTGCCAAGAACCAGCCCTGAATCGCGCAAAGGAATACCGTGCCATAACGGGTGTATTGGTTGAGTTTCTGCCGCCCGGTCGCGCCCTCTTTCTTGAGAGCGGCAAGCGTAGGGTGCAATGCCGAAGCCATCTGCACCACGATCGAGGCTGTGATATAGGGCATGACACCCAGCGCGATGAGGCTCATATTGGCCAGCGCACCGCCGGTAAAGGCGTTGAACAGATCGACAATCGTGCCCTGCGACCGCGCCGCCAGCTCATCAAGAGCGAGCGGGTTGATCCCCGGCAGCGGCACGAAGCTGAGGAACCGAAAGACGATCAGCGCTCCGATGGTGAACCAGATGCGTTGCCGCAACTCGGTCGCCTGAGCGAAGTTTCCGAGGTTCAGATTGCTGGCGATGTTATCGGCGCGTGATGCCATGGTCTCTTGTCGATCCTAGACTTTTTGACCGGACGTGCCCGGTCATGCAGGCATAGATAGGAACAGCGCGAAGGATTGTCGAACCCCCGGCCCGAAAATATCATCGCCCCGGTCAGATGCAGCCAGGATTGCCGCATCCATCCGAGGCGATGTAGCTATCTTACTTCGCTGCGGCCTTTGCAGCGGTGTTGGCTGCACGGCGCGCAGCTTTCTTTTCATGTTCGGGCTGAGCGGGCGCAGCCACTTCGACGCTGCCGCCAGCCTTTTCAACAGCGGCAATTGCGCCCTTGGTCGCGCCGGTTACAAAGACTTTCACCTTGGCGGTGATCTCACCCTTGCCCAGCAACCGGACGCCGTCCTTGCCGCCGCGCACCAGGCCGCAGTCCCGCAGCGCAGCTTCAGTGATATCTGCCTTCGCATCAAGATTGCCGGCGTCGATGAATTTCTGCACCATGCCGGTATTCACCTCGGCAAAATCCTTGCCAAACGGATTGTTGAAACCGCGCTTTGGCAGGCGCATGTGGAGCGGCATCTGCCCGCCTTCAAAGCCCTTTACGGCAACGCCGGAACGGCTCTTCTGGCCTTTCTGGCCGCGCGCGGCGGTCTTGCCCTTGCCTGAGCCGATACCACGGCCGACACGCATACGCCCTTTACGGGCACCATCATTGTCACGGATGTCGTTAAGTTTCATGTGCACTCGCTTTCGCTTTCTTACGGCCCTTCGACGGGCTGCGCGCTATGGGAAGCGGGGCCGATAGCGAAGGTTGCGCGGCGGTGCAAGGGTCTATTGCGGATGCAGGGCGCAGTGCCGCCAAAGTCGTGGGCAGGGAAAAGGCCATTGAATGGCCTCTGCCCCGCCCCAAACTTCAACGCAGCAGTGCCGCGATCACCGCTGAGCGTAAACGCCGACGCCGTAATAGCAGGGTTCAACGCTGCAAGTAATCATCCGCGTCCGCAGCGAAAAGCGCGCCGAACGGATCGGGGTCACTTCAACGATCGGCGTGTCGTCAACCAGAACGTCCTCATCAATCAGATTGCCGTTCTCATCATAGAGCCACATGTCGATATCGCTGCAATCGCGGTCGCACTGTGCGATCATCATATAGCTGGTGCCCGAATTGAGATCGAGCGTCACAGTGCGTTCTTCGCTATTGCGCAGCTGCCCGTTATAACGGGCGTGGCTCGACGAGAATCCGCGCGAATTGGCGATATTCTGGGTCAGGTTCAACAGGCGATTGACCTCTTCCTCATACGAACTTTGCGCAATAGTCGGAACCGCTGCACCCAATGCCAGAACCGCAGCACAGACAGTGACCGCACCAATTTTCATCTTATTTACAGACATTTACCACACCCCCTAAATATGCCGAAGAACCGCCAAGCGTCCCACCAACACGGTTCATATCACCGCACTGAGCGCTGCACTAGCACGAAGGCGACAGCCCCCTGTGTCTAACAGTCTTTGTCACTCGCGCCGATCCAAGTGGCGAGCCGCAACACTTTCAAACACAAAGCAAAAAGCCCGCCATGCACAAAGCATAGCGGGCTTTTCAAAACCTTTCGCACTTGTGCGAGTGGTCAGTCGATGACCTGCACCAGATGCGGGATCTTGGCGATCGCGCCGCGCACTTCGGGAGTGTCCTGACGCTCTACGATCTTGTTCATCTTATTCAGCCCAAGACCGATGAGGATCTTGCGCTGGCTTTCGGGGCGGCGGATCGGCGAACCGATCTGCTTGATCTTGACGGTAGCCATTAGCTGTTACTCCACAATCGCAGCGGCATCGGCCTCTGCTTCAGCTGCGCTCACCTGACCGCCGCGGCCAAGCAGGTCAGCGACCTTCTTGCCCCGGCGCTGAGCCACCGACTTCGGCGAAGTCTGATCGGTCAGCGCGTCAAAAGTGGCGCGGATCATGTTGTAGGGGTTCGATGTCCCGACCGATTTGGTCACCACATCGGCCACACCCAGGCTTTCGAAGACAGCGCGCATTGGGCCGCCAGCGATGATGCCGGTCCCAGCAGGCGCGGTGCGAACGGTGACCTTGCCGGCGCCAAACCGGCCATTGCCGTCATGGTGCAGAGTGCGGCCCTCCTTCAAGGGCACGCGGATCATTTTCTTGCGCGCCGCTGCGGTTGCCTTGGTAATCGCCTCGGGCACTTCGCGGGCCTTGCCGTGGCCAAAGCCGACGCGGCCCTGACCATCGCCAACCACCACGAGCGCAGCAAAACCAAAGCGCTTACCGCCCTTCACCGTCTTGGAGACGCGGTTGATGTGCACCAGTTTCTCGATGATGCCATCATCTTCTTCCTGCCGGCCACCGCGATTGTTGTCACGGCCACCGCGACCACGGCCGCGATCGCCGCCGCCGCCTTCACGGTTGCCACCGCGCCCGCGCCCGCGGCCCTGACGGGCGTTACCGTCATCGGCCTGTGCCGGAGACTGATTGTCTGCCGCTTCCGAAGGGGTCTGCGCCGAAGCAGGCACAGCGTTGTTTTCGGTTTGGTTTTCGATGTTCTCGTCAGCCATAATCAGAACTCCAGCCCGCCTTCGCGGGCGGCATCGGCCAACGCTTTTACGCGGCCATGAAACAGGAACCCGCCGCGATCGAACACGACAGTGGTGACGCCGGCTTTCTTCGCAGCAGCGGCGATGTCCTTGCCAACCTGCACCGCAGCATCGACATTTGCGCCCGATGCCTTGGCCCCGAGGGTGGATGCAGCGGCAACGGTCTTGCCCTGAGCATCGTCGATGATCTGCGCGTAGATGTGGCGGCCCGTGCGGTGCACCGACAAACGCGGCTTACCACCCGAACGCGCGCGCAGCGCGGTGCGGACACGGCGGCGACGCCGTTCAAAGAGGGAAAGTTTTGCCATCTTACTTCTTCTTCCCTTCCTTGCGGAAGATATACTCGCCGCGATACTTGATACCCTTGCCCTTGTAAGGTTCAGGCTTGCGGAATTCGCGGACTTCGGCAGCAAACTGGCCAACAGCCTGTTTGTCCATTCCGGAAATCTCGACCGTGGTCTGATCAGGCGTGTTCACCGTGATACCAGCCGGCACATCAAGATCGACATCGTGGCTGAAACCCAGTTCCAGCTTCAATGTCTGTCCCTGCGCCTTGGCACGGTAGCCGACCCCGGTGATCTCAAGCGTCTTGGTGAACCCATCGGTCACGCCCTCGACCAGGTTCGACACTAGCGTGCGCTGCATACCCCAGAAGGAACGCGCCTGCTTGCTATCGTTGGCCGGGTTGACCGCGATCTGACCCTCTTCGATCTTGTAATCGATCAGGTCCGACATGCCCATCGAAAGGGTGCCCTTCGGACCCTTCACGCTCAACGTGCCATTGTCGATGTTGACCGTAACCCCTGCCGGGATTGCGACCGCCTTTTTACCAATGCGGCTCATCAGAAGACCTCCGCAAGCACTTCGCCGCCGACCTTGTTTTCGCGGGCTTCGCTGTCCGAAAGGACGCCGCGCGGGGTCGAGACGATGGTGATGCCAAGTCCGTTGCGCACAGTCGGGAGGTCTTTCGAACCCGAATAGACGCGGCGGCCCGGCTTGGAGACGCGCGCGACATGCTTGATCGCCGGCTCGCCTTCGAAATATTTCAGTTCAATCCGCAGCGCCTTGTGCTTGCCGGACTCGTCTTCGCTGTAGCCGCGAATATACCCTTCGCGGGTGAGCACTTCGAGAACATTTGCGCGCAGCTTGGAAGCGGGCGAGAGGACGCTGTCCTTCTTCGCCTGCTGGCCGTTGCGGATACGGGTGAGCATATCACCCAGGGGATCGGTCATTGCCATCTGTCAGTTCCTCACCAGCTCGACTTCGTCAGGCCGGGGATCATGCCCCTTGTGCCGAGTTGACGCAGTTCGATGCGGTTGATGCCGAACTTGCGGTAATAGCCGCGCGGGCGGCCGGTGGTCGCGCAGCGATTGCGCACGCGGGTCGGGTTCCCGTTGCGGGGAATCTCGGCCATCTTCAGCCGCGCCATCAGCCGGTCGCCCTCATCAAGGCTTTCGTCATCGGCAACCGCCTTCAGCTTTTCGTATTTCGCTGCATATTTCTGAACGAGCTTCTTGCGACGCTCATTCTTGTTGATCGAACTCAGTTTCGCCATTGGACTTAAGCTCTCTTCTCTTGTGTCGTTTCGGTCATCAAAGGGCTCCGCATAATGCCACGGGGGCTTATGCCGCTTCCTTCTGCTCGCCAGCTTCGCCCTGGAAGGGGAAGCCGAACAGTCGCAGAAGCTCGCGGGCCTCTTCGTCGGTCTTGGCAGTGGTGGTCACGATGATGTCCATCCCCCGCACTTTTTCAATCTTGTCATAGCTGATCTCGGGGAACACGATCTGCTCCTTGAGACCCATCGCGTAATTGCCGCGTCCATCGAAGGACTTGGCATTCACACCGCGAAAGTCGCGGATACGAGGCATGGCGATGGTCACCAGACGGTCGAGAAATTCGTACATGCGTTCGCGGCGCAAGGTGACCTTGCAACCGATAGGCATGCCTTCGCGCAGCTTGAACTGCGCGATCGACTTCTTGGCCTTGGTGATCACCGGCTTCTGGCCTGCAATCAGCGCCATTTCTTCGGCGGCCGTCTGGACCTTCTTTTTGTCCTGGCTCGCCTCGCCCACGCCCATGTTGAGCGTGATCTTTTCAAGCCGCGGAACCTGAAGGCGGTTGGTGTAACCAAACTTCTCTGTCATCGCTTTGACGATTTCGTCTTCAAACTTCGTCTTGAGACGCGGAGTGTAATTATCAGTCATTGACGACCTCCCCACTCTTTACGGCCACGCGCACCTTCTTGCCGTCCTTGATTTCGAACCGGACGCGGGTGGGCGAACCATCCTTGGGATCAGCCAGAGCTACCTTGGAGATGTGCATCGGTGCCGGGAACCGGTCGATACCGCCTTGAGGGTTTTGCTGGCTTGGCTTGCGATGACGGGCCGCGACATTGACGCCGTCAACCACCAGCTTGCCTTCTTTCGGCATGACCTTGCTGACGGTGCCGGTGCGGCCCTTGTCCTTGCCCGAAAGCACGACGACGCTGTCGCCCTTCTTGATCTTTGCAGCACCCATGATCAGAGCACCTCCGGCGCGAGCGAAATAATCTTCATGAAGCCGCGCCCGCGCAGTTCGCGCACCACCGGGCCAAAGATACGGGTGCCAATCGGCTCCTCGTTCTTGTTGACCAGGACAGCGGCATTGCTGTCGAAACGGATCACGCTGCCATCATTGCGGCGGACTTCTTTGCGGGTGCGAACGATCACGGCGCGATGAACATCGCCCTTCTTCACCTTCGCACGCGGCTGGGCCTCTTTAACAGAGACGACGATCACGTCGCCAACGGAGGCAAACCGACGCTTCGACCCGCCCAGCACCTTAATGCACTGGACGCGCTTTGCGCCGCTGTTGTCCGCGACGTCGAGATTGGACTGCATCTGGATCATGGATCCGGTTCCTTCTCATTGGCTTGCCAGAACCAGTCTGGCAGTTCCGATTACGCCTGCCCCGCCAAAGCGGGGATCAATTCAATTTCCAGCCGCCTCGGCATCGAGGTTGGCTTCGATGGCCTGCACTCCGCCAGCCACAACCCGGTCCTTGACGGCCCAGCTTTTGGTCTTGGAGATCGGCCTCGTTTCTTCGATCCGCACAACATCGCCAATCGTGTATTCATTGGTCTCGTCATGCGCGTGATACTTCTTCGAACGGCGGATAATCTTCCCGTAAAGCGGGTGCTTCACCTTGCGTTCGACCAGCACGGTCACGGTTTTGTCGGTCTTGTCGGAGGTGACAGTCCCGACCAGGATACGTTTCGGCATTGTCTACTCCTTACGCCTTCACGGCCGCGGCTTTGGCCACGCGCTCGTTTTGCAGCGTTTTGATCTGAGCGATCGAGCGACGCACTTCACGAATTCGCGAAGGCTTGTCGAGCTGGTTGGTCGCGGCCTGAAAACGCAGATTGAACTGTTCGCGCTTGAGCTCAGTCAGCTCGGCAACCAGCTGATCGTCAGTCTTCGCGCGAAGGTCTTCGGTGGTGGCCATTATTCGCCTCCAAGATGCGAGGTGTCGCCAAACCGGGCAACAACCTTCGTTTTAATCGGCAGCTTCATCGCTGCGCGTTCAAACGCGAGCGCTGCAACCTGGCCGGGAACCCCGTCAAGTTCAAACAGGATCCGGCCGGGCTTTACCCGAGCGGCCCAATATTCGACCGAGCCCTTGCCCTTACCCTGACGCACTTCGGCAGGCTTCTTGGACACTGGAACGTCGGGGAAGACGCGGATCCAGAGCCGGCCCTGACGCTTCATCGCGCGGGTGATGGCACGGCGAGCCGCTTCGATCTGGCGCGCGGTGAGCCGGTCAGGCTCAAGCGCCTTGAGGCCATAGGAACCAAAGTTCAGCGTGGTGCCGCCTTTGGCTTCGCCCTTGATCCGACCCTTGAAGGCCTTGCGATACTTGGTTTTCTTAGGTTGCAGCATGGTTTTTTCCTAGTCCTGCAATCAGCGAGCAGGCCGGACGCCGGAAGTCTGAGCTTCCATCATCAGGCGGTCTTGCGCGGTTGGATCGTGAGCCAGAATCTCGCCCTTGAAGATCCACACCTTGATGCCGATGATCCCGTAAGCGGTCAGCGCTTCGGTTTCAGCATAATCGATGTTCGCACGCAGCGTGTGGAGCGGAACGCGGCCTTCGCGGTACCATTCGACGCGGGCGATTTCAGCGCCGCCGAGACGGCCGCCGCATACGATCTTGATACCTTCAGCACCCAGACGCAGCGCCGATTGCACCGCGCGCTTCATCGCGCGGCGGAACGCAACACGGCGAACCAGCTGATCGGCGATCCCCTGAGCAACGAGCTTGGCATCAATTTCCGGCTTGCGGATTTCGACGATGTTGAGCTTCACTTCGCTTTTGGTCAAAGTGGCCAGCTTGCTGCGCAGCTTTTCAATGTCCGCACCCTTTTTGCCAATGATGACACCGGGACGGGCCGCATAGATCGAAACACGGCACAATTTGGCTGGACGCTCAATCACCACTTTGGAAATCGCCGCCTGCGGCAGATTGGCAAAGATGTATTTGCGAATCTTGATGTCCTCGGCCAGCAGACCGGCATAGTCACGCCCTTCGGCGTACCAGCGGCTGTCCCAGGTGCGGTTGATCTGCAGACGCAGACCGATCGGATTGCTCTTCTGACCCATCTTACGCCTCTTCTTCCTCGTGTTCGCGAACCACGATGCGCAGTTTGCTGAACGGTTTCAGGATGCGGGTCGATTTGCCGCGGCCACGGGTGTGAAACCGCTTCATGGTGATCGATTTGCCGACCGAAGCTTCCGCAACGATCAGGGCGTCGACGTCCAGATCGTGGTTGTTTTCGGCATTGGCGATCGCCGAAGCGAGCACCTTGCTGGCATCCCTGGCCATCGCCTTCTTGGAGAAGGAGAGGATGTTCAAGGCCTCCTCGGCTTTCTTGCCGCGAATCAGTTGCGCAACGAGGTTGAGCTTTTGCGCCGACCCGCGAATCTGCGTGCCAACGGCCAGTGCCTCATTATCCGCAACGCGGCGGGGGGATTTTTGCTTGCCCATTATCGCTTACCCTTCTTGTCGGCAGCGTGACCGGGAAAGCTGCGCGTGGGCGAAAATTCGCCGAGCTTGTGACCGACCATCTCTTCCGACACCGAGACGGGGATGAACTTGTGACCGTTATAAACGTTGAACGTCAGACCAACGAACTGCGGCAGGATGGTGGAGCGGCGCGACCAGGTCTTGATCGGCTTGTTGCTGCTTGCTTCCTGTGCGTTCTCTGCCTTTTTCAGCAGGCTGAGTTCGACAAACGGACCTTTCCAGACGGAACGTGCCATCGTGTCTTACCTCTTCTTCTTCGCGTGACGCGAACGGATAATCATCTTGTCCGTCTGCTTGTTCTTACGAGTCCGGGCACCCTTGGTCGGCTTGCCCCATGGGGTCACCGGATGACGGCCACCGCTGGTGCGGCCTTCGCCGCCGCCATGCGGGTGATCGACCGGGTTCTTGGCCACGCCGCGAGTAAGTGGACGGCGACCCTTCCACCGGGTGCGGCCAGCCTTGCCGAAATTCTGGTTCTGGTTGTCAGGGTTCGAAACCGCGCCAACCGTGCCCATGCAATCGCCGCGAATATAGCGCTGTTCGCCCGAATTAAGGCGCACCATCACCATCCCGCGATCACGCCCGACGACCTGCACATAGGCCCCGGCGCTACGAGCAATCTGACCGCCCTTGCCCGGCTTCATTTCCACATTGTGGCAAATGGTGCCGACCGGCATCTGGCTCAGAAGCATGGCATTGCCCGGCTTCGTATCGGTCTTTTCGCCAGCAACTACCGTATCGCCGACAGCCAGTCGCTGAGGGCAGATGATGTAATTCAACTCGCCGTCCTCGTACTTCACGAGAGCGATGAAGGCGGTGCGGTTGGGGTCATACTCGATCCGCTCAACGGTCGCGGGAGCATCCCACTTCCGACGTTTGAAATCGATGAAGCGATATTTCTGCTTGTGACCACCCGCGATCCCGCGCGAGGTCACATGCCCCTTGTTGTTGCGTCCACCGGTCTTGCGCTTGCCTTCGGTGAGCGATTTAATCGGACCGCCTTTGTGGAGACCCGATTTATCGATCAGAATAAGGCCGCGGCGCGCCGGGCTTGTCGGTTTGTAGTTCTTGAGTGCCATGATCCGCCTCAGATACCGCTGGTGATGTCGATCATCTCGCCATCAGCGAGCGTCACAACAGCCTTTTTGAAATCCGAACGCTTGTAGGGTCTGCCCTTCCAGCGCTTCGTCTTTCCCTTGGTGAGAATGGTGTTCACCGATGCGACCTTCTTGTCATAGATCGCCTCGATCGCTTCCTTGATCTGCGGCTTGGTCGCATCCGTCGCCACCTTAAACACCACCGCATTGTTTTCCGACGCGAGCGTCGATTTCTCGGTGATGTGGGGCGCAAGGATCACATCGTAATGCCGCGCGTCAATGTCCTGCTTCTTAGCCATTACTTAGCGCCTCCCGTGAGGGCGAAACGCGCCTCCAGCTTGGCGACCGCGTCCGTTGTCAGGACCAGCGTGTCGTGGTTGAGGATGTCATAGACATTGGCACCCATCGCCGGCATCACATTGATCCCGGGCAGATTGCCTGCAGCCTTGCGGAAACCGTCATTGACCGCATCACCGTCAATCACGAGCACTTTTCCGATGAAGCCCGCCTTGTCGAGCTGCCCCTTGAGCGCCTTGGTCTTGATATCGGCGAGTTCGAGGCTGTCGACCACGACCAAGCCATCCTTCGCCTTGGTCGAAAGCGCCATCTTAAGGCCAAGCGAGCGGATTTTCTTGTTCAGCGAGGGATCAAAGTCACGCTTGCGCGCACCGTGAGCCTTACCACCGCCGATAAAGATCGGAGCACCGCGATTGCCGTGGCGAGCGCCGCCGGAACCTTTCTGTGCACCGAATTTCTTACCCGTCCGCGCAACATCGGCACGTTCACGCGTCGGACGCGCGGTGGCGCGGCGCTTTTCAAGCTGCCAGGTCACGATCCGGTGGAGGATGTCTGCACGCGGTTCAACGCCGAACACGGCATCATTGAGTTCGATATCGCCCGCCGCGCCGGTAACCTTTGCGCCGTCGATTTTCTGGACCTTCACCTTCATGGTTTAGCCCTCCTTGTTTTCTTCGCTGCCGGCGGGAGCAACAGCTTCCGTCGCAGGAGCATCAGCAGCAACATCAGCCGAAACCGGTTCTGCGTGCGGCGCGTCGGTTTCAACCACGGCACCGGGAAACGGCAGATTGTCGGGCATTTTCAGCTTGATCGCATCACGGACCAGCAACCAGCCGTTCTTCGAGCCGGGAACCGACCCCTTGATAAACAGCAGGCCGCGATCCGCATCGGTGCGGACGACTTCAAGGTTGAGTTGGGTACGCTGACGGTCACCCATGTGACCAGCCATCTTCTTGCCCTTGAACACCTTGCCCGGATCCTGCCGCTGGCCGGTCGAACCGTGCGAACGGTGCGAGATCGAAACGCCGTGCGATGCGCGCAGACCGCCAAAGCCCCAACGCTTCATCGCCCCGGCAAAACCCTTACCCTGGGTGTGCCCGGTGATGTCGACTTTTTGCCCAGCAATGAAGTGGTCTGCGCTGATCAGCGAACCGACCGGCACAAGGCCATCGGCGCTTTCCACACGGAATTCAGCAACCTGCTTCTTCAGACCGACGCCGGCCTTGGCAAAATGTTCGCGTTGCGGCTTGGCAACGTTTTTCTGTTTCGCTTCGCCCGCGCCGAGCTGAACGGCGAAATAGCCGTCATTGTCAGCGGTGCGATGGGAGACAACCTGGCAATCTTCCAGTGCGAGAACGGTAACGGGCACGTGCCGTCCATCCTCCTGAAAGAGGCGGGTCATCCCGACTTTCTTTGCGATCACGCCGGTGCGCATCGTCATTTACTCCTTACAGAGGCACCCGAGGGACCATCCCCAGGGTGCGTGAGGCCAATAATAGCCAACCCAAAATTTATGCTGCGCCCCGTCCGGGCTGATGCCGCACCTCACCAGGATGGTGAAGTTTGGCGAGACGGAGGACGCAGCCCGGCAATAGCCGGCGGTATCCAGATGTCTTGCCGGTCCCAGAGGATCGGCGGGGCCATTGGAGCCCCAAACTGCCAGCCAGTTTTACGTCCAGCCTAAAGACGTCGCAACAAGCGGCCTAGGCCAGCTTGATTTCCACGTTCACACCCGCTGCCAGATCAAGCTTCATCAAAGCATCGACAGTCTGGGCGTTAGGCTGCACGATGTCGAGCAACCGCTTGTAAGTGCGCACCTCGAACTGCTCACGCGACTTCTTGTCGATGTGCGGTCCGCGGTTCACGGTGAATTTCTCAATGCGCGTCGGCATGGGAATGGGGCCACGAATAAGAGCACCTGTACGGCGAGCCGTATCTGCGATCTCTCCAGTTGCCTGGTCCAGAACGCGGTGGTCGAACGCCTTGAGGCGAATACGGATATTCTGAGCTTCCATTACCTATACCGATGCGAAAGAGCCAAAGAGCATCCCTGACGGGCAAGAACACTCTCAAAAATAAAAGGCCCGCCCTGTATACCCGGTTGCCCGGAACGGGAGGCCCCATGAATTTCGTTGCAGGCGAAACGAATCTCGCTTGCGATGACGCGCCTATACGTTCGGCTTGAGATTCTGGCAACCCCGAAGTGTCACGAAATTTACGCCATTTGTTGCAGCTCCGACATGCAAACTGCAAACCGGGGCTCACATAAATGGTGGCCCGGCTCACCGTGGTGAACCGGGCCAGAGATTTGCCTCGCTCCGTCAGGAGCAAAAGGTCGGACCCAGCGGGTCTTACTTGGTGATCTTTGCAACCACGCCAGAGCCGACGGTGCGGCCACCTTCACGGATTGCGAAGCGCAGACCTTCATCCATGGCGATCGGAGCGATCAGTTTAACGCTGATCGTCACGTTGTCGCCCGGCATTACCATTTCGGTGCCTTCGGGAAGGATCACTTCGCCAGTCACGTCGGTGGTGCGGAAATAGAACTGCGGACGGTAGTTGGCGAAGAACGGCGTGTGACGACCGCCTTCATCCTTCGACAGAACGTAAACCTCTGCGCTGAATTCGGTGTGCGGATTGACCGAACCGGGCTTTGCGAGGACCTGACCGCGCTCCACTGCTTCGCGAGCCACGCCGCGGATCAGCGCGCCGACATTGTCGCCAGCTTCGCCGCGATCAAGCAGCTTGCGGAACATTTCAACGCCGGTGACGGTGGTCTTGGTGGTGTCCTTGATGCCGACGATTTCGACTTCGTCGCCAACATTCACGATACCGGTTTCGATACGGCCGGTTACCACGGTGCCGCGACCAGAAATCGAGAATACGTCTTCGATTGGCATCAGGAACGGCTTGTCAACCGGACGTTCGGGCTGCGGGATATGCGCATCGACAGCTTCCATCAGGGCAATGATCGATTCCTTGCCAATGTTGTCATCGCGGCCTTCGAGCGCGGCCAGCGCCGAACCCTTGACGATGGCGATGTTGTCGCCGTCAAAGTCATACGAGCTGAGCAATTCGCGCACTTCCAGTTCGACGAGTTCGAGGATTTCCTCGTCATCGACCTGGTCAACCTTGTTCATGTAAACGACCAGCGCCGGAACGCCGACCTGACGGGCGAGCAGGATGTGCTCACGCGTCTGCGGCATCGGGCCGTCAGCAGCGTTCACCACCAGGATCGCGCCGTCCATCTGGGCAGCACCGGTGATCATGTTCTTCACATAGTCAGCGTGGCCCGGGCAATCGACGTGGGCATAGTGACGCGAAGCCGATTCATACTCGACGTGTGCGGTCGAGATGGTGATGCCGCGCTCGCGCTCTTCAGGTGCCTTGTCGATATTGGCGAAGTCGACGGCAGCGCCGCCGTTCACTTCAGCCATGACCTTGGTGATCGCCGCAGTCAGGGTCGTCTTGCCATGGTCAACGTGACCGATGGTGCCGATGTTGCAGTGCGGCTTGTTCCGCTGGAATTTTTCCTTCGCCATTTCTCGTATATACCTTTTTCAAAAATGATCTCTGTGCGGGAGAAAGGGCGGCCCGCTGAATCAGGCGCCGCCCCTAGACGTTGCTGCCTGTTTAGGCAAGCTTCTCCTTGACCTCTTGCGCCACGCTGGCCGGAACTTCGTCATAATGCGAAAACTGCATTGTGTACTGCGCGCGGCCTTGAGTGAAGGAGCGCAGTTCATTGACGTAGCCAAACATATTCGCCAGCGGAACAAAGGCTTCGACCGCCTGAGCGTTGCCGCGGCTGTCGGTGCCCTGAATTTGTCCGCGGCGGCTGTTGAGGTCGCCGATGACATCGCCGAGGTAATCGTCAGGCGTGACAACCTCAACCTTCATGATCGGTTCCAGCAGCTTGATGCCCGATTTGCTGGCCACTTCGCGCATTGCGCCGCGACCGGCAATTTCAAACGCAATCGCCGACGAATCGACGTCATGATATGCGCCATCGAACAAGGTGATGCTGAAATCGATAATCGGGAAGCCGACGAGGTGACCGCTTGCGGCCTGTTCGCGGAATCCCTTTTCAATCGCGGGGATATATTCCTTGGGAATGTTACCGCCCTTGATCTCGTCTTCAAACAAGACACCCTGCCCGCGTTCGCCCGGAGTGACGCGCACCTTTACGCGGCCGAACTGGCCGGAGCCGCCCGACTGCTTCTTGTGGGTGTAATCAACCTCGACTGCGCGGGCGAGCGATTCGCGATATGCCACCTGCGGCGCACCGACATTGGCCTCGACCTTGAATTCGCGCTTCATCCGGTCAACCAGAATGTCGAGGTGAAGCTCGCCCATGCCCTTGATGATCGTCTGGCCGGATTCGTGATCGGTCGACACCCGGAACGAAGGATCCTCGGCAGCAAGGCGATTGAGCGCAACGCCCATCTTTTCCTGGTCAGCCTTGGTCTTGGGTTCTACCGAAAGCTCAATCACCGGCTCGGGGAATTCCATCCGTTCAAGGATGATCGGCTTGGCCGGATCGCAGAGCGTATCGCCTGTGGTCGTATCCTTCATCCCGGCAAGCGCAACGATATCGCCAGCAAATGCCTCATCAATGTCTTCACGGTTGTTGGAATGCATCAGCAACATGCGGCCGATCTTTTCCTTCTTGTCCTTTACACTGTTCGTCACAGTGCCTTTCGACAGCTTGCCCGAATAGATGCGGGTAAAAGTCAGCGAGCCCACGAACGGGTCGTTCATGATCTTGAACGCCAACGCGCTGAACGGCGCATCGTCGCTCGACGGACGTTCGGCTTCCTCGTCGCTGTCGGGCAGCACGCCCTTGATCGCGGGCACGTCGAGCGGCGAAGGCATGTAATCGACCACTGCATCAAGCAGCGGCTGCACGCCCTTGTTCTTGAACGCCGAACCGCACAGCACTGGGACGAAATCGCGCGCCATGGTGCCCTTGCGGATCAACCGCTTGAGAGTCGCCGCATCAGGCATTTCGCCTTCGAGATAGGTTTCCATCACCGCATCGTCTTGCTCGACAACGGTTTCGATCAGCTGTTCGCGATATTCCGCAGCCTTATCAGCCAGATCATCCGGGATTGCGATAAAGCTGTATTCCGCGCCCAGCCCGTCGTTTTCCCAAACGATGCCGCGATTGTTGACGAGGTCAACGACGCCGCGCAGGTCGCTTTCCGCGCCAATCGGGAGATACAGCACCAGGGGCTTCGCGCCGAGGCGGTCAACGATTGACTGCACGCAGTAATAGAAATCCGCGCCGGTGCGGTCGAGTTTATTGATGAAGCACATCCGGGGGACACCATACTTGTCGGCCTGGCGCCACACGGTTTCGGACTGGGGTTCAACGCCTGCCACGCCGTCAAACACCGCCACCGCGCCGTCGAGCACGCGCAAGCTCCGCTCGACTTCGATCGTGAAGTCAACGTGGCCGGGGGTGTCGATGATGTTGATCCGGTGCTTGGGCATATCCGCCCGCAGCGCATCGGGTTCCGACATCGGATCCATCGTCGGGTCCTCAGCGGTCCAGAACGTCGTCGTCGCGGCCGAGGTGATCGTGATCCCGCGTTCCTGCTCCTGCTCCATCCAGTCCATCGTCGCCGCGCCGTCGTGCACTTCGCCGATCTTGTAGGATTTGCCGGTGTAATAGAGGATGCGTTCGGTGGTCGTGGTTTTCCCGGCGTCGATGTGCGCCATGATGCCGATATTGCGATAACGCTCGAGCGGGTACTCGCGGGCCATGTTCAATTCCTTGGGTTCGAAAGGGCGAGGATGGTCGCGCCCCATATAGTTACAAGTGTGACGGGTTGAAGACGCCTCCCCGCCCCTATCCCCGGTTCAGGGGACCAGCAGCAAGGGGAGGCGACCTTCTACGCCGTGCCAATTACCACCGGTAATGCGAGAACGCGCGGTTGGCATCGGCCATGCGGTGCGTGTCTTCACGCTTTTTCACCGCATTGCCGCGGTTGTTGGCCGCATCCATCAGCTCGCCCGAAAGGCGCGCGCTCATGGTGGTTTCCGGACGTCCGCGCGCTGCCGTGATGAGCCAGCGGATCGCCAGCGCCTGGGCGCGTTCGGGACGCACCTCGACCGGCACCTGATACGTGGCACCGCCAACGCGGCGGCTGCGCACTTCGACCTGTGGCTTAACATTGTTGAGCGCGTCATGGAACAGCTGCACCGGATCGGCCTTGGCCTTCGATTCAACCGTGGCGAGCGCGGTGTACACGATCCCCTCGGCCACGGCTTTCTTGCCGTCCAGCATCAGGTTGTTCATGAATTTCGACAGCACCTGATCCCCAAACTTGGGATCGGGCAGGATTACCCGCTTTTCGGGTCTACGACGACGTGACATATTGTTTAACTCCTTCGGAGTGGCCGCTCATATCCATGAGCGCCCAGCGGCACCGGCCCTCACCCCCACCCGGCCACCCACAGGATACCTTTAACGGTGTCCGGGTGGGGGTGAGGACCGCCGCCGCGCCTCAATTACTTCGGCCGCTTGGCCCCGTATTTCGAACGCGATTGCTTGCGGTCCTTGACCCCTTGCGTATCCAGCACGCCGCGCAGGACGTGGTAACGCACACCGGGAAGATCGCGCACACGGCCCCCGCGGATCAGCACGACGCTGTGTTCCTGCAGATTGTGGCCCTCGCCCGGAATATAGGAGATCACTTCGCGCTGGTTCGTCAGGCGCACCTTGGCGACTTTACGAAGTGCGGAGTTCGGTTTCTTCGGCGTCGTCGTATAGACGCGGGTGCAAACGCCGCGTTTCTGCGGGTTCTGCTCCATCGCAGGGACCTTGGACTTGGCCTTCTGTGGAGTGCGGCCCTTGCGGACCAGCTGGTTGATCGTCGGCATGTAAGACTTTCTCTCTTCACCGTGTGGAGGTGACAACAAGCGGACGATCATGTGCGGAGGGTTCTTTGCCCTAACCGTCAACCCAGCAGAAGCTGGGGTCTAAAGCGGCAAGCGGTGACGCCTGCGGCCCGAGATTCCAGCATCCGCTGGAACGACGAGAGGACTGAAACACTCCACCCAGATCGGCCCCACGGCCACCGGGTTACTTTGACAGCTGCCTTTTCCGTAAGGGAGAGACGGACCGCCAATGTTCAGCTCAAACCGGGAATAACCCCGGAGGAAGCGCGCCCATAGGCGGGATTGGGTGGGGGGTCAAGGGTTGGTGTTGGTGCGGGTGAGAGGTGCGCAACCAACTAGCGGTCACCTTGCACCTCCATTGAAAGCGCCAGCAATCGCTGATGGTAACGCTGCAACCGAGCAAAGTGGGCATCAATAGCAACTGCAATTTCACGGGAGTTTTTGACAGCCAAGAAGTGACCCACAATCTGAGAATAATGTTCGGCTTGACGCGGAAGCCTTAGCGCTGGGTCTCGTTTCTCGTCAATTTCTTGTTGAGACATCACTTGCAACCGCTGGGTTGGCTTCGGGACAGCGAGCACGGCAGGCACCGGCGGCACTTTCCCGTTCATCAAAGGCGACACCTTGTGAAAGCTATGGAATAGCGCATCTTCGAGAGGCTGAATTTTGGCTCTGTCATCGACTGGGAACGCCCAAACGTAGGCAATCTCCCAAACATCGACTTGCCGATTTGCAATGATGTCAGATCGGGCCGAAGTCAGATGTCGATTTACACGCGATCTGATACCGTCAACTGACTGGCCAACGTAAATCGGAACTTCATCCAGATCACAAAGAGCATAGCAACCAATTTCATTCGTTAATTGGCGCAGCGCCTTTCGCCGGAAGCCAAGATCAATTGCCATAAACCTCACGCCGCCAATGAAGAAACCGCTAAACTTTCATCGAGAATCGGACCGATAACGTGTTGTGCCAAATGCGCAACCACGGGAACGGCAAGTCCATCGCCAGCGAGGTGATATGCCTCGTTATAACGAGACGGTAGTCGGTAAGTGTCGGGAAGCCCCATTAGGCGAGCAGCCTCTCGCGCTGTCAAAAGGCGCGTTCGAATGACAGACTTGTCAACGACAATCACAAATTGTCGGGAGGAGCCTCCACCTGGGGTGCGCAGGCAGCCAGCAACGCCGTCATCGCGAAGCTCGGCGCGCTGAACACGATGCCCCCCTTCGACACGGGTTCGCTTGTAGATAGTCCCAACAGAACGCTGCCCAGAAGCAACCATGCGCTGCAATTTTTGACGATTTAGCGCACTCATCATGTTGATGAGCTTCGACGATGTGGCATCGTCGTGCCAAGACACCACATGATCGGGCTCAAGTAATTCCATGAGACTAGAACGCTTCGCCGATGCGCTTGGGACCTTCCACCATACCCATCGAGCTTGGTCTACTTCAGCTAAACGCGCCATGGCTGTCACCATTGCCTTAGGATGCAGCGCACCAACCGGGCCATAGGCCAAAAGACGCTCAGAAATCTGGATGTCCCCGCGAACCGCCACAAGGAACATGCGCGGGCGCGACTGAGGAAGAAATTCAACCGCATCTAAAATCACAGCACCAAAACGATACCCCGCCAGCGACAGGCAGCGGCAAATCACCGAAAAATCTTGTCCTTGGTTAGCAGTCAGTGCCCCGTATACATTCTCTAGAACTATGGTTTTCGGGCCACGCTTTTCTTTGGCGAGCCCTTCCATCAACGACCAAAACGCCCAGAAGGCACCTGAACGAGTTTGGTCTGTCGCAGTACCCAAACCCAATGCATTGCCAGCGAGGCTCAAATCTTGACAGGGGAATGATGCCCAAGCCAGATCAGCACATCCGCTTAAATCAGAAGGGCTGAGGTCATTGATGTCGTCGTCACGGAAATGCTCGTGACCCCAGTTTTCTCGATACGCGGCGGCCTTCGTCCGGTCGAAATCATTGGCGAACAGGCAATGCCACTGAGAGCCCAAGCCAAGGCGCGCCATGCCGCCCCCTGCAAAAAACTCGTAGAAAGTCTTTTCGTTCATGCTTTGTGCTTAACAGTGCCCATAAGCTTTGCAACGTCCGATTGATCGAAAATGAGGATAACTGGTCGGGCTTAAAACATCAGCAAGCCGAAGCCCGAGGCACCGCTATTGGGGGAAGAACGCTGCCCCTCCCCTCCGCGAGTCTCTTGTTTGCGCCCTCAAGCGCCGGGCGCAGGCCATCCGGCCTGCTTGGCTACGCGCCAAAAGGCGCGGCGCGCGGTCGCGCTTGCGGCGCTGCGCGCCGTTATTGTGCCATGCTCTGCGTTGGTGCCTTACCATTTTCCTACTCTCCCAAAATCTGCAATCTACCCGCGGCTATGCCCAAACCGCCCTCACCCACCCCCACCCGCAAAACCACCCGCCAGGCCACCAGCGCCGTCGCGCACACCGCGCCTCCGCCTGCGCCGGACGATCCGCTGCTTGGCTTCGCGCCGGTCCCGCACAAGCAGCTCCGCCGCAATTCGATCACGCCTGATCTCCAGCGCGCCTTTATCGCGCATCTGGCCGCCACGGGCATCGTCTCCGAGGCGGCGCGGCATATCGGCAAGTCTATGGAGGCGATCTATAAACTGCGTCAGCGGCCCGGCGCGGAGGGGTTTCGCGCGGCGTGGGATGCGGCGATTGATCGCGGGGTGGCGCGGCTGGAAAGCGGCGCGCTGGCGCGGGCGATTGCTGGGGAGGAGCGCTTGGTTGTCTCCGCCGGGCAGGTGCTGGGCACGGAAATCCGCCATAATGAGGCGCTGACGATGTTCTTCCTGCGCCACCGCCTGCCCAAACGATACGGCAAATCGGCGCAGGAAGGGGCGTTTGAGCCCGGCCATCCCGCCTACGACGCCTTGGTCGAGCGTCTGCGCGCCGAGTGGGTGGAGGAGCAAAATGCCGAGCGCCATTCTCCCGAGGCCATACAGATGCGCAACGATTTCTTCCTGCGGCTGAAAGCGAAGTGGCGGGATCAGTGGGAGCGCGAGCTGGCGGCGGAGGCTTCAAAGCGCCGGGTGCTGGGCGAGACGCGCTAGTCGCTGCGGCTTGCGCCCGATCATGCGCGGGTCAGGAACTCCACGAGGGCTTTCACCTTTTTGCTGCGCCATTGCGGGACCGGGGCGACCAGCCAATAAGCGCGGCGGCTTTCCTGCGGTTCATCCAGCGCGCTCAGCTGTCCGCGCGTGATCGCGGTTTCGACCAGCGGCAGCGGCAATACCGTGCGCCCCATCCCCGCCAGCGCGCTGGACAGCGCCTGTCCGGGGCTGCCGGCCTTGATGCAGGGCAGCACGCCATCGGGCAGCGCCGCACCGGGCCAGTCGATCCAGGCGTCGCGCGCGCCGGGCGCCTCCACCGTGACGCGCCGGGCCTCGGCCAATTGCACGCCCTCCAGCTCGCCCGGCCCGTCAACCAGCCGGATCGCAAGGTCGAGGTTGGCCTCGGTGAAGTCCGCGCCTTCATCCGCGATGATTGAATAGACCACCCCCCCCTGGTCATTGGGCGTGCCCTTTTGGAAGGTGGCCAGCCGGGGCGCGAGCCATTCGGCGTAGAATTCGCGCGGCGCGGCGATGGTGTAGCGGTCAGAGGCCTGTCCGGCCTGCATCGCGGCGACGCTTTCCTCGAACCGCAGGAACCCTTCGCGCAAAGGATCGAGCCCGGCGCAGCCCTCCGGCGTGAGTTCGAGCCCCTTGGACGTGCGGCGGAACAGGACCACGCCGAGGTGATCCTCCAGCGCGCGGATCTGCTGACCCACGGCGGCGGGCGTCACCGCCAGCTCGTCTGCCGCGCGGGTGAAGGACAGGTGCCGCGCCGCCGCGTCATAGACGCGCAGGGCGTTGAGGGGGAGATGGGTGCGTTTCACGGTTCAAGCGCCTAATCGCGCAGCCACTGACCCGCAAGCCCGATCAGGCAGAACGCCCATCCGCGGTTTCGGGCGCGGCAAGCGGGAAGAACGGGATGCGCACCTCCAGCGGCTCGCCATCGCTGCGGGTGAAGGTGTAGAACCCCTCCATCGAGCCATGCGGCGTCGTCAGCGGGCAGCCCGAGACGTAATCATGGCTGGTGCCGGGCGCGAGCCGGGGCTGTTCGCCGACCACGCCTTCGCCATCGACATGGTTCACCATCCCGCGCGCATCGGTGATCCGCCAGTGCCGGGTGCGCAGCTGGACAGGTTCGTGCGAGCCGTTCTCGATCCGGATGTGATACACCCAGAACCACTTGCCCGCCTCCGGATGCGATTGCTCCGGCAGGAAGTTGACAGCCACCCGCACGGTGATCCCGTCGGTGACAGCGGCGTGTTGGAACAGCTCTTTCATACGATTCTCAACGTAGCAATTTTGAACCCGCTCACAAGAGGGTGTTCCAGACTATTCAACGATGAGCTGAGGACTTACCTGCAACCGCCCTTGCATCGCGCGCAAAGTTGACGGAAATGCCGTTGTTGACCCGCGGGACCGCTTGCTGTTTCCTCGCAGCAGCCATCAGGCCGCGCATGGAAGGACTGACTTGAACCTGCTCGAAGAACTTGCGCGCGCCCGCACCGAGGAAGACGTCAAGGACGCCTATATCAAGGCGCTGGGCCTGCAAGGCGTGTTCAAGGGGCTGGTCGATATACAGACCCCCGAAATCTGGTTCGAGGCCAAGGAAGCCCCCACCCCGCCGCTGCTGATGTTCGCGCAATTGCTCACCTATGTCCGCGCCGCGCGCAAGCGGGGTGAGGCTATCCCCGGCTTCCTCTGCGTGATCGACCGCGAAAAGGCCGCACTGATGGCGACCGAACATGCGCTACCCATCCTCGATGACAAAAGCATCACCTGGCCCAAGTCCGGCTCTGCCGCCGACAAGGCATTGGCGGCGCAGATCGCCCCCACCATCGAAACCCATTTCATCCTCTACCAGATTGACGGTTACGAAGATGAATTCATCAAGGCCGCGAAGGACGCGGTGCGCGAAGGCCGCATCATCCGCACCCCGATCACGCCCAACAATTTGCGGCAGGTGTTCGATAAATGGGTGGCGATGGTGGGCGTGGAACTGGGCGTGAAGCGCGAGGCGGATTACGCCGTCCTGTTCTTTGCCGACATTATGCATGATGGCACCAATGAAGCGATGCGCAATCTGCCCGCCCGCCTGCTGTTCAGCGGGAACAAACCGGTGTTCATCATCGGGGCCGATCAATATGAATTGGCGAGCGAGCGTGGCTATCGCAATTTCTGGAACATCTACCACCGCCCGCCCGAACAGAAGCATCGGCACTATCTGCTCGAACGGCGCGACAGCCTGCTGCCGATGGACGACCAGAAGTTCAAAGGCGCGTTCTACACCCCGCTCCACATCGTCGACAAAGCCTATGACCAGTTGAACGCGACGCTGGGCGCGGATTGGCAGCAGAAATATATCGTCTGGGACATGTGCGCGGGCGTCGGCAATCTGGAGGCCAAGCATTCCAACCTGCGCAATGTCTATATGTCCACGCTGGATCAGGAGGACGTGACGATCATGCGCAGCAATCCGGCCTTCGCCGGGGCGGAAATTTTCCAATATGATTATCTGAATGACGATGTGACCGATTTTGGCGAGATTGATTACGGGCTGTCGGGCAAGGTGCCGCAGGCGCTTAGGCAAGCGATTGCCGATGCGCGCGAGGGCAAGAAGGGCGCGAAGCCGATTTTGGTGCTGATTAATCCGCCTTATGGCGAGGCAGGCAACACCAAAGGAAGTGCAGGCAAAACGGGCATTGCTGCGACACGGATAAGCCACAGCATGGGGCATCTCGGCTACGCGGCGCGAGAATTGTTCGTCCAATTTATGTATCGATGCATTGTCGAGATGCCGACTGCAAAACTCTCAATTTTCAGCAAATTAAAGCATATCAATGGCCCCAATTTTGAATCGTTTCGTGCAAATTGGCAGGCGGAGTATTTGAGTGGTTTCATTTTTCACAGTAAAGAATTTGACGGCTTGAAAGGCAATTATCCGATTGGATTTTTGATTTATGACATGGCTCGTCGCTCTGCCATGGATCACGTTACAGTCATCGCTTTAGGTCGATCAGGGCAGTTCGAGGCGGAAAAGACTTTTTCGAAACTCACTTCTGATCGTTTCTTGAGTGAGTGGCTGCCACGGTCGAAGAAGAATGCGGTCGATGCTCTGCCACTTATCAATGCAGTAACGCCGACGAAGGCCACTGTGGGTGTCCGAAATACCAAGTGGTCGGACGGGGCAATCGGACATTTCTTCTGCGACAGCAATGATTTACAGAACGCGGGGACAAGGACTGCCTTGTTCTCATCTGTGCATTCGATTGGGCACGGAGGCGGCTACTTTGTAACGGAGGAAAACCTCTGGCGCGTTGCCGTAGTTTTCACCGTCCGCCGCGTGATCCCGCAAACATGGCTCAACGACCGCGACCAATTCCTCCAGCCTAGCGAGCCGCTGACCGACGAGTTCAAATCCGATTGCCTCGTCTGGATGCTGTTCAACGGCAGCAATCTCACCGCAGGCGCGGAAGGGCTGCGCTGGAATGATCGCGACTGGAGCCTCACCAACCACTTCATCCCCTTCACCGAAAGCGAATTGGGCGCCAAGCGGTTCGAAAGCGATTTCATGGTGCGCTACATGGCGGGCATGACCTTCTCACCCGAAGCGCAAGCCGTTCTCGATGAAGGCCGCAAGCTGTTCCAGCGCTTCCACAAAACCCAATTCCCGAACAAGATCAGGGAAGAATACAAATTGGGCCGCGCCGATGCCGGATGGTATCAGGTGCGCCGCGCGCTCGAAGCGTATGGCGAGATCGCCCTCACCGATTTCGACCCGTTCAAAGCCGCCTATGCCAAGCTGACCCAAAAGCTGCGCCCGATGGTGTATGAACTGGGCTTCTTGCCCCAATAGTCGCCATCACCCCCGCGCCAGCTCATCCTCGATCTGGCCAAGCCGCTCTTTACCAAAAAACATCTCGGTCGCGCCGCCCTTTGGCCCCACGAACATCGTCGGAATGCCAAAGGCACCGCGCGCCACCGCGTCGTCGGTGTTGGTGACGAGGGTCTGTTTGACCGCGTCCGTCTGGCTGCGCGCGAACAGGTCCCTTGCGTCAAAACCCGCTTTGGCCACCGCTGCGCCCAGCGTTTCGGGGTTGAGCACATCGACGCCCTCCTCCCAGATCGCGGGCAGCAGGCTTTCGACAAACTGCACCCCGCGCCCATCCTGATCGGCGGCCACCAGCATGCGTTGCAGCGTGATCGAATTGAACGGAAATTGCGGATGCAGGCGGTATTTGCTCAGCTCATGCTTGGCAATGAAGCGCTGCATTTCGAGCATGTCATATTCGACCTTGCCCTTTACATCGGCGTTGCGGATCATCGGCGGGGCGTTGCCGGTCAGCCTGTGCATCCCGCCAAGGAACACCGGCGTGACGTGCAGCTCTGCTCCGGTGCGTTTGATAATGTCCCGCAGCGGCCACCAGATCAGATAGGCGTTGGGGCTGACGAAATCGAAAATCAGTTCGACGCGGTTGGCCATGATGATTGTCTCGCTTGGATTGGAATGGTCGCGCGGTCGTAGCCCCCGACGCGCAGCGTCGCAAGCGCGACTGCGCGCCCGCAGGTGCTCGAACCCAAAGGGTTCGAAACAGCACCGAGGACGCTCGCCCGGATGGGAGAGCGCAACTCAAACTGGACGCCCCCGACGCGCAGCGTCGCAAGCGCGACTGCGCGCCCGCAGGTGCTCGAACCCAAGGGGTTCGAAACAGCACCGAGGACGCTCTCCCGGATGGGAGAGCGCAACCACTAATGCGGCAAGAGCCCCAGTTCGATCCCGGTGCGGTCTTCCAGCGCGAATTTGTCGAACAGATCGGCGCTTGCCTGGTTCAACCCGACAACGCGCGTGTGGCGGCCGTTGCGGCGCATCCGCTCGATCACCTTTTCCAGCGCGCCGATGGCCGAAATGTCCCAGAAATGCGCCTTGGACACGTCGATAACGACATGGTGCGCAGCGTCTTCAAACTGGCTTTCGGGTCCGAGCTTTGCGATGAATTTGTCGACGCTGGCGAAGAAGATTTCGCCGGTGACGACATAGACCGCGCTGTGCGGGCGGCGCACACGTTCGACTGTGAAAAGATTGCGGACCTTCTGCGCGAAGAAGATGCCCGATAGCAGCACACCGGCAAGCACGCCGAGCGCCAGATCATGGGTCCACACGACGACGATGACGGTGGTCACCATCACCACCGAACTGGTGGGCGGATGGCGGCGGAGATTGGGGATCGAATTCCAGCTGAAAGTCCCGATGCTGACCATGATCATCACCGCGACCAGCGCGGGCATTGGCACTTGCCCAACCCATGGGCCGAGCGCGGTCAGCAGGAACAGCAGGAAGGCTCCGGCTGTGAAGGTAGAAAGCCGCCCGCGCCCGCCGCTGGCGACGTTGATAACCGACTGCCCGATCATCGCGCAGCCGCCCATCCCGCCAAAACAGGCCGCGACGATGTTGGCCACGCCCTGCCCTGCGCTTTCGCGGCGCTTGTTGCTTTCGGTGTGCGTCATATCGTCGACGATCTGCGCCGTCAGCAGGCTTTCGAGCAGGCCGACCGCCGCCATGGTCGCCGAATAGGGCGCGATGATCCGCAGCGTCTCCCACGTCAGCGGCACGTCAGGCAGCGCGAACATTGGCAGGCCGTCGGGCAGCGTGCCCTCGCCCGCGACATTGTTGACCGGCAGGCCCCAGAAAACGGCTGCGGCGGTCAACAGGAGGATCGCGACCAGCGGGCTGGGAATGGTCTTATTGAGGCGCGGAAAGCCATAGATGATGGCGAGCCCCGCCAGCACCATCGCCCAGGTCCATGGGCCAACGCCTTCGTTGCCGGGCATCAGCTGCGGGATCTGCGCCATGAAAATCAGGATCGCCAGCGCGTTGACGAAACCAGTGATAACGCTGCGGCTGACGAATTGCATCAGCAAGTCGAGCCGCAGCAGCGCCGCGATCCCCTGAAACACACCCATCAGGATCGTCGCGGCAAACAAATATTCAACCCCGTGATCGCGCACCAGCGGGATAACCACCACCGCCACCGCTGCAGTCGCGGCTGAGATCATTCCCGGGCGTCCGCCGGTAAAGGCGATCACCATGGCAATCGCGACACTGGCGTATAGCCCGACGCTGGGATCGACGCCCGCGATCAGGGCAAAGCCGATGGCCTCTGGGATCAGCGCCAGCGATACGACGATGCCGGCAAGGATGTCAGCCCGCGGCTGGGCGAGCCAGTCACGGCGGAGCGTCGCCGCGATTGAGCGGGTTTGGTTCATACGCGGGTTTGTCCGGATTTACTGTGAGGGTAACGCGCAAGATATCGGTTACCTGATAAAGGTCTGGGACGCGCCTAGCCGCAAATGCTGCACCGCACAACCTTGACCCAAATTGGTGCGAGGATGGTTAAACCGGCATTATCGGCGTTCCCTGCGGATTTATTAGGTGCCTGCGATTATCAAGGGGATCGTCATCGGACAGATGGCACTTGCCAGTCGTTCCCAATACCCCGGCAGGCTCGGGCTAAAGACCAGCACCGCAAGGTGAGCATTCGGCGGGGTATATGTGCTTGGAAATCGGGGTGGCGGGTCAGGCCCGCTGCCCCGGTTTTTCGCTGAACCGAGGCTAAATCGTCAAAGCCCCGCCGCGCTCAGCGCCGCATCCATATCCTGGATCAGGTCGGCGATGTCTTCCAGCCCGACATTGATCCGCAGCAGGCCTTCGCTCACGCCCATTTCGGCGCGCGCATCCTCGCCCATATTGGCGTGAGTGGTGGAGGCCGGATGGCACATCAGGCTCTTGGAATCGCCGATATTGTTGGAAATATCGATCAGTTCAAGCGCATCGAGCACGGCAAAGGCGCGCGCGCGGGTGCCGACGTCAAAGGCGAAGATCGGACCGGTTGCATCCATCTGGCTGATGGCGAGCGCGTGGGCCGGGTGGCTCGGCAGCCCCGGATGGCGCATTGTTCCCCCGGCGCGAAGGACCCGCGGTTCCAGAAATTCACCCAGCGCCACCGCGCTGCGGCTCTGATGGTGGGCACGCAGAGAAAGTGTCTCCAGCCCCTTGAGCACCACCCATGCGTTAAACGGCGAGATGATCGGCCCGGTGTTGCGCTGAAACGGCATCAGCACCTCGGTCAGCCATTCCTCGCTGGCACAGATCGCACCCGCCAGCACTCGGCCCTGCCCGTCCATCAGCTTGGTCGCGCTGTAAGCGACGACGTCCGCGCCGAATTCCAGCGGGCGCTGCAGCGCGGGAGAGGCAAAGGCGTTGTCAACCACCGTGGTGATCCCATGCGCGCGGGCAAGATCGCAGACAAATTGCAGATCGACGATGTCGAGCGTTGGGTTGGCGGGGGTTTCAAAGAAGAACACTTTGGTGTTGGGCCGGATCGCGGCCTCCCACGCAACGTTGTCGGCGCTGTCGATCACGCTGGTTTCGATCCCGAATCGCGGCAGGAGATTGTCGACCAGCCAGCGGCACGATCCAAACGCCGCGCGCGCGGCAACGCAGTGGTCCCCGGCCGATAGCTGGCACAGCAACGCCGCCGTCATCGCCGCCATCCCGGTCGCCTGAGCGCGGCAACCCTCTGCCCCTTCGAGCAGCGCAATGCGTTCCTCCAGCATCGCAACGGTCGGGTTTTGCAGGCGCGAATAGGTCATGCCCTCGGCATCACCCGCAAACCGATCCGCGACGGTCTGTGCGTCGTCATAGGTATAGCCGGAGGAGAGGAACAGCGCCTCGCTCGTCTCGCCATGCTCGCTGCGCCAGGTGCCGCCGCGCACGGCCTGCGTTGCGGGACGCCATTTCTGCGTGACGGCGCGGTTCATTCCGGTGGTCTTTTTCATGAAGCCAGCCCTTAAAGCGGTCAAAGATCGCTCGCAAGCAGACCTTCGCGGGCGGTGCGCGCATGGCCGACCGTGCCGAGCATCAAAGTGCCCTCGATCAGGGTCAGCAAATAGCGCGACCCGCCAACTGGATCGGGATCATCAACCGGCATCTGCGTTTCCAGCCAGCCCAGCAGCCGCGCCATCATCTGATCGGCGGCGTCCTTGTATCCGGGCACTTCGCGCGCGGCGCCCGCGACAATTTCCCACCACAGCACCAGAAACGGCTGCATTTCAGGCTGGCGGCCCTGTGCCAGAATACGCGCCACGCATTCCTGACGGCTGGCGGGGCGGGTCTGCCCCATGCCCTCCTGAAGCGCGGCGGAATACAGGCCGGCGATATAGTCAAGCAGATCGGAAATCAGCCGCTCCTTATTGCCGAAATGATAGATCAGCATCCTGTCGCTGGTGCCCGCTGCCTTGGCCAGCGGGCGCAGGCTCGCCCCGCCCAGCCCGTGGCTGAGCACATGCGCGGCGAGCAGCGGGAGCAGCGTTTCGCGCGAAAGTCGATCGGTCGCCATTTCCCCTTGTAGCACCTGCTACATAGCGCTATCAAGCGACGTAGCAGTCGCTACATAATTCGCAGGAGACTTCCATGACCCCCACCGAAATTCTCACCATCGCCGGGCTTGCTGCGGGCATCGCCGCTCTGGTCTGGGTGCTCGTTTCAAACCGCATCACCGGAAACGCAATGCTCGCCGCGATGCTCTCTGCAGGCTTTGCCGCTTTTACCGCGGTGCAGATCTGGCAGGACGGGATCGTGATGTTCTGGACCAACCATACGGCCAATCTTACCGGGGTGCAGGTGTGGTGGGACCTGATTATGTGCGTGACGATCGCTTTGTTCCTGATCGCGCCGCGCGCACGCAAGGCGGGAATGAACGTGCTGCCTTGGGCGCTGTTTGTCGCCTGCACCGCCAGCATCGGGCTGCTCGCTATGTGCGCCCGGCTGTTCTGGCTGGAAAAAGCAGCTGCGGAAAAAACTGCAGCATAAACGTGCTTGCTCCGCATCGGGCGCGCCCCTAATCCTCTGCGCCCGATGACAGAGGCCGCAGCCAGACATTTGAAATTGCAGGACGCGCCTGCCGGAGCGCCAACCGCGCCGCCGCATCCCAGCGACCCGCGGCTGTGGTGCGTAATTATCCCCGTGTTGTTCGCGCTGCTTGCCGGACTCAGGCTGACGACCCCCGCCTCGCCCTATTTTGACGAGGTTCATTACCTCCCCGCTGCGCGCGAGCTGCTCTTGTTCTGGGAGGGGTCGGGCGGAGCCTACCTCAACCGCGAACATCCGCTGCTGGGCAAGGAATTGATCGCCTTGGGCATGGCATTGTTCGGCGACAATCCGCTGGGCTGGCGGATCATGTCGCTGATCGCGGGCACCGTGGCGGTCGCGGCGAGCATGCGCGCGCTGTGGCGGGCGAGCCATGACCGGTTTGCCGTGATCGCCTTTGGCGTGCTGCTGGCGACCGGATTTCATCTGTTCGTCCACGCGCGGATTGCCATGCTCGACATCTTCATGGCGGCGTTTCTGGCGCTGGCCGCGTGGCAGTTTGCCGCTGCGATGCGAGAGCCTGAGCGAGGAAGATTGCGGCTTGCGCTGACCGGCGTCTTTATTGGCTGCGCCTTGGCGTCGAAATGGAACGCGGTGCCGCTGGCGATGGCGTTTGGCCTCACCTTTTTTGCCGCGCGCCTTTCGGCCGGACGCCGCCGTTTGTTCACCAGCAAACGCGGCATACCCGTGCCGGGCGTCAGCCTGATCGAGGCGTTCGCGTGGCTTGGCGCGGTGCCACTGGCGGTCTATGCGCTGACCTTTGCACCGGGATATTGGCTGGGAACGCAGTTCCACGCCTCCCCGCTGGCTGAAAACGGCATGATCGGCTTGCACGCCGAAATGCTCGATTTGCAGCAGCAAGTGCTCGCCCCGCACGCCTATCAGAGCACCTGGCCGCAATGGGTGCTGAACACGCGCGGCATCTGGTACCTGTATGAATATGTCGACGGGGCCCAGCGCGGAGTGCTGTTGATCGGCAATCCGCTGACCATGTTGCTGGGGCTGCCTGCGCTGGTCTGGTGCCTTGTCATGGGATTATATCGCAATGATTGGGCGAGGCTGGCCGCCGCGACGGGATATTGCGTGTCGCTGGGCCTGTGGCTGATCGCGCCCAAGCCGGTGCAGTTCTATTACCACTATCTCATGCCGAGCGTGTTTCTGCTCGCCGCGCTGGCCTTGGCGCTGAGCGATCTCAAGGTAAGCGGGCGTGACCGGTGGGCTTACACGGTGCTGGCAGGGTCAGCGGGAATGTTCGCGCTGTTCTACAAAATCCTGACCGCCGCGCCGCTCGCTGGCCCGATGAGCTTCGCCGACTGGACCTGGATCGCGGGGTGGCGGTGACACAGCATTTCGCAGTTCTGTTGCTGGTTAGCGCTCAGGCGGTGGAAAATGATGATTTCAATTGTCCCTCCCAACGGGGGCAAGTGATTTTCGAAGACGGGTGGGTCAATGCCGTCCCCAGCGATGTCGGCCAGCTATGGCCGGACGGGACGACTGTCGATTTCGTTTGCGCGGTCAATGCGACGGGACGTTTCACCGATTGCAAATTTGCCGTGCGCCCGACCGACCCACCGATGTCAACCGCGATCATTCGATCGGTCGAAGCAGCAATGCCTAGAATCATACAGTATATCCGTTCGGACACGCCGAACCAGCGGTGCGTGGCAAGCAAGCTGAAGTTCGATTTCAAGGAAAGCACAATGCCTTCTTAAAACCGCCCCCAAACAAACCGGCTCGATAGCGCGTAATTCCACACCGATCCGATCAGGATACCCGCCAGCGCGGCGAGCGCCCAGAACAGACCTTCGCTTTGTAGCAAGGTCGCCACCGCGACATTGGCAAAGGCCCCCACTGCGCAGGTCAGGCAGAACCCGATCCAGCCGCGCAGCACCGCGCCCCAGCCTTTCAGCCGCTTGTCGCGATAGGTCAGCCAGTTGTTAAGCCAGAAGTTGAAGCTCATCGCGCTTAGCACCGCGACCGCTTGTGCGACGGTGAAGCTTTCCTCAAACACGAACAACAAGGCGCTCAGCACCGCCATATGGACAATCACGCCGAGCGCGCCGACCGTGCCGAACAGCGCGAAGCGGGTCGGGATAATCCGGCCCAGCACCTTGTCATACAGCCCAGCCAGAAAATCGAACAATATGGCGCGGTCCAACTTGCTTTGCCCTTCCCGCCTTGCGGCGAATTGCAGGGGGAATTCTTTCACTGTCATCGGCGCGCCCAGAATGCCCGGCGCACTCGCCAACAGATCGAGCAATATCTTGAACCCGATCCCCGACAGCCGCGGCACCAATGCGCGCGCGGCGGCGGCGGGAAGCATGAAATAGCCGCTCATCGGGTCGGTCAAAGCCACGCCCGTGATCCGCCGCGCGGCCGCATTGGCAATGCCCGACAGCCGCTCGCGCTCCGGCTCTGCCCAATCCGCAGTGCTCGCCCCTTCCGCAAAACGGCTGGCCACGCAGATTTCGGCTTCTCCTGCTTTCAGCGCAGCCAGCATGGGCGGGAGCAGCGCGGGGTCGTGCTGATGATCGGCGTCCATTACCGCGACAAACGGCGCGGCGGTGGCGCAAAAGCCCTCAATCGCGGCGCTCGCCAGACCGCGCCGCCCGATCCGCTGGAGTACCCGTACGCGCCGGTCGGTCAGCGCGATGGCGCGCGCTTCGTCGGCGGTGCCGTCCTTGCTGTCATCATCGACGATCAGCACTTCCCAGCCATCGGGCCCCAGCGCGCGTTCGATCCGATCGACCAGCGGGCCAAGATTGCCGCGCTCGTTAAGCGTCGGGAGGACAATCGCCAGTTCGAGCGTCATGGCAGGATCTCAAAGCCGCTCCAGCACCGCCGCGCCAATCGCCTCGGTGCCGTGCGCCCCGCCCAGATCGCCGCCGCGAATGCCGTCTGCCAGCGCCCTTTCCACCGCGCCTTCGATCCGCGCGGCTTCCGCCTCCAAGCCAAACGAATGGCGCAGCATCATCGCGGCTGACAGGATCGTCGCCATCGGATTGGCTTTGCCCATGCCGGCAATGTCGGGCGCGCTGCCGTGGATTGGTTCGTAAAGGCCGAACAAGCCCTGCCCGACGCTTTCCCTGGTCGGGCGGTCGCCCATGGATGCGCTGGCGAGCAAACCAATCGAACCGACGGCCGCGCTGGCAAGGTCAGACAGTATGTCTCCAAACAGATTGCCCGTCAGAATTACCCCGAACTGGCCCGGATGGCTGATGATCTGCATCGCAGCATTATCGACATACATATGCGACAATTCGATATCGGGATGCGATCCCGCGGCATCCTTGACCGTGTCGCGCCACACCTGCCCGGTTTCGAGGACATTGGCTTTGTCCACGCTGCACACCCGGCAATCCTTTCCGCGCGCCGCGCGAAAGGCGACCTGAGCGATGCGGCGCACCTCGGTTTCGCTATAGGACATCAAATCCCAGCCCTCGCGGCTGCCATCCAGCGCCGCGCGCACGCCTTTTTCGCCGAAATACACATCGCCGGTCAGCTCGCGCACGATCAGCAAATCCATTGTTGCGGCCACTTCGGGTCTGAGCGGCGAGAGATGCTCCAACCCTACAAACACCTTCGCTGGGCGCAAATTGGCAAACAGGCCCAATTCCTTGCGCAGGCCAAGGATCGCCTGTTCGGGACGCAAATGCCGGTCAAGCGCGTCGCAATCGGGATCGCCCACCGCGCCAAACAGCACCGCGTCGGCTTCGCGCGCCATAGTCAGCGTTTCGAGCGGCAGCGGATGGCCATGGCGTTTGTAGGCGATTCCGCCGACATCCCCTTCGAACAGCGTCATTCCAGGCAACGCCAGGGCGCCGAGCACGCGCACCGCCTCGCGGGTCACTTCGGGACCGATCCCGTCGCCGGGCAATACGGCAATCTTCATGGCCTATCCTTCGATCATCCGCGCCAGCCGTTCACCCAGCGCGGTGCGCGCGGCCATAACATCGCGGGCGCGCTCGGCAAGCAGGTAGTCGCGGATCGGGCGATGCAGCGCGCGGAACGCGGCGAACTGAGCGGCGAAGTCGCCCCCCATATCGGGCCTTTCTCCGCCATAGCCAAGCTCGCGCAGCAACATCGCTTCATAAGCGACCATCGCCGCCAACCAGCCGCGAGCGGACGGCGCATGGCAGATCGCAGTAAGCAATCCGTCGAGCGCGGAATAGAGCGCAGGATAGGGGTAACGTTCGGGCAGTGTGCTGGCTGCTAATGCGCAGGCCCACTGGATCGCGGCGGCGGGCAGCGGCTCGGTCATCCAGGGCGCGCGGCTATGGGTCAGTTCGATCCGGGCAAAGGGCAGTTGGTTGGCGGAGCGTGACCGCAGTTCGACCTCCACCGCATTGCCGGGGATCATAACCGGGCGCAATTGCCGCCCGCGTCCGCCCGCGACATAGCCCGCGACAAGCCCGTGCTCCTCAGTCAGCAGCCGGACAATCGCAGCGGTTTCTGCATGCGCGCGAGTGGCAATGAGTATGGCGGGGGCGCGCAGGTTCATCCTCGCGCCTGCACCTGACTATTTGCCCGAAAGCTTCGCCTCTAGCGCCGCGACCTTGGCTTCGAGCGCATCGGCCTGTTCGCGCGCCTTTTGCGCCATTGCCTTGACCGTGTCGAATTCCTCACGGCTGACAAAATCGACCCCGCCCAGCGCCTCACGCATGCGTTCACGCGCGCTTTCGCGCGCTTCGCGGGTCATACCGGCCATGGTGCCTGCCGCGCTGTTGGCGAGTTTGACGAAGTCGGCGATGATCGGGTTTTCGCTTTGCATGATCTGTATTTGGGAGAGCTTGAGCGACTTGTCTAGGCCGGTTTTGCCTACAGCGTCACTTCGATCGCAGCGCCGCTGCCTTCGGTCACGCCGCCATCGGGATTTTCGGCAATGAATTGATAGTTGAGCACGCCCGCAAAGATCGCCCATGCGAGATAGGGTAGCAGCATCAGGGCAGCGATCCGGCGCACTTGCCAGAACACCGCGATCACCGCGATCAGCGTAACGACGGCATAGATCAGCACATACAACCCGCCCCACATGTTCTGCATTCCAAAGAACACCGGAGTCCATGCCAGATTGCCGATAAAATGCAGCGCAAAGACGATGATCGCCAGCCCGCGCCCATGCGCGCCCCACGCGCTGACCACCAACGCCAGCGCAAGACCGATGACAACGTAGAGAATACCCCAGACAATCCCAAAAACAGCAGGGGGCGGAAAGATTGCAGGCTTGGTCAGGCTTTGAAACCAGACGGTCTGGGGGCTACCAAGCTGCCCAGCGGCGAAGCCAAGCAGCACGATCAGCGGCACCAGAAACAGCGCCCAGCGCATAAAGCTGGCGCGCAATTGCGCCTTGGAAGCCAGAAAATTCATTGTTTCTCCCGCTCCGCCCCGAAGATTTTTCAGCCGAAAAATCAACAAGACTTGCCGTGTCCGAATCCCGAGCCGCCCCGATACACCAGCAGGCCGAAAGCGCCAATCACTCTGCCGCAGCATTTGCCAAGCAAGCGCCTTTGCCTGCTCGGTTTTTGGGTCAGACATGCGGCAAAATTGCGGAAAGATGAATAAGTGCATGTGCGCCTGCCCATCATTGTGATAGCTTCGCCACATTCTTGCCGTGATTCGGAGCGCTGTTCGGCAAGAAGCTTCCACCCGCGCTCCATCTAACCAACTGGAGTCACAGCCGAAATGGCCAGACTTCACTGAGGGGAACGATTTAATGAAAAAGACCAACTTTGCATCGATGCTCGCCGTCGCTGGCGGTCTCGCTGTTGCTACCGCTGCTTGCTCGGCTCCTGCTGAAGAAGCTGCAACCGAAGCGGACACCACTGCTGTTGCTGATTGTGCCGCTGCTGCTTGCGAAGGCGCATGCTGTGCCGCTGCTTGCGAAGGTGCATGCTGTGCCGCTGCATGCGAAGGCGCTTGCTGTGCCGCTGCATGCGAAGGCGCATGCTGTGCCGCTGCTTGCGAAGCAGCCTAAGCTTAACGCATCTGCGTGAATATCCGGCCGATGGCAGCGCAAGTTGCCATCGGCCGTTTTGCGTCCGGCGCAGGCTCAAAAACCAATTGGCAAATGTGCTTTGGGCATAAATTGTCCTTTTGAAACTTCGCCTTGGGATCGCTACAACATCGCCACCATGACAATTGCACCCATCACCCAAATCAAAGCCGCTCATATCGTTATCGAAACCATCACCGCGATGGCGCTGGAACAGCGCCCGCTGATGCTGCGCGTGGTGCCCGAAAATGGGGCGAATTTCTGGACGCATTATCCCAAAGCCGACGCGCGGGACGAATTTTGCCGCGCGCGCTGGTATTATCACGTTCATGCGCCGGGAGATCGCGACCCGGAAGAGCACGGCCATTTTCACCTGTTTCTGCACCGGACGCAGCTTCCCGAGGGACTGGAGCCCAAGGTCTGGCCGCCGCAGCGCGAGGAAGCGCGGGCGCATGTGACCCATCTGATCGCGCTGTCGATCGATACACGAGGGATTCCGCGCAGCTGGTTCACCGTAAACAGGTTTGTGACCAATGAATTTCTCTATCCGGCGGATGTGATGATCGAGCATCTGCCCCGCTTTAACGTCGACCACACCAAGGAAGACGATCTGGTCAACCGCTTTGTCACCGCGATGGTCGCGCTATACCGCGATGAAATCGCCGATCTGATCCGTCAGCGCGATGCCCGCCATGCAGAACTGATTGGCGAGCATGGCGAAGTCGTGGCCTATGAAAAGGCGAGCGGAGCTGAGGTGCTGTCGTACATCCCGATTGATCTCGATGAAAAGATCGGGTCGCTGGAGTTGTGATGTCCGCACGCCATCCGGCGTGCGAAATCCTCGCTCATTCGACCTGAAGGTCGCATCGCTGCGGGCGGCCAGTCGGCCTTGCGGGCCTGCGGCCCGAAGAATTGAGCTATTGCCTGATAGCGGAAATCAAAAACTCAACATTACCCTGAGGGCCGGTGATCGGACTTTCGACAATCCCTTCAATATCCCAGCCAAGCCCTTCGAGCCATTGCGAAACTTCATCGCACACACGCGCGTGCAGCGCCGGATTGCGGACCACACCGCCCTTGCCCACTTCTTCGCGGGCGACTTCGAATTGCGGCTTGATCAGCGCCACCAGGCGGCATTGCACCGCAGCCAGTTCGAGTGGGCGTTCGAGCACTTTGGCTAGGCTGATGAAGCTTGCATCGCACACCACCCAATTGCAGTCGCGGGTAATATGGTCGCGCGTCAGGATCCGCGCGCTCGTCTGTTCGAGAACCGTGACGCGCGCATCCTGCCGCAGTTTCCACGCGAGCTGGTTGGTGCCCGAATCCACCGCGAAAACATGGTCGGCTCCGTGGGTCAGCAGCACATCGGTGAACCCGCCGGTGGACGAGCCCACATCCATCGCCACCGCGCCCGCCGGATCGAGGCCAAAGTGTTCGATCGCATGCGCCAGCTTGATCCCGCCGCGGCTGACCCAGGGGTGATCGCGCCCGCGCACTTCGAGCGGCGCATCCTCGGCCACCGATTGACCGGGCTTGGCGACCTTCTCCTCGCCCGAAAACACCAGCCCCGCCATCACCAGCGCCTGCGCGCGGGTGCGGCTTTCGGCCAACTCGCGCTCGACCAGCAGGTGATCGACGCGCTTCTTTTTCGAGGATTTCGGCGGTTTGGTCATGGACGCTTCAGCCGATAGCGCGCATTTAGGGCGCATGAAAGCGACATACCTTCACGCCGCCGGCGCCATAGCGTTGACCTTTGGCCTCGCCGCCTGCGTTTCGGCGCCAACACCTGCGCCTGTCCCGCCGCCGGTGGTGCGCCCGGCCCCAACACCAACGCAAATGCCGCCCCCGGTGGTGCAGGAGCCGCGCTACGACAATTTCCTCGACGCGCCGCAAACGCCGGGGGTGTGGGAATATGAAGTCAGCGATTCCGGGCCAGTCGCAATCTTCATTACGGCAAACAGGGGCGACCAGTTCATCATGGCCTGCGACCGCCAACGCGGCCAGATTGAACTGTTCCGTTCGGGGACCGCCGCTTCACCGCGCGCAATGATTATCCGCACAGAGACCGCCACACGCCAAATGCAGGTGGTGCAAGTCGAAGACACCAACCCTTATCTGAACGCAGATATTGCGGTGAACGACCCGATCCTAGACGCCATGGCGCTTACCAAAGGCCGCTTTGCTGTCGAGGTCGAAGGCGAACGCACGCTCTATCTGCCCGCCTGGGCCGAGGTGAGCAGGGTGATCGAGGATTGCCGATAGGTCGGCTATTTCCTGATTCTATACGTTAATATCCACAGGCTTATGCGCAGCCTGTCCACATCCTGCCAACAGGCATAAAAAACGCCCGGGTTTCCCCTAGGCGGCGGTGCTGCGCCGTTTTGCGCAACGATCATCGATTATGACGTGGGAAAAGATAATTACAAGTCTTGCACGCGCGAATCACATGATTCAAAACAGCACTTGAGGCCAGCGGCGAACGCGGCTCTCGGCCCCCGGTGATACGGCGAGGTCTTGGCTATCTAGCGCGAAAGGAGGTGATCCGATGTCTCATGGTTCAGTAGCGAGGTCGGTGAAGATCCCTACGGAGCATATTCGGTAACAGTCTCCTTACCGAGTGAGGTTTCGTGAGCGGCACTTCCTGGCCGCTGACCATGAAAGGGCGTTTCCACCCCCGTTTTCATCTGGCGGGCTGGAAGCGCCCTTTTCATTTTTTCTTTTCGAAGGCGCATCCGCGCTTGCGGGCCTGTGGCCCGAACCAGCTATGGCCAATATTCTTGCTCTTGGGGGCGCTCCTTACTAATCGCCGGATATGCAATTCGAGAAAATCCCCCACCCCTCGCCCACACCCGATGCCGAGCGCGAGGCGCGCATTGCCGATCCCGGTTTTGGCAAGGTCTTCACCGATCACATGGTCACCATCGATTTCGATGAAGATCAGGGCGGCTGGCATTCGGCGCGGATAGGTCCGCGCGAACCCATTGCGCTCGATCCGGCGGCGAGCGTGCTGCATTATGCGCAGGAAATCTTTGAAGGGATGAAGGCCTACCGCCACCCTGACGGCAGCCTTGCGCTGTTCCGCCCCGACGCGAATGCGCGGCGCTTCAACGCCAGCGCGCGGCGGATGGCGATGCCCGAGATCCCCGAGGAGCTGTTTCTTGAGGCGGTGAAACTGGTGGTGAAAACCGACGCCAACTGGATGCCCGATGTTGAGGGCGGCTCGCTTTATATCCGCCCCTTTATGTTCGCATCCGAGGCGTTTCTGGGCGTGCGTCCGGCGAAGCAATACAAATTCGTCGTGATCCTCGTTTCCAGCGGCAATTACTTCAAGGGCGGCGTGAACCCGGTGAAGATTTGGGTGTCGCAGGATTACGTCCGCGCCGCCCCCGGCGGCACCGGCGCGGCCAAGACCGGCGGCAATTACGCCGCATCGCTTGTGCCGCAGGCCGAGGCGATTGCCCAAGGCTGCGATCAGGTGGTGTTCCTTGATGCGATCGAGCACAAATGGGTCGAGGAATTGGGCGGCATGAACCTGTTCTTCGTGCGCCGCGACGGCAGTGTCATCACCCCGCCGCTCACCGGCACGATCCTGCCCGGCATCACCCGCGACAGCCTTATCGCCATGCTGCGCGAGGAAGGGCTTGAGGTGCGCGAGGAGCCTTACTCCATCGCCCAATGGCGCGAGGAAGCCGAAAGCGGCGAGCTGCTCGAAACCTTGGCTTGCGGCACCGCGGCGGTCGTCACCCCGGTCGGCACGGTCGCCTCCCCCGCCGGAGAATTCACCATCGGCACCGGCGGCATCGGCCAGATGGCGCAGAAGATGCGTGAAAAGCTGACCGGCGTGCAGAACGGCACGGTCGAGGACAAGCACGGCTGGGTGATACGGGTTTGATCTGTGGGTGATCCGCTTGCACCATCGATTTGGCGAAGTTCAAGCGCATTCTTGTTCCTCTGCCTGCTTGGGGCGGCCGCGCTGTTGGCCGCCTTGTGGTACGTTCAAGGTCGACCGATGAAACTGGGCGGAGAGGCACTCGTCGGAGAAATCCAGTGGAGAGGTTCCGTTTCGACAAGGACACACCCAATACCCGCAATCTGGGTAAGAATCCCGGACGGGACCACGCATCAGATAACCCTGACAGTTGAACAATGGGGACGTTGCCCGGTAGGTGCGAAGATTGAACTCGAAGAATTCAACGGCAAAATGAGAAGCGTGTCTGATGGATGTCTGCCCGGCAGTCGCCGGACAGAATGACTTTCGATCCCATCCAAGTCGCCGCGCTCTACAAGTTCACGCCTTTCCCCGATCCTGCCTCGCTGCGCGAGCCGCTGCTCGCCGCGTGCAAAGAGCTGACCGGCGTGCAAGACGGCGCGGTCGAGGACAAGCACGGCTGGGAGATGCGGGTTTGACAGACTTAAGCGAATTGCAGCCACTCGGCGGGAGAATTTCTCCTTCAACGCTCGGTTTCTATCTGGTCATGCTGGCATTGGCGGCAATCCTTGGCTTCTATGTTTGGAACGAAGCCGGAAGATTAAAAACCCCGCCACGCTTTGAGACGGCACAAATCGTAAGCTTCTATGGAAACGGCAAAGGTGCAGTCGTTCTGACAAAAGATGGCGGAGAACAGCTTGTTCGCGGACGCGCCAGCGACTTCGCGGGATGTAAGGTGCAAGGCCAGATTAGGCTCGAACGCCGCGACGACGAATACCGAGTTGCGATCGATGGATGTAGCGTGGACAGGTTGACCAATGACTGACTCGATCCAAGTCGCCGCGCTCTACAAGTTCACGCCCTTCCCCGATCCCGCAGCCCTGCGCGCTCCGCTGCTCGCCGCGTGCGAAGACGTTGGTGTCAAGGGCACGTTGCTGCTCGCCAAGGAAGGCATCAACGGCACCATTGCGGGAACCGACAACGCCATTGCCGCCGTGCTCGATCATATCCGCGCCCTCCCCGGCTGCTTCGATACCGAGGTCAAATTCTCGCACGCGCCCGAAATGCCGTTCCACCGGATGAAGGTGCGGCTGAAGCGCGAGATCGTCACCATGGGCGAGCCCGATATCGATCCGCGCCACAGCGTCGGGCGCTATGTCGATCCGCAGGACTGGAACGCGCTGATCTCCGATCCCGGCACCGTGGTGATCGACACGCGCAACGATTACGAAGTGGCGGTCGGCACGTTCGAAGGCGCGGTCGATCCGGCCACCCAATCCTTCCGCGACTTTCCCGAATGGTTTCGCGCCCACCGCGAGGAATTGCTCGCGGGCAAGAAGCGCGTCGCCATGTTCTGCACCGGGGGCATCCGCTGCGAGAAATCGACCAGCTTCCTGCGCTCCGAAGGGATCGAGGACGTGTTCCACCTGAAAGGCGGCATCCTCAAATATCTCGAACAAGTGCCGCAGGACCAGAGCAAGTGGCAGGGCGACTGCTTCGTCTTTGATGAGCGTGTGACGGTGCGCCACGGGCTCGAACCCGGCGAATACGGCCTGTGCCGCGCCTGCCGCCGCCCGATCAGCGCAGCCGACAAGGCCAGCGCCGCGTTTGAGGAAGGCATCAGCTGCCCGCGCTGCATCGACGAGAAAACCGCAGAACAACGTGCCCGCTATGCCGAGCGCCAACGCCAGCGCGAACTGGAAAATGCGCGCAGCAAGGACGGCGGGTGAGCGCGCTGCCGATCCTCTATTCGTTCCGCCGATGCCCCTATGCGATGCGCGCGCGCATGGCTTTGTGGATCGCCGGAATTGTAGTGGAACTGCGCGAGGTCAAACTTGCCGACAAGCCACCGCAAATGCTCGAAGCGAGCCCCAAGGGAACCGTGCCGGTGCTGGTCCTGCCCGGCGGCGAGGTGATCGATGATAGCATCGCGGTGATGCGCTGGGCGCTCGCGCAGAGCGACCCCGAAGGCTGGCTGGCGGGCGATGATGCTGCATTGATCGAATTGGCAGATGGGAAGTTCAAGCACCATCTCGACCGCTACAAATACCCAAACCGCTACGAACCCGACGGGGTGGACCACCGCGCCGAGGGGCTGGCGATCCTTAAACAATGGGACGCGCGTCTAGCCGCGCAGGGTCAGATGTGCAGTGCCACCCGCACCTTGGCCGATGCGGCGCTGTTTCCCTTCATCCGGCAGTTTGCCAATCACGACCGGGACTGGTTCGACGCGCAGGATTTGCCGCATCTGCACCCATGGCTCAAGACGCACCTGGCCAGCGATCTCTTCGCCAGAATCATGCCCAAATTCGTGCCTTGGAAAGCGGGCGATCCGGCGATCCGATTTGGTCCATGACGCTACGGCAAGCCGGGACTTAACCGAAGCTTCACCAAAGCTGGCTAATGCAGACTTGATGAGCGTAACAGCAAATTTCTATTCGTCAGAGTTGATTGAGCCGCGCTGCGAGATTCATTTCGCCTGCGCGGGATTCTGGAATCCTGAGACGATGCGGCGGTTTCTGGAAGAGCTTAATCAGAAAACTCTTCCTCTCATCAAGGCCGGCAAACCGATCTACGCCTTGGGCGATTTCACCGACGCTTTGCCGCAGGACCGCGAAACCGCCGATCTGGTGGCGGACCACCTTGCCAATGCCCGCAAGTTCGGGCTGCAACGCGTGGCGATTATCAATGCAACGGCGCTGATGAAAATGCAGTACAAGCGGGTCAGCAAGGGGCTCGAAGTGGAATTCTTCGACGATGTGAGGACTGCCGAACGCTGGCTGCGCGAAAACCGCGACTTCATATAGGCTCAGGCCCTAGCTGCTAAGCCATCCCGAAAGGCATCGATCAGCCAACTGGTTGCCGGGCCAAGCCGCGTGTCGCGGCGCCATAGCGCGCTTAGTTGATAATGTGCGCCCGGCCGTTCGGGCAGGTCCAACTCCACCAGCGCGCCCGAGGCGAGATCGCTCGCCACCATCTCGCGCGGCATATTGCCCCAACCCAGCCCCGCTTTCAGCAAAGTGTGCTTGGCCCCAAGATCGCCCAGCCGCCAGGTCAGCGGGCTGAGGACGGAAAATTCGCGCCCCTCGGTGCGGCGTGATCGGTCCGACAGCACGAGTTGCAGATGTTTGCGGCTTTCTCCCGGCACAATGCCGCAGCGTGCCAGCGGGTGGTCGGGCGATGCAACCGGGATCAGGTCCACCGCGCCCACCGCCTGCCGTTCCAGCGCCGCTTCCTCACCGATAATCGGGCCGCCGATGGCAAGCTGAGCGCCTTCGTCCAGCAAACATTCGACCACCGCGCCGAGCCCTTCCACCCGCAGCCGCAGCGCGACCGTCGGGAATATTGCGCGGAAATCGCGCAGCACCTGCGCAGTGACCTCGCCCGGCAGCATCACATCGAGCACCAGACCAAGATTGCTTTCAAGCCCAGCGTGGAGCGAGCGGGTCTTGGCGAGCAGGCCATCGACCCGGTCCGCCACGGCGCGCGCTTCGGCCAGCAGCCCCTCACCCGCTTCGGTCAGCACCGGTTTGCGCGAACCTTCGCGTTCAAACAGCGTGACCGCCAACTGCGTCTCCAATTGCGCAATGCCGTAGCTGATGGCGGAGACCGCGCGTCCCATCCGCCGCGCCGCGCCGCCAAAGCTGCCAGCCTCCACCACTTCGATGAAGATGCGCAATTGATCGAGACTGGGATCACCTAGCTTCATGCGGGTTATGTTCGAATATTCCGAACATTTTGGCAAGTTTTATCGCAGTTTTCCGGCAACCATCTGACGCCTATCTCCATCTCAACAGAGCGAGCCTCTATCCCGAGGCCACTCCGGCAACAGGAGAAACGCCATGAACGAACCCATTATTGAACTGCGCCCCTTTGGCACGCTTGGCGCGGCCAAGCACGGTTGGCTCGATGCGCATCACCACTTTGCCTTTGGTGGATATCACGATCCCGCCCGCGTCCATTGGGGCAGCCTTCGGGTGTGGAACGACGACAAGATTGCGCCGGGCACGGGGTTTCCCACGCATCCGCACAGTGACATGGAGATCATCACCTATGTCCGCACGGGCGCGATCACCCATCGCGATTCCATGGGCAATGAAGGCCGCACCGAAGCAGGCGACGTGCAAGTGATGAGCGCCGGGAGCGGCGTGCGCCATTCGGAATACAATCTGGAAGGCGAGGACACCACGCTGTTCCAGATCTGGATCATTCCCGATCAGCGCGGCGGCGAACCGAGCTGGGGCGCGAAGCAATTCCCCAAAGAGCCCCGCGCCGGAGCCTTCGTCCCGCTCGCCAGCGGAGTCGTGAATGACGACGACGCGCTGCCGATCCGCGCCAATGCCCGCGTGCTTGGTGCGACGATCAAGGCCGGTGAAAGCGTGACTTATACGCCCGCCTCGGCTGATCGGCACCTCTACCTCGTGCCCGCCACCGGCAAGGTGCGCGTGAACGATGTGGAGGCCAGCGCCCGCGACGGGGTTGCGATCACCCAGCTGGCAGAGGTGCAGATCACTGCGCTCGAAGACAGCGAAGTGGTGCTTGTCGACGCTGCCTGATTGCCTTCCCTCGGGGCCGACCGCATTCCCCCTCCCTCTCTCCTGCGGTCGGCCCCACCCCCTCTCACCCTCCACAGGAGCATTTCCCATGTCCAATATCCTTCACATCACCGCCAGCATTCGCGGCGACGAAAGCGTTTCCAATGCCCTAGGCAACCGTCTGGTCGAAGGGCTTGTCGCCAAAGGCGGGGCCAGCGTCACCCGCCGCGATCTTGCCGCCAACGACCTGCCCTATGTCAGCGCCGAACGTTTCGCCGCAAACCTCACGCCGATCGACACGCGCACTCCCGATCAAACGCAACTCGCGGCCATCGCAGATACGCTGATCGCAGAACTTCAGGCGGCTGACACCATCGTGATCGCCAGCCCGGTCTACAATTTCGGCGTGCCCGCGACGGTGAAGGCCTGGGCCGATCTGGTCGCACGCGCGGGGACCACGTTCCAATACACCGAAACCGGGCCAGTGGGCCTGCTCACTGGCAAGAAGGTCTATCTCGCCATCGCATCTGGCGGGACGCCGATTGGCAGCGAGATCGACTTCATGTCACGCTGGCTTGTGTTCTTCCTGGGCTTTCTCGGGATCAAAGATGTCGAGATCATCGCCGCCGACGGGATCATGGGCGCAGACGGTGCCGACAAGATCGCGGCGGCGCATGAAAAGGTTGGGCAGTTGATCGCCTGATCAACCGCTGACTTACTCAAGCTCGCCGGGCGCTTTGGTTCAGCGCCCGGCGAGCCTTCCATTCAGATCCGCGGGCGCACCAGCAGCGGTTTGAACAGCTTGCGGCTGGGCCGCAGCACGATAATCGCAACGCCGCTCATCGCAACCCCCGCTCCAGCTAACAAGCGCCAACCAATGGGATCGCCGGTCAGCCACGCACCAAAGCCGATGGTGAGCAGCGGGGTCAGCAGCGTCAGCGGCACGATCAGGTTCGCATCGTGCAATTTCAACAGTTTGAAGTAGGCCGAATGCGCGCCCACCGACACGATCAATCCTGCAAACACCACGCAGCCGGCGACTTCCCACGGCGCGGCAGTAACCGCAGCCATCTGCCCGCTTTCAAACGCCAGCGTCATCGGCAGGATCGCGGCAATGGAAATCAGTGCCGCCCATGCCTGCAATGCCGCCGAGCCAATCTCCAGCCGTTTGACGAACACCGACCCCAGCGCGCCGAGCAGCGCCGAGGCGAAAACAAACGCAAGGCCAATCCCGCTTTGCGAACCGGCAGGCGATCCAATCGCCATCACCACACCGCCAAGCGTCAGGGCCATGCCGATCCCGCGCCGCCAGCGCACCTCTTCCTTGAGGAACAGGATCGCGAACAGCACCGTCAGCGGCGCACCCGACAAATTGACGATCCCGGCTGCCGAGGGCGAGGCGGTCTGCAGCCCGATGAACAGCAGCGCGAAGGATCCGCCGCTGATCGCAAAACCGATGAGCAGAACGCGCCCCAATTGCGCGGGCAGCGGGCGCAGCAGCGGAAACAGCACCGCCACCACCAGCACCGAACGCAGCACCGTGTAGAACAGCGGCGGAACGCCGAAATCGTCGACCGCAAGTTTGCTTACAACCACGTTCAGCGCCCAGACGATGTTGCAGGCAAGCAATATGGCGAGGGTTGATGCGTTCACGGGTTCAGCACGTCAGGCGGCAGATTGTCGCGCAGGTCCTTCAACCACACATCGGCCACCGCGTCGCTGGGCGCGCGCCAGTCGCCGCGCGGAGACAGCGCCCCTTGCGAAGAGACTTTCGGCCCATTGGGGATCGCGCTGCGTTTGAACTGAGAGAAGGCGAAGAAACGCCTCAGGAAGTTTTCCAGCCAGCGGGCGATTTCCGCCAGATGATACTCGTTCTTGCGATGCTCGGGAAAACCGGCGGGCCATGCTCCGGCCGCCGCTTCGCGCCACGCATGCCACGCCAGAAAGGCGATTTTGCCCGGACGCTGGCCAAACCTGATCGTGTGATGGAGGAAGAAATCGTTGAGTTCATAGGGGCCGATATGCGCCTCTGTGTCCTGGATTGCTCCATCTTCTCCGGCGGGCACGAGTTCGGGCGAAATCACCGTATCGTACACCGCCGTCAGGACTTCGCCGCATTGTTCGGAGAATTGCTGCGTCGCCACTGTCCAGCGGATCAGGTAACGGATCAACGTCTTGGGCACGCCCGAATTGATGCCGTAATGGCTCATGTGATCGCCCACTCCGTAGGTGCACCAGCCCAGCGCCAATTCGGACAAATCGCCCGTCCCGACGACGAATCCCTGGTGCTGGCCAGCGAGACGGAACAGGTAATCGGTGCGCAGGCCCGCCTGCACGTTCTCGAACGTCACGTCGTAATGCGGCTCGCCCTTGGCGAAGGGATGGCCCATGTCTTCCAGCATCCGGTTGGCGGCGGGGCGAATGTCAATCTCTTCGGACGTGATGCCAAAGGCTTCCATCAGCTTCCATGCGTTGCCTTTGGTCATGTCAGAGGTGGCAAAACCGGGCATGGTGTACCCGCGAATGGTGGTCCGCGGCAGGCCCAGCCGGTCGCAAGCTTTCGCCGCAACGATCAGCGCATGGGTGCTGTCCAGCCCGCCCGAGATACCGATCACGAGGCTCTTGGCCTTGGTCGCCTGAATACGCCGCATCAGGGCATCGACCTGAATATTGAACGCCTCGTAACAATCCTCGTCCAGCGTCTTGGCGTTGCTGGGCACGAAGGGGAAACGCGCAACGGGTCGGATCAGGCCGACATCGCCCGCCGTATGAGCATGTTCGAACACAATCTTGCGGAAAGTATCTTCGGGCCGGCCATGGGCCTCTGCCGCGTCGGAAAAGGTCTGGTTGCGCATCCGCTCGCCCGCGATCCGGTCTGTGTCGATGTCGACCACGCAGAGTTCCGGGTCGAGGTCGAAGCGCACGCTTTCTTTCAGCAATCCGCCAAGCTCATAGATCACGCCCTGCCCGTCCCATGCCAGATCGGTGGTGCTTTCACCGTGACCGCTGGCAGAATAGACATAGGCGCAGATTGAGCGCGAGCTGCTCGACCGGCAATGCAAATGGCGATCATCGGCGCGCCCGATCGTGACGGGCGAGGCGGAAAGATTGCACAGGATCAGCGCCCCGGCGAGCGCCGCCAATGTCCCCGGCGGATTGGGTGCCCAGAAATCCTCGCAGATTTCCACGCCAAAAGTGAAGCCGGGCAAATTCGCCGCCGAGAATATCAGATCGGTGCCAAACGGCACTTCATCTCCGTTGATGCCGATCCACAAATCCTGGCAATTGCGGCCATGCGCGAACCAGCGCTTTTCATAGAATTCGCGGTAATTGGGCAGATAGCTCTTGGGGATCACGCCGAGCACTTCGCCCCCCGCGATCACCACCGCGCAATTGTACAGCTTGGCGTTGCGGCGCAGCGCTGCGCCCACCACCAGCACCGGCGTCAGATCCGCGCTCGCCGCTGCAATCGTGCCAATCGCCGCTTCTGCCGCATCGAGCAGCGCGTTCTGCAAATGCAGATCGTCAATCGCATAGGACGACACGCACAGTTCGGGATAAACCACCAGATCGACATTCTGTTCATGCGCGCGCCGCGCCTCTGCCAGCACGCCTTCGACGTTATAGCCTACATCGGCGGTGCGAAGCGAAGGCGTCGCGGTTGCCACCCGGACAAAGCCGTGGGCGTGCATGTCATAGAATGGATGCGATGTTTCGGCCATGATGCGCGGGCGCTCCGGTTAGCTTTCGCCCCCGCTCTAGCGACAAAGCGGGCGGCTTCCTAGGGCTATGGAAAGCCTGACTTTCCGCGTTGACAGCGAAACCATGCGCGCGCGCAGTTGCGCAATCGCGGGCAAAGCGCCAATTGGCTCGGCAAGGGAGCGTCAGGAACATTCCTTCCCATCACAGGAGACACGCATATGTCCGATCCCACCTACATCCCGCCAACAATCTGGGACGCCGACACTGTTTCGGGCGGCCGCTTTGCGGGGATCAACCGCCCCACCGCCGGTGCGCGTGAGCAAAAGGAGCTGCCGCGCGGCAATAATCCCTTCCAGCTCTATTCGCTCGCCACGCCCAATGGGGTGAAAGTCACGGTCATGCTCGAAGAATTACTCGAACTCGGCCACAGTGGCGCCGAATATGACGCCTTCACCGTCAACATCAGCGACGGGCAGCAATTCACCAGCGGCTTTGTTGACATCAATCCCAATTCGAAAATTCCGGCGCTGGTGGATGCCAGCGGTGAGCGCGAGTTCCGGGTGTTCGAATCGGGCGCGATTCTGGTCCATCTGGCGGAGAAATTCGGCGCATTCCTCCCCAGCGATCCGGCAAGGCGCGCAGAGGTGCTGTCATGGGTGTTCTGGCAGGTCGGCACCGGCCCCTTTATTGGCGGCGGGTTTGGCCATTTCTATGCCTATGCGCCGGAAAAATACGAATATCCGATCAACCGCTATGCGATGGAAGCCAAGCGCATTTTCGACGTTGCGGACAAGCGCCTCGCAGAAACGCGCTTCCTTGCGGGCGACGAATACACCATCGCTGACATCGCCAATTTCCCGTGGCTGGCCCCGTTTGTAGCCGGCACGATCTACAACGAGGCAAAGACCTTTCTGTCGATAGACCAATACACCAACGTCGCCCGTTGGGCGCGCGAGATAGCGCAGCGTCCGGGCGTGCGGCGCGGGCGACTGGTCAACAAGGTCTGGGGCGATGAGGATCAGCAGCTCGCGGCGCGTCATTCAGCGGCAGATTTTGACGGCAAGAACCTCGATTTCACCTTCTGATTCTTCGATTGGACCGGGTTACGAAATGGGCTGGAAGTTTAACCGCTTCCGGCCCATTGTCGCGGTGAAGAGGATCAACGCTTGGCCGCTGAGCCGCATGAGAAAATCCGCCTGAAGGAAAAGCTGGGCTACGGCGTCGGCGATGTGCCTTCTGGCCTCTATCTCAATTTCTTTGGCGCCTATCTCTTGTTCTTCTTCGTCGATCTGGGCGGAGTGGCACCGGCAGCCATGGCGCTGATGATGCTGCTATCGCGGGTGTTCGACGCGGTCACCGATCCGATCATGGGCGCAATCAGCGACCGCACGCGCACGCGCTGGGGACGGTATCGGCCCTATCTGCTGTTCGGCGCGGTGCCGTTTGGCATCACCGGCTTTGCCATTTTCGCCGCGCCGCCAATGTCGACGGGCTGGCTGCTGGTCTGGGCCTATGTGACTTATGGCCTTGCGATGCTGGCATTCACTGCGGTCAATGTGCCCTATTCCGGGCTATTGGGGGTCATCTCACCTTCGGCCAAGCAGCGGGCAAACGTCACGGCATACCGCATGTTCTTTTCCGGCCTGGCAGGGATCGTCGTCGGCGTGCTGGCCACAACATTGGTGCGCGAGCTTGGCGAAGGCGACGAAGCACGCGGGATCATGCTGACAATGGGCATCTTTGCTGCTGTTTCAGTGTTTATCTTTTGGACCACATTCGCCGCCACCAAAGAACGCATTCCGGCGGCAGCGACCAACAATTCCATCAGCGGTGACCTGGGAATTCTGGTGCGGACCGGCGCGTGGATCGCGGTGGCGGTGTCGGCCGTGTTCGGTGTGTTGTCGATCTCCAGCAGGGCATCGACCGCGCGGTTTTTCTTCAAATATGTCGCTGGGGATGACGGCGCTCCGGTGTTTCTGTTTCTCGACCGTTTCGGTCTGTTTCTGACCGCTTTGGCGCTGGGTCAGGTCACCGGAGTGATCCTTGGCTATAGGCTTCAAAGCCGGTTTGAAAAAGCGCATCTGATTATCTGCGGCGGAACATTGAAGATTATCGGCATCATCGCCTTTGCAAGCGTGCCGCTGGATGCCGTGTGGCCCCAGACTATCGCACAATATCTGGTCGGGATCGGGTTTGGCTTCTTGATGGTTCTGGCCTTCTCAATGTTCACCGACATCGCCGAATATATCGACTGGAAATCGGGTCAGCAGATGACGGCGCTGACCGTTTCCGCGTCGATTTTTGCAGTGAAGATCGGCATGGGGTTAGGCGGCGCGCTGCCGGGGTTGGTGCTCGATCTGACCGGCTTTGTCGCAGGCGCACAGCAAAGCGCCGGAGCGATTGCGGGTATCCATTTTGCCTTTGCCGTGATGCCCGCGCTGATCCTGATCCCAGCCGGGGCGGCTATGCTGTTCTACCGGTTGGATCACAAGACCATTGCTACGGTCGAAGCCGGTCTGGCTGGGCGGCGAGCGACTTCTGAATAACCAACCATACACCCTTCACATCTGCGCGGGAACCGCTATACGACGCCGCTCTGTTGGGGTGTAGCCAAGTGGTAAGGCACTGGTTTTTGGTACCGGCATGCGCAGGTTCGAATCCTGCCACCCCAGCCATTCTTGCACAGAACCGCGAACCATGGTTTGTCGGCTCTGGTCACTCGCCTCAATCCCCTTAGCTGCTTCAGCGAGAGTGGATTTGTGACCGCCGATGAAGATGTCGTTTTCTCCAACTACAACGATCTTGACGAAATTGCGCACATACCTGCGCAAAATATTAATGTCCGAGCTTAACAGGTTCTCCTTGATCTTGGTGGCCAATTGCTCGGCATCATCCAAAGAGATTGGCTTGCTTGATCCTTCCAAGAGTGACTGCTGGGAAGAGATATGTTGCTCTAGCTCCCGTCGTTCATGATTGAGCTTCGAGAGGCGCTCTCTTGTCCCATCCTCAGTCAGCCCCATGGTTTCGATGGCTTCGTAAAGGTTGTCGATCCTGCTCTTTACGCCACGAAGATGATCTTTGAGAGCTTTGATCCGCTCAGACGCTTCCGCTTGACCATCAGCTTCAAACTCGGCGAATGCTTTGACAATTGCTTGAAGCCTGTCGGGCTGAAGAACATCGTCGCAGATCGCGCTGATCACGATCTCGTCAAGTTCGTCTTCGCGGATTGTGATTGGCTTTTCGGCGGGACATTCGCCACGGATGATCCGGTTGGAGCACTTGTAGTAGCGGTGCACTTGACCGGTTCGGCTTGTTCCAGTCGCAAGTTGCAACGGCGAATGGCAGTCCGGGCATCCACAGTAGGCAATCCCGCCAAGGAGTACCGCACTCGTGGTTAGGCGCGGAGCGGTCTTGTTTGGTGCACGATCGCGAAGTGCCTTTTGGACCGAAAAGAACTGCTCCTCTGTAATGATTGAACCGCCCCGGGATTGTCGGAGGCTCCAACTCTTGAGTAGATGGAGTCCTTATGAGCAAGACAACGAACAAGTTT
>NZ_JBLQUK010000014.1:0-76155 GCF_047872805.1 Qipengyuania sp. ASV99 | reverse complement strand
CTACGCCATGCTGGACGATACCGCCATGGCAGCATAACTTAAACCAAATGGCCTCCGGCAATCCCGGGGCGGTTCAGCGGCGAGCAAACGGTTCATCAAATCGACATGGCCGATATCACTGTTGCCAACCTCGCGGGTCTGCAACTCAACTGACTGGAGACCAATCTCGACCAGAGTGTCAAAGCGCTTACTCGAAGGCGGTAAGGGTGCCTCTGCGCGCACTACCAACACGGCGCGCGGACGTTCGGTCAACGCCGCATTCAGAGGGATGACATCGCGGACTCCGCCATCGACCCATTGTTCGATACGCCCGGTCGCGCCGCGAGTTTCGTAGGGCGGAAAGAAAGGAGGTTGGGCGCTGCTGGCATAGACCCAGTCGGCGATATTGCGATCCTTCTCTGTCAGGATACGCAATTCGGAAGTGGCCAGATTGACAGCGGCGATCCGCAGGTTCTTGCGCGAAGTGCGGACTGCTTCCTCGTCGATCATTTCGTGGAGCAGGCGTTTGAGCGGGGCGGGATTATACAGCGAATCCTTGCCGGTAATGATCGGCCAGATGGTGCCGCCGCGCCTGCGGTAGATTGATGAATTGCCGGTCAGTTCGGACCAGAAATCGTGCAGCCGGGTAATATCGTCTTGCACCACACCGGCAGCCTGGATCGCGCCGGTTGACGTCCCGGCTGCGGTTTCAAATTCGACTTTGCGAACGCGGATGAGTTCGTCGAGGACGCCCACCTGAAACGCGCCGCGCGCGCCCCCACCGCTAAGCGCCAATGCCAACCCGCCTGCCATGATCCTGCGTCCCAATTGTTATTATGGACGAAAGCTTAGCGCAGCGAGCGAACAAAGGAAAAGGATCGATCCGGCAAACACGGTCCAGAACTGACGAATAAATCGCGCTGCGGCGGCTCTGAAAGAGGACAAAAGTGAACAAATTATTTGGTCAAGGCGGAGGGCTGGCGCTGCCCGCAATTCCTGCATCGGCAAGCAATGCCGGAATCATCTTGTTTACGCCAAAGAATCCCGCCTTCGCATGCGGCCAAGTGACGCGGCTGAGTTCAGGCATGAGTTCCACCGCCTCGCCGCGAGCAATCATCGGCGCAAGCTCTGGCATCAGATTATCGCGGGTCCATCCTTCGGCCAGATGCGGCAATACGATGCGGTCCACACCGGTCTGCTTCAGAATATCAGCCAGCGCAGCGCCGGGATGCCAATCGCGCACCTCGCAGCGAAACGCCGCAGCGGCTTCGGCAATACCGTTTTTGACCGCATCAACACCAAATGAATTAGGAATTTCACCGATTGGGCAAGAAGACCGCGCTTTGGTTCGGGCCGCTCCGATAATCAACGCGGGCGGATGCGGCAAAGTGAGCGGGACATGACTGGCCGCCTCGTCATGCAGGAGCAGTGCATAGGGCTGCGCGAAGGCGGCCGCATGCGGCGGCGGTGGTAGAGCCAAGGGCTCGCGCACAAATTCCTGCTCGTTCTCCAGTGGCGCGGCAGTCTGCGCAAGACCTTCAGCCGTTAACGGTCCGCCGGGCCGATTGGCGGTGTAGCGTGCAATATTGTCGGCGCGCGCAAGATAGGTCTTGCCCTTGGTGTGCAGCCCTCCGACCCAGCGCCACGAGAGGGTGTTGGACGCGGCATCGCCATCGACCAGATGGCGCAAGAAAAAATCTGCGCCGAGATGCCAATCCAGCCGCAAAGTGAAAATCCAGATGCTGGCAAACCACATGCGAGCATGGTTGTGGAGGTATCCCGTGCTTACCAATTCGCGCGCCCAGTGATCGAAGGCGGCAATGCCAGTCTCACCGCTGATAGCCTGAACATAGTCAGCCGAACGGCCCGCTCCAGTTTCGATATCGTGCAGCGCCGCATCGCGGTTGCTGACATAGCTGCGCCAGATAACCGGGCGTTGCTGAAGATAGCCTTTGAAATAAATGCGCCAGAAAACTTCGGCGACAAACTTCTCGGCAGCATCGAACGAATGGGCGCGCAGCACAGCAGCGATCACTTCGGCTTCGCTCAGCAACCCGGTGTGGAGCCACGGCGAAAGCTGTGAGACGCCGCGTCGCCATCCCGCATCCGGCGCACCCTCATCATGGTTGCGGATATTGGTATAGGCTCGCCCGGCGTGCGGCAAAAATTCTTCAAGCCGCTTAAGCCCCGCGGATCGTGTGGGTTCAAATTCCATAAGGCTGGAACCGGACATGTGCTTTCCAGTTCCTGGACTTGTGCAGGAAAGCAGATCCCGTTTTTCGGAACATCCGTCTGCGGCCTGCATTGGGTAAAGAGGATGGACCCTGACCCGAGCAAGGGCCCCGGAGGCGCTTTGGCCTTTCTCCAAACTCATTTCAAAGGAAGTGACCTATGAACATTCTCAAGATTACCCTTTCATCGACGATTGTTGCCTCCGGCGCTCTCGCGCTTGCTGCTTGCGCACCTGAAACTGACCCTGCCGATAACATGATGGCGGACGAGACCGCGATGAGCGAGGCGGCTAATCCAGTGGGCACAATTGTTGAAGTGGCGCAGGCTGATGGCGGTTTCTCAACTCTGGTCGCCGCTGTGAACGCAGCAGGGCTTGGTGGCACATTGTCAGGCGAGGGACCGTTCACCGTTTTTGCGCCCACCGACGATGCCTTTGCCAAGATTGACGAGGCCACCCTGACCGAACTGACCACCAATGACACCGAGACATTGGCTGCGATCCTGACCTACCACGTGGTCCAAGGCGAAGTTGATGCCGCTACATTGACCGCCGCGATCGAAGGCGCGGGCGATGACGGCTACACCATCAACACTGTTGGCGGCGGCACGCTGAATGCGAAGATCGTCGATGGAGCAGTGGTGCTTACCGATGCGCAGGGCGGTAGCTCGACGGTGACGGCCACTGATGTTGAAGCGTCTAACGGTATCATTCACGCGGTCGACACTGTGTTGATGCCGTAATTCCGGCTGACACATACAAGATCGGAGCGGGCCAGAATAGCAGCGCAACAGCCTTTGCGTTCTGGCCTGCTTCTTTCTAGGAGTGCGCAGCTCTACAAGAGAATTGCCATGCGGTTTCTATTTTCCAGACCGGTCTGTCAGCCCGCCACGCTATTGTCCGTCTCGCTTTTGCCTGCAGCCTTGGCCGCTTGCGCACAGACCGAAGGTGAAATCAGCCATGACGCCCAACCATTTGACGCCATTTCGCCTTCGGCCAGCATAAGATTGATCGGCACTGAGCCGTTCTGGGGCCTGGAAATTGAACCCACCCATGAGGCGTATATTGCGCGCTATTCATCGCCAGATAATGCCAACGGGACCGAGTTTAGAGTGGCACGGTTTGCCGGAAACAACGGCATTGGTTTTAGCGGCGAATTGGACGGCGATCTGGCTCAGGTGGCACTGACGCCGGGCCAATGCAGCGACGGGATGAGCGACCGCTCGTACCCTTACACCGCCACAGTCGCGATCGGCGATATGACGCTTTACGGTTGCGGTTATACAAGCGACGAACCCTTTCGCGGAGAGCGGGCACCATGAATGATGGATTTGGGAAAGGGCGGGTTGGCGCGGCGATTGGTGGAGAGCCGGTCGGAACGGGCTGGCGGACGTTTTTCTGGACGGCCTGCCTATTCAATTTCGTGATCGGCGCGCTCGGAATGTTCTCACCAGAAGCGACCGTTGATGCGCGGATCATTGGGCTGCTGGTGCTGTGTTTCGGGATCATCTATTTTCTGGTTGCCCGCGATCCTGCAAGGTTTGGCTCAACTCTCTGGGCCGGAGTGGTTGGCAAAATCGGCGTGGTGGCGCTGCTCGGTCCCTCGGCGATTGGTCCGGGCGGCGATCCGATTGTCGCCGCCGTGCTGGCCGGTGACGCGCTGTTTGCGATCGGATTTCTTGCGTTTCTGTTGACCAGAGCTGATGTTGGCCCGTGACCGCAAGGTCATTTGGGAAAGGGAACGGGAAATGGTGCAAACTGGCGGCTGCCTGTGCGGCAGTATCAGATACACTTTGAATGAAGCGCCAAAGCTTTGCGTTACTTGTCATTGCAAGAATTGTCAGCGGCAGGCCGGCAGCGCGCTTTCGATTATCATTGGTGTTTCCGAAGATGCGCTGGAAATCATCGGAGAGGTCAAGACCTATAACGACACCGGCGATAGCGGCGCGACCGTGCGGCGGCAGTTTTGCGGAGACTGCGGTTCTCCGGTCTTTACACGGCTGGAACAACCAGGGCTGATGTTCATCAAAGCTGGGACGCTGGACGATACTTCGCAACTGCAGCCTGCGTTCCACTGCTACACTAAGAGCAAGCAGAACTGGGTGCAATTGGACGACATTCCCGGCTTCGAGACCGTGCCCGAGGGGCTATAGCGCGCTTCAGAACAATCCGGGTATTTCGCGCTGCGCCGCGCTGGGTTGCTCTGGCTGGAGTGTTTGTCGGCCGCCAACGCTTTGTGCAGTCTGGTCCGCTCCACCGGCAATTGCGGTGCAACTGAGCCCGGCAAGGAAATCGAGGGCGGTCGCCACCGAATCCTCATTGGCATCGCCCAGCGGGAAGAAAATGTTGTCGTCAGCGCGGCAGGTGTTGGGCACGACGCTGGCCAGTCCAGTGAAATATTCGCCTTCGTCATTGGCGTTGACTGTCTGGAATGTAACAGCCCGGATGCGCAGATCGCAGGCATCAAAATCGAAGCCGAACTGGCCGACTGGCTTGCCCGAAGTGTTGCCCCCGACCAATGCGACGCTGTCTGCGTTGAGGTAGGGCAGCATCGAGTTGATCACCAGCTCGCTCGCCGAAGCGGTGTTGCCGGTGCTGATGAAGGCTACTTTGGTCGCTCGCAGCGAATTGACTTCGTTTCTGAACAGCCTCGTCGTGTTCTCTGACGATTTAGACGAGCGAAGAACCGTCCGGCTCCACACTTGGCCAACGCGCCCTTCGCCTAGCAAATCACCGAACACTTCGGAGACATCCACCAATCCGCCGCCATTATAGCGGAAATCGATAATCAACTCGCTGACATTGTTGCTGTTGAACAATTGAAAGGCATCGCGCAGCTGGTTTGACGCATCCGCTACGATAAAGGTCCGCAGGTTCAGATAACCGACATTCCGCCCGCCATCGTTGATTATCAGCGCGCCGTAACGGTCAGAAATCGGATCGAGGGAGAAATCGGTCTTGGTAACACTGGCTTCGATCACCGCGCCGCCAACCGGGACAAAGCGGATGACGCGCGTCACTCCGGGGTCCGAGGGACCGAGCGCATCGACCACAGCCTGCGGCCCGCCAGCTGCCATCAGCGAACTGACCGATTGCAGATTTGCAGCGGTGGTGCCGATCGCGGTCAGTTCGGTTCCGCGGTCCATTCCCGCCTGAAAGCCCGGCGCGTTCTCGAAAGTTTCGAACAGAAATACCCGATTGTTGAACGAATCGAATGCCAGACGAATGCCAAATCCTGCGCTCGACCCAGAATTTATCAGCGCGTTCTCTTCAGCGATGGACGTGGCAAAGGTGAACCCTTTGTCGCGCGACTGCGCGCGGGCAGGCGCAACGCGGGCGTCAAGGTAGGATTGCACATTGGTGAACCCGGCGGCACTAACCGAATTGTCGAGCAGATCAGGGAACAGATACCATTCGTTCAGCACATCATTGGCGAAGGCAATCTGGTTTGATATTGCACAGGTTGCAACGGGCGGCGGGGTCGGTGTCCCACCGGTCGGAGGCGGAGTGGTAGATCCTCCGCCACCGCCGCAAGCGGCGAGCGCCAAAGCAAGCGTTGCGGACAGTGCGGTCCGTCCTGCGACATTCAGACCCAGCGGCAATTGGTTATTCATGGTAGGGACGCGACTCCGGACAAGATCCTGCAACATTTTGCCTTCAAGGCAGGCCATGGATCATGCAACGCCCGCCTTCCTGCGGCAAGCGTGTTGCGCTTGTCCACTGGCTAGAAAGTCGTTGTATGTCTGAAAACCCTCGTGTTTTTTGAGGTTTTCCTCAGAAACCGGGGCAAATCGCGTGGTCCTCTCTCGTTTTGCACCCCCGTTCCGACTAGCTACGAACAGATGGAAAGACAGAATCATGACTGATCTGCCTGATTGGGTTGCGTCCAGACTGCCTGCTGCGGCTCGGCATTCCGGGCTGGCGATTGTCAGCTTAGGGGATGCCAAGACCTTTGGCCGGGGCGGTTTCACACTGTCCAGCCCGGCTTTCGGCAAAGGCGAAGAGCTTGATCCGTGCTTCACCGCAAAAGAAGAAGATGCGGTAGCGCCGCCGCTCGAATGGACAGCGCCGCCTTCTGGTTCGCAGGAACTGGTCGTGATCGTTGAGGAAGTCAGCGCTGCGGGCGCGACTCAGTCACCGGCATGTCACTGGTTGGTCTGGGGCCTTGCCGGACAGCGCGGCAAACTGCTCGAAGGGGAAACTCCGCCTCGGGCAGGCAAGAACGCGCATGGAAATTCCGAATGGTTGCTGCCCGATCCGCCGATTGGCGAGACGCGCCATTATCTGTTTCAAATCTTCGCAACCGAACTGCCGCTGACATTGATGCCAGGGGCAAACCGCGAAGACTTGATGGCATCGATCAAAGGCTTCGTAACGGCCTGTGACGTTCTCTACGCTCCGTTCACCGGAATCCCGAAGGACACCGGTGATGATGACGGCGCGTGGGACGAAGACGACATTTGAATTACCTGCCAATATAAGGGAGAAGAACCATGGCTGGAAAAACCAACGCACTGCAAAAACCGGTGCAACTGTCGGGCGAACTTGAATCGGTAATCGGCAAAGGCCCGATGACCCGTGCGCAAGTGACGTCAAAGGTCTGGGAATACATCAAGGCCAACAGCCTGCAAGATTCCAAGGACAAACGTCAGATCAATCCCGATGGCAAGCTTGGCGCGGTGATCGGTAAGGACCAGATCTCGATGTTCAAGATGACTGCTGCGGTTTCAAAGCACCTTACCTAAAGGGTTAGTCCCTGGACTTTCAGACCGGCGGCGCCTGCGTTAAGGCACCGCGCCGCCGGCTTTGACGAACAATATGATCTGCCTATTTATCAGATTTATACTCTGTGTTTGCGGTGCGGGATGCGCACTTCGCCAGCCCATAGCGCCCACAGGATCAGCAAGGGCTGCGCAAACATGCGCGGCACATGATAGGCAAGGCCAAGCCCTCCGTCTGCGCGCGCCATATCCATGGCAAAATGGTTGATATTGGCCGGCCACACACACAGCGCATAGAGCGCCAGTCCGATCCCCCCCGCACGGCGCAGGCGAATATCAAACGGTTGAAGCAGCGCAATCGCCCCAAGTATCTCGGCTATCCCGGTCCAATAGACCACCGCTTCAGGATAGGGGACCATTGCTGGCGTGATCGACAGGAACGGCTGTGGCCGAACCAGATGCAAATACCCGGCATAGGCATAGAAAGCTGCGAGTATCAGCCTTAGCGCGGCGCGGATCACGCGATCTGTCCATCGTAATACGTGTTTGCAGACAGTTCCAATTGTTCGTTGCGTGCGTCCGCGCTATTCTCGTGCTTCATTTGCGATCCCCTTCATCGCTGCACTATCGGGAGTTTTCCAGCACATGCAATATACTGCGCTCTGCCTTGCCGCATTTACCGCCATCCTTGCAGCACCGCTTAACGCGCAGGAGATGGAAGGCAGCGCAGCGGAATCTGGCGAATCAGTGGCCGAAGCTGATCCTGCACTGCAGGCGGCACTGGCGGCACTGGAGATCGCGCCAGTGTTTGATGGCCACAACGATGTGCCTATTCAATTGCGCTCGCGCTTTGACAATCAGATCAATGATTTTGACTTTGCCGATACCAGCGACACGGGCGCGACCCATCCCGACGGCCGCATCATGCACACCGATATTGCCCGGCTCGCCGAAGGGCGCGTGGGCGCGCAATATTGGTCGGTCTATGTGCCGGCAAATCTGTCTGAGCCAGAGGCGGTGCAGATGACAATCGAGCAAATCGACGTGATGAAGCGTCTGATCGACCGCTATCCTGATGCCTTGCGCTATGCAGAAACCGCCGCTGACGTCGAGCTTGCCATTGCAGAAGGGCGGGTGGCGTCGCTGCTAGGGATGGAAGGCGGGCATTCGATCGGTTCCAGTTTGGCGGTGCTGCGCCAGATGTATGCGCTCGGTGCGCGCTATATGACTTTGACGCATAGCCAGAATACGCCGTGGGCCGACAGCGCGACCGATGCTCCCGAACACGGCGGGCTGTCCGAATTTGGTAAGGATGTGGTGCGAGAGATGAACCGGATCGGCATGCTGGTCGATCTCAGCCATGTCAGTGAAGCGGCGATGCTTGATGCGCTCGATGCTGCTCGCGCGCCGGTAATCTTCAGTCATTCCGGTGCGCGCGCAGTGAATGGCCACGCGCGCAACGTGCCCGACAGCGTGCTGATGCGATTGCCGGAAAATGGCGGGATCGTGATGGTGGTGGCGCTGCCCGGCTTCCTCAACGATGAACGCCGCACTTGGTTTGCCGAGCGTGAGGCGCTGGAGGCGCGGCAGAAATCATTATATCAGGGTCAGCCGGATGTCGTGGCGGCCGCGATGGCCGAATGGGATGCGGCAAATCCCGAACCTGCCACCATGATCAGTCACATGGCCGACCATATCGACCATATTCGCAGCCTGATTGGAGTGGAGCATATCGGCATCGGTGCCGATTTCGACGGTATGCCGTCCGGTCCAGTCGGGTTTGAGGATGTTAGCGGTTATCCGCAGCTGTTCGCCGAGCTTGCCCGGCGCGGCTATTCGCAGGTCGAAATGGAGCTCATCGCCAGCCGCAATGCGATCCGCGCCCTGCGCGCTGCCGAGCGCTATTCTGCCAGCGTGTCCGATCAGCTACCGATTGAAACGCTGCTTCCCTCTGACGAGTGAGCAGCCTGATAGATCAACCGTAAAGCGCGGGGATAATCCAGATCAGGCTCATCGCCACAATTGCAAGCACCAATCCTATACCAAGGATATAGCGCAGGTGGCCGGTGGTTTCTGCGCCTCGGGCATCGTCGTCTTCGATGTGAATCGGTTCGTTCTGGTCTGACATGATCCCTCCGTTTGGCGATGTTATGTCACATATCAACGGGGCGGGACAGGCCCAGTTCCGCTCAAGCCTGTCCCGCGACAATTTTATTCGCGAAGCAATTCGTTGATCCCGGTTTTCGACCGGGTCTGGGCATCGACCGTCTTGACGATCACTGCGCAATATAACGATGGGCCAGGTGAACCATCGGGCAGGGGCTTTCCGGGCATGCTGCCGGGGACGACCACCGAATAGGGCGGGACTTCGCCCATGTGAACTCGCCCCGTCGCGCGGTCGACGATCTTGGTCGATGCGCCGAGATAGACACCCATCGACAACACCGCCCCTTCACCGACGCGCACGCCTTCTGCGACTTCGCTACGCGCGCCGACGAATGCGCCATCGCCGATGATAACTGGTTCTGCCTGCAAGGGTTCGAGCACGCCGCCGATCCCGGCACCGCCCGAAATATGCACGTTTGCGCCGATCTGCGCGCAGGAGCCAACCGTCGCCCAAGTGTCGATCATCGTGTTTTCACCGACATAGGCACCGATATTGACGAAGCTCGGCATCAGCACTGCACCCTTGCCGATAAAGCTGCCGCGCCGCACCACCGCGCCGGGCACCACGCGGAAACCTGCCTCGCGGAAGCGGTTGTCACCCCACCCGGCAAATTTGGTCGGCACCTTGTCAAATGCAGAACCGCCCGCGGCTGCGCCTTCGATCACGCGATTATCGTTGAGTCGGAACGACAGCAGCACAGCCTTTTTCAGCCATTGATGAACCGTCCACCCGCCATTGCCATCCGGCGAAGCGACGCGCGCCTCGCCCGCGTCGAGCAGGGCCAATGCCTCGCTAACCGCATGGCGCACATCGCTGCCGGGGGTAATCTCGGCGCGGCTTTCCCAGGCTTTTTCAATCTGCGCGATAAGGGCTTCGGTCATGAATACTCCGCCAATTGTCTCGGCAACGATGCGGCTGCACGAGCGATCTGCAATGTGATCTCTTTGTGCTGCTAGCGAGCCTTGCAGGAAGCGGCAAGGCCGCGCGCGTTAGGACATGCTTAGGGGTTTTGCCCAAGACACTTGAAAGGAACATTGCCATCTGCCTATGACATTCAGACTGGGGGCAGGTTGCTGAGGATGACAAGCATGCCCAACACACATTGGTCCGCAGCTTCTATGCGCGATTTGGCCAAGAATTCACGCAATCCTGCGCCGCGCCACGATCCGGCAGCGCCGATTCACTGGAAGGTTGTGGCTGCTGTTGTCGCTTGTGCGGCGCTGAGCGCATGCGGCGGAGGGGGAGGGGGGGCACCCACGATTTCCGCCATGCCTCCGCCATTGCCGCCCCCCCCACCGCCGCCTCCACCACCCCCGCCGCCGCCTCCGCCGCCGCCAATGAACTTTGACACTGCAGAATTCCGCCGCTCGGATGGGCCAGAATTTCACGGCGCTGACGCAGCATGGCGCGAAGGGACCACGGGCAGCGGTGCAATCATCGCCGTGGTCGACACCGGAATCGATAGCGACAGTCCCGAATTTGCCGGGCGGATTCATCCGTTGTCGCAGGACCTTGTGGGCAACCGCGGCGTCGATCCCGAAGACGATCATGGCACCAATGTCGCTCTGGTTGCCGCCGCAGGGCGCGACGACACGGGCGTGCTGGGTATTGCATTTGATGCGCAAATTCTGGCGCTAAGGGCCGATTCGCTGGGGTCTTGCGGCACCGACACTCCGCAAGACCCAACGCTCGGCTGCCGCTTTTCCGATTCTGCGATTGCCGACGGAGTAGATGTTGCCATCGCAGCCGGCGCGACCGTCATCAACCTCAGCCTGGGCGGGAGCAACGCTTCTGCGCAATTGCGAAGTGCCATCGCCCGAGCCGCCAATGCCGGGATTGTCGTCGTCGTCGCGGCTGGCAATGGCGGTGATGGCAGCGAGCCGGGGATTGATCCCGATCAGCCCGATCCCTTCGCCGCCAGCATTCTGCAAGCAGGCAGCGGCAATGTGATCATTGTCGGGTCGGTCGATGACGACACCGGATTTTCAGATTTCAGCAATCGCGCGGGAAATGCGGCGGGATCGTTCATCTCGGCACTCGGCGACCGGATTTGCTGCGTCTATGACAATGGCGAATTGTTTGTGGAGACCGTAGATGGACAGCGTTTCGTCACCGTATTTTCAGGCACCAGTTTTGCAGCGCCGCAAGTGGCAGGCGCGGCTGCGTTGCTGGCGCAAGCCTTTCCCAATCTGACAGGACAGGAAATTGTCGAAATCCTGCTCGGCAGCGCACGCGATGCGGGGCTGAGCGGGACCGATACGGTGTTCGGGACAGGAATTCTCGACATTGCAGCCGCGTTTCAGCCGCAGGGCACAACGCGGGTCGCGGGGACAAGTTTAGCGCTGGCGCTGACCGATGATTTTGCGCTTGCTTCGGCGGCGATGGGGGATGCCTTGAGCGGCGCATCGCTCAGCACCATCGTCACCGACCGTTATGACCGGGCTTATGAGGTCGAACTGGGTCAGCGGGGGCGGAATGCCGTGCAGCTGCAACGGTTGCGCGGTGCGGTTGAACACGGAGGATATTCGCGCGCGGCGGGCAATGCGGCGCTGGCGGTAAGTGTGACGGTGGGCGAAAGCGGTCGCGCGGCTGGGCTGGGCTGGGCGGAGCAATTGCAACTGACCCCGCAGGACGCGCTGGGCGCGCGGGTGCTGGCTGCACGGGTGGCGGCGCGCATTGCCCCGGATGTGCAGGTTGGCTTTGCCATAGGGCAAAGCGCAAGCGGGCTGACCGGGCAATTGCAAGGCGCGGATCGCCCGGCGTTCCTGATTGCTGGCGAAGCGGGCCGCGACACCGGTTTCGCTGGCAGCAGCGAATTTTCCTTTGCCACTCGGCGCGAGTTGGGCCCTTGGGGCGTGACCGTTTCTGCTGAACGCGGGTCGGTTTGGCTGGGCGAGAATCGCGGGTCAGGCGACACGCTGTTCGGCTTGCAGGAACAGCGTCCGACCTCGACTTTCAGCATCGCCGCTGATCGCCGGTGGCAGGGTGTCGATGCCAGTTTTGCGGTTTCATGGCTTGCGGAAGAAAGCACGCTTTTGGGCGCCTATTTCAATCCAGCAGTGGGAATTGCGGGGGCGGATACGTTGTTCCTCGTTGCCCGGATGGCACGGCAGATCGGAACGTATTGGCGGGCTGGCGCTGCGTTTCGCGGGGGTTTCACGCGTCCACGCGGCGGCGCTCTGTTGGGTGCAGGCTCACAGATTGAAACGCAAAGCTGGTCCTTTGATCTCACTCGGCGCGGGGCATTTCTGGACGGCGACAGCATCGGCCTGCGGCTCAGCCAGCCGCTGCGCGTCAGCGGCGGGGCGCTTCATTTCGATCTGCCGGTGGCCTATGATTACGCCAGCGAAAGCGCGATTTTGGGCCGTCAGAGCCTTTCGCTCACTCCGTCCGGGCGCGAGATTATGGGCGAGATGAACTGGACTGCGCAATTGCCGTTCGGTCTGGTTTCGACCAGCGTGTTCTACCGCAGCGAACCGGGGCATTTCTCCAGCGCGCCGGACGATGTCGGTGCGCTAATTACATTGCGATCGTCGTTTTAGGCCGGCATCCCGGCGGAAAGCGCAAATTCATACGCCCGCGCCACCAGCGGCTGCACCCGGTCGCTCATGGTCCTGGCATGCGCGGATGAAGCGGTGCCATCGATCACGCGCTTCTTGATCCCCTGCATGATCCCGGCGAGGCGGAACAGGTTGTAAGCGAAATACCAGTCCATCGGCGGCACCGGATAGCCGGTCCTTGCGACATAGCGTTCGACCGCCTGTTCGACCGTGGGAATGCCCAGCGCTGCCAGATCGAGGCCGAGCAAGCCAGCTCGGCCATCGGCAGGCTGAAACCAATTGAGCATCAGATAGCTGAAATCTGCAATCGGATCGCCGAGTGTGGACAGTTCCCAATCCAGCACCGCTATGATGCGGTTTTCGGACTTGTGAAAGATGACGTTGTCGAGCCGGTAATCGCCATGAACGACGCTGCTTTCATGCTGCGGCGGGATGGTTTGCGGCAACCAATCAATCAGTTGCTCCATCTGCGGCATATGTTCGGTTTCGGACAGTTTATATTGTTTGGACCAGCGCGCGATCTGGCGCGCGCAATAATCGGTGGGCTTGCCATAATTGCCCAGCCCGATTTCGGCAGGCCGATTGAGATGCAAGTCCGCCATCGTATCGATCAGCGCATGGTATAGCTCGCGGCGTTCCGTCGGATCACTGTCTGGCAGCGCGCCGTTCCACAGCGAACGTCCATCGGCCATGCTCATGACGAAGAATTTGGACCCCAGCACCTCTGGATCTTCACACAGGCCATAGGTTCTTGGCACCGGAAAGCCGGTTGGATGGAGCCCCGTCATCGCGGTGTATTCGCGGTCCACCGCATGCGCGCTCGGCAGCAATTTCCCAAACGGTTGTCGGCGCAGGACATAGCTCGCACCCGGAGTGTCAATCATGTAGGTCGGGTTTGACTGGCCGCCCTTGAACTTGGTGTAGCTGATCGGGCCAACATAACCATCGACATTGGCTTCGAACCAAGCGGACAGTTTGCCAAGGTCAAGCTTGTCCTTGTCGGTTACTTCGACCGTCCCGACCATTTCCTTGTCGTAATCAATTTCCATCAGTCGAACATCACCACGCTGCGCGCATGGCTCCCCCAGCGCATTTTATCGAAACCGGCGTTCACCTCGTCAAGCCCGATCCTTTCGGCAATGATCGTGTCGAGATCAAGCAGACCGCGCAGATAGAAATCAACGAGCCGCGGCAGATCGACGGGAAAATGGTTCATCCCCATGATCGCGCCCATCAGCTTTTTACCGCCAAGCAGGTCCATGGCCGACAGACCGACTTTGCAATCCAAGGGCATCATGCCGAGGATCACCGCCGTGCCTCCGCGCCGGAGGCAGGCAACCGACAGATCAGCTGATGCTGCGCGGCCCACGGCTTCAATCCCCCAATCGACCCCGCCGTCTGATAGCGCGACGATCTGGTGCGCGGCATCAGGAGCCAGTGCATCGACGCTGTGTGTTGCGCCCAGAACTTCGGCCAGAGCGCGCTTTTCAGGCAGCGGATCGGCAGCGATGATCTTGCGCGCTCCGGCGATTTTTGCAGCGTTGATCGCGGCAAGGCCGACCCCGCCGCAGCCGATCACCGCAACGGTTTCGCCGGGCGTTACCTTGCAAGCGTTGAAAATCGTGCCCGCGCCAGTGGTCACCGCGCAGCCGAGCAGAGCCGCGCGGTCGAACGGCATATCCTTGTCAATCGCAACGCAGGCATGTTCGTGGATCAGCATCTGTTCGCTGAGCGCCGAGAGATTGAGCATCTGGCTGACCGGAGAGCCATCCCCCCGCACCATCCGCGGGGCTTGCCCCTTGGATCGGCGGGTGTCCCCACCCAGACACAGCGCCATCCGGCCTGTGACGCAGAATTCGCAGTGCCCGCAAAACGCGCTGAGGCAGGATACGACGTGGTCGCCGGGCTTTACGGTCCGCACTTCGCTGCCGACGGCGCGCACCACGCCCGCCGCTTCGTGTCCCGGAATAGTCGGGAGCGCGTGGGGGTAATGGCCGTCGATAAAATGCAGGTCCGAATGACACAGGCCGCATGCTTTGGTGTCGATCAAAACCTCATGCGGAAGCGGATCAGCGAGGGTAATCTCGCCAATGCGCAGGCCATCGCCGGGGGTTTCGAGAATGGCTGCTCTCGCCATGCAAACTCCGTTCACCCTGAGCCGGTCGAAGGGCCGTTCTTCCTTCGGGCTCAGGTTCAAAAGAAAGGCAGTGCTTCGACTAGCTCAGCACGAACGGCTCCGGCATGGCTGGTTAACGGGCAACGCCCATATCGCCCGAACTGAACCCTGCTGCGTCGTTGGCAGCGCCACCTGCGCCGCTGCGCAAGGCGTTGGCGGTCGGCCCAGCCTCTGGCAGGTGTTTGCCAAATTCCATGCGCGCGATAGAGCGGGCGTGCACTTCGTCCGGACCATCGGCCAGCCGCAATGTGCGCTGATGGGCATAGGCGTTGGCAAGGCCGTAATCATTCGACACGCCGCCGCCGCCATGCGCCTGAATGGCATCGTCAATGATGCGCAGCGCCATGTTGGGGGCCTGCACCTTGATCATGGCGATTTCCTGCTTGGCGGATTTGTTGCCGACCTTGTCCATCATGTCTGCCGCCTTGAGGCAGAGCAGCCGGGTCATGTCGATATCGATCCGCGCGCGCGCAACGCGCTCTTCCCAAACCGAATGTTTGTAGATCGGTTTGCCAAAGGCTTCGCGTTCCTGCAGGCGGCGGCACATCTTGGCCAGCGCTTCCTCTGCGACCCCGATGGTGCGCATGCAGTGATGGATGCGGCCCGGCCCAAGGCGGCCTTGAGCGATCTCGAACCCGCGCCCTTCGCCCAGCAACATGTTGGTCGCAGGGACGCGCACGTCCTTCATTTCGACTTCCATATGGCCATGCGGCGCGTCGTCATATCCGAACACGGGAAGGTGGCGGATGATGTTCACCCCCGGCGCATCATTGGGCATCAGAAGCATGCTCTGCTGCGCGTGACGGCCAGCGGAAAAGTCGGTCTTGCCCATCACGATGGAGACCTTGCAACGCGGATCGCCAAGCCCCGAAGACCACCATTTGCGGCCGTTGATGACATATTCATCGCCGTCGCGTTCAATCCGGGTTTCGATATTGGTTGCATCCGAAGAGGCGGTGAAGGGTTCGGTCATCAGGAAGGCGGAGCGAATCTCGCCATTCATGATCGGGCGCAGCCATTGCTCTTTCTGTTCGCGCGTGCCGTAACGGTGGAACACTTCCATATTGCCGGTGTCGGGGGCGGAGCAGTTGAAGACCTCGCTCGCCCAGCCGATCCGGCCCATTTCCTCTGCGCATAGCGCATATTCGAGATTGGTGAGGCCGGGTCCTTCGAATTCGAATGTGTCATCGACATGGTGATGGCTGTCGTTGCGCGGCGGCATGAACAGGTTCCAGAGCCCTGCATCCTTGGCGAGCTTCTTTTTGTCCTCGATGATCTGGATCACTTTCCAACGGTCACCCTCGGCATCCTGCTGCCGGTAGGTTTCCATATTGGGGCGGACATGCGCCTCGATAAAATCGCGGACGCGATCGCGCCAATAGGCCTGACGTTCGGTAGGCTCAAAATCCATCGGGGTTTCCTCTCTCAAGTCCTGAATTGCAATCGAATCTGATACGCGACCGTGGCAGAGCCAGCCGTGCGAGCCAAGCTCTCATTTGACAGGGTTCACGGGGCGATCGTGGTCGCGTCGGGATCGGCCCGGGCCGCGTCGCTGATCGGGTCATGCTGCTCTGATTGCGCCGAACTGCGCGCTGATTTTGCCGCGATGCGTGCCTCGTGCTGTTCGCGCGATATTGGAAACCGGGCCAGCCAGTAGACCGCAAAAACCCCCAGCACCGCCGACGCCGCCATATACAGCATAGCCAGTTGCAACACGGTGCCTTCGGAGACCTCGCTCTGCGGCGTCCCCGGATCAAGACCGATGCTGCTGACGATCAGACCGGTCAGCATGATGCCTCCGCCGGTCGCGCATTTCTGCACCAGCCAATTGCCCGAATAGAAAGTGCCCTCGGCGCGCTTGCCGGTGCGTTCTTCAAAAGCCTCGACGATCTCCGCCACCATCGACGTGGCCGAAATGATCGAGACGACCCCCGCCGTGTTGCCGAACAGCAGGAACCCGAGCACCATCGCGGTCGATAACGTCGTGCCCGTCTCCGGCCAGAGGCCCAGCAACAGCACGGTGTAGGGCGTGAAATAGATCACTACGCTGACCAATGCACCGCCCGCCGCGCTTAGCGGTTTGCCAAAGCGTTTGTGCAGCGGACCCACAATCACGAACATCAACACGACCGAGGCAAACAGGCAAATCGGATAGATCTGAAACGCCGTCTCATCGAATTGCCAGATATACAGGTTCACATATTGCGTGATCGAGAATGTCATGCCCTGACTGATGTAGGACGCCAGTCCGCCCAGTGCGAAGATCAGGAACGCCTTTTCCCGGAATGCGTCGAAAATCTCGGCAAAGGCTCCGGTCAGCGAGAAAGGCGGCGGCTTTTGTGCTGGCAGGTGCGCCACAATCCGGTGCTGACCCGCAGCCGACCCGATCACCGACAGCACCATGACGCAGGCCCCAAACAGTCCATATGCGGCATAGCCTTCGGGTTGCAATTGCGCCTCTGGTGTTGGCAGGAACACCGAAAACGTCAGGATCATCATCATGATGCCGCCGACCCATCCAGATAGGAAGCGAAACCGGAACAGAGTGGTGCGTTCAACATAATTGTCGGTGATCTCGGGCACCAGACTGACCGAGGGCACTTCACAAGCGGATAGCAAAAGCCGCACTCCAACCGCGAGCATGACGATTTCCGCATAGCCCGGCGTGCCAGCAAACGGCGGAGACCAAAGCAACGCCCACGCAAAGGCCAGCGGGATGGGTGCAAGATACAGCCATGGCAGGCGGCGGCCCCAGCGCGTGTAAGTCCGGTCTGACAAATGCCCGATCAACGGATCGACAAAGGCGTCAATCACCAGCGCAGTGGCCAGCGCCGCTGCGACGATCCCGGCATCCACGGCCAGAACCAGATTGTAATAGGGCAACAGAAAGAACGAAAAGCCGCTATCCTTGACACCGAATGCCACCGCACCTGAACCATGGATAATCTTGAGTCTGAGCGGCAATTTGCCTGTAACAAAGCTCACAATAGCCGGCCCTGCGCTGCTTTGGCGTTAACGAATCCGGTCATTCTGGTTCTCCCAAACCTGTGCAATGAAACTAGCCCTGTTGTTCCTTTCGTCAATGGAATCCGGCTGACGCTACGGCATCCGCGTCTGCGTGAGATGTGCTTGCGGCGGGCATGCAAATCACGATAACGCTGGCGTAAAGTGGGACAATGAAATGAGAGGAACCGGGATATGACCGATCAGCCAGACGAGTTGGAAACCTTCCGCACAGAAACCCGCGCCTGGCTGGAGGCGCATTGCCCGGCGGAAATGCGCGAGCCGGTGCGCGACGATGACGATGTCTATTGGGGTGGCCGCAATGCCACCTTCAAAAACGACGCGCAGCGCGCGTGGTTCGAAGCCTGCCGCGTAAAGGGCTACACCGTGCCTGCATGGCCGAAAGCCTATGGCGGAGCGGGGCTGAACGCAGCCGAAGCCAAGGTGCTGCGTCAGGAGATGAGCCGCATCGGCGCGCGTCCGCCCTTGTCGAGCTTCGGTATCTGGATGCTCGGTCCGGCGCTGCTGCAATTCGGGACAGAGGGGCAGAAGCAACGTTTCCTGAATGAAATCGCGCGCGGCGAAATCCGCTGGTGCCAGGGATATTCCGAACCGGGCAGCGGCAGCGACCTTGTCTCGATGCAGACCTTTGGCGAAGACCGGGGCGATCACTGGGTCGTAAACGGGCAAAAGATCTGGACCTCCTATGCCGACGAGGCCGACTGGATTTTCTGTCTTGTCCGCACTGACAAGGACGACAAATACAAGGGCATCACCTTTATGCTGTTCGACATGGCGGGCGGCGGTGTTTCGACCAAGCCGATTTTGCTGATCAGCGGCAACAGCCCGTTCTGCGAAACCTTCTTCGATGATGTGACGGTGCCCAAAAGCTACGGCGAGGATTGCCCCGGTTATGTTGGCGAGATCAATCGCGGCTGGGATGTGGCGAAATATCTGCTCGGACACGAACGCGAGATGATCTCTGGCCTGGGCGGGGGAGAACGGACCGCCGCGATCGGTTCGGCGATGAAGCGCCATTCGGCCAAGACCGGCGACGAACTCGACCCGGTGCTGCGCGCTGAGCTGGCGCTGTTCGACGTCGATGCGCTTGCCTTTACCGCGATGGGCGAAAAATTCATGGACGAAATGAAATCCGGCAAAGGCCACCCGGCGCAGCCCAACATGATGAAATATGTCGGGACCGAACTGAACAAGCGGCGGCACGAATTGATGATGTCGGTCGGCGGTTCGCGCAGCCTCGAATGGGACAGCGAGGAAACCGGTGGGGGCAAACCGTCGCGCGGCTGGCTGCGGACCAAAGCCAACTCGATCGAGGGCGGCACGTCCGAAGTCATGCTCAACGTCATTTCCAAACGTATCCTCGAACTGCCGGGAGCCTGATCGATGCCGCTTTACCACGATGAAGATCAGGCGATGCTGGCCGATACCGCGCGCGGTTTCATGGCCGATGAAGGCAATATCGCCAAACAATTGCGCCATTGGCGCGACCGCAATTGCAAGGACGGCTTTGGCCACGGCCTGTGGAAACAGATGGCCGAAATGGGCTTTACCGGCATGCTCGTAAGCGAGGATGACGGCGGGCTCGGTATGGGCCATGTCGAGGCAGGCATCGTGCTCGAAGAGATCGGGCGCAATCTTACCCCGTCACCGTTTCTGACATCCTCCGTGCTCGCCGCGACCGCGCTGAAACACGGCTCCAGCGACCTCAAGGGCCGCTATCTTCCCGGCCTGATCGAAGGCGACAGCGTGTTTGCGGTCGCTATCGACGAAACCGCCAAGCATCGCCCGGACCGGATCACCACCAGGGCCGAAAAATCCGGCAACGGGTTCCGCCTGTCTGGCTCCAAAAGCTTTGTCATCCACGGCGCCAGCGCGGATATGCTGGTCGTCGCAGCGCGCACCAGCGGGGCAGATGATGACGTAGACGGCATCACCCTGTTCGCGGTGCCGAGGGATGCGGCGAATATGAGCCACGATCCTGTCCGCCTCGTTGATTCCTCGATGGCCACGCATACAAGATTTGACGGCGTCGAAATCGACGGCGGCGCGGTCATCGGCGAGGTTGATGGCGGGCGCGAGGTGCTGAACGCCATGCTCGCCGCGGGCCGGGTCGGGGCCGCTGCCGAAGGCGTCGGCGTCGCCAGTGGAGCGATGGACATGACCATCGACTATCTCAAACAGCGCAAACAGTTTGGCCAGCTCATCGGCGAATTTCAGGCGCTCCAGCACCGCGCCGCGCATCTATACTCAGAGGTCGAGATCGCCCGCGCGGTGACGATCAAGGCGCAGCAATTGCTTGATGCCGAGGCGGGCAGCGCCGATCTGATGACCTCTGTCGCAAAGGCCAAGGTTGCCAAGGCCGCCGGGCTCGCCGTGAAGGAAGGCGTGCAAATGCACGGCGGGATCGGCATGACCGACGAATATGACATCGGCCTTTATATGAAGCGCGACCGCGCGCTTCAGGAATTTCTCGGCGATGCCTATTTCCACGCCAATCGCGTCGCGGAACTGAGCGGGTATTAAGGACACGCGGATTTTAAGGACATAATGACAATGGATCTCAATTCACTTTTCGGCCTGCATGGCCGCATCGCGCTGGTCACCGGCGGCAGCCGCGGCATCGGCAAGATGTTTGTCGAAGGGCTGCTCGCAGCGGGCTGCGAGCGGGTCTATATCTCGGCGCGCAAAGCCGATCAGATGCAGGAAACGATTGACGAGTTTGGCGCCGATAAGGTCATCGGCATCCCAGCCGACCTCAGCCAGATGGACGGCATGATCGCGCTGGCGGATGAGATGAAGAAACGTGAGGAAAAACTCGACATCCTCATCAACAATGCCGGCGCTGCATGGGGGCAACCCTATCTGGAATTCAACGAGGCGGGGTGGCACCGGACGATGGACCTAAACGTCAAGACGCCGTTCTTCCTGACCCAGAAGCTCCACGATCTGCTGGTCGCGGGCGGCAAGAGCGGCCATCCGGCCAAGGTCATCCACGTTTCTTCGATCGATGGCCAACGCATCAACCCTTGGGAAACCTATGCCTATCAGGCGTCCAAGGCGGCGGTGATCCAATTGACCCGGCGGATGGCTGCGCGGCTCATTCAGGACAATATCGTCGTCACCTCGATCGCGCCGGGCGCCTTTGCCAGCGAGATGAACAAGGCCGCCAAGAACGCGCCTGACGCCAGCGCTTCGATGATCCCGGCAAAGCGCATCGGGACCAAAGAAGATATGGCCGCCGCTGCGATCTATTTGTGCAGCCGCGCGGGCGATTATGTGGTCGGCGACACGGTGACTGTCGATGGCGGGGTCGTCAACGCCGCGCTGCCGATGCAGTTCAACGATCCGGCGGGTTGACGCAGCGCACCACAAGCAAAATTCGCAAAGCCCGTCGGAGCCATCCGGCGGGCTTTTTCACGCCCACGCCAGCAATAGCGCAAAGTTGGATCTGCTTGACACATTTGACAGGGTGTCAAGCAGATTTTTAACCTTAAACTAATGTAAATAAAAGAGAAAATGCAAATATGCCCGCTTGACACTTTGCCGTGAAATTTCGCATTGCAACGCTGCGCGCGGGGAAACCGACGATGGGAAAGAGCCAAAGCCGCGACCATAGCGAGGCAGGATGCTGTAGGAAAACGGCGTCTTGGCTATTGCGCGAAGAAAATGCTGATCCCCTTCCTCAGAACCCTGCATTCAGAACCATGCTCTAAGGCCAACGATCAGTTTGACGCCATCCGGGTCTTCGCCTGCGCCGCGCGCAAAGTCTGCGGTGTCGCCCAGCTTCGCTTCATACTCCAAGCCGACATAAGGCGCGAACTCACGCGCCAATTCATAACGCAGGCGCAGTCCGGGCTCGATCTTGGTGAGGCCGGAGCCGATGCCGCGTTCGGGGATGGATTGGGCGGCAAGCTCCAGCTCGATCCGGGGCTGGAGGATAAGGCGCTGGTTCAACCGCTGGTCGTATTCCGCTTCGATCCGTGCGGTAAGGTCACCCCGGTCGGACAGAAACAGCGCCGCGTCGAGCTCGAACATATAGGGCGCGAGGCCCTGCACGCCGAGAACCAGATGACCGCGTGTGTCGGGCTCGGGATCGAAACGGACACCGGCCTGAAGGTCGAAGAAGGGGCCGATGGCGCGGCTGTAGAGCGCTTGAATCTCCGCGTCCTCAACAGCGCCGCCGAATTCGCCTTCACCCTCGGTTTTGATAACGAAGCGGTTGATGTCGCCGCCATAAAAGGCCTGCGCGTCCCACAGATAGGCCTCTTCGCCGCCGCCGACGGGAATCCGCGCCTCCAGCCGTTCGATCATCACCACGCCGGTTTGCATACCGCCATTTTCGCGGGCGAGCTGGCTGCGGCTCGAGGCCATGACTTCGGTGCCCCAGATCGCATCGGCGGCATGGCGCGGCCCTTCGAAGGCGCGCGCGGGGACGGCCGTTTCCGGCGCAGCGCCGGGGGCGGATTTGTCCTGCGGCACGGCGTGGCCTGCATGATCGTCCTTGGGCGGGCATTGCTCGGGCGGCAGGTGGCCCATGGCGCAATGATCGACCGGGGGCGCAGTCTGCTGCGCACCATGCGATCCATGCGCGGAATGATCCTGCGCGGCGAGCGGCGCAGCGCATAGCGCCGCGCAGGCAATCAACAAGCCGCGCATCAGGATGCCGCACCGTCAGGGAAGGGTCGCACCGTCACCACCTGCATCATCCCGGCATGCATGTGATACAGCAGATGGCAATGGAATGCCCAGTCGCCGGGTTCATTGGCGGTGAGGTCAAATGTCGCCGTGCCGCCCGGTTGCACCACCATCGTATGTTTCAGCGGTTGGTGCATGTGATCCGCGCCATTGACCATTTCGAAGAAATGGCCGTGCAAGTGGATCGGATGCGCCATCATCGTCTGGTTGACGAGTTTGACGCGCACGCGTTCGTCATAACCAAAGCGGATCGGATCATCGGTGACGGCGGTGAATTTGCGACCGTCAAAGCTCCACATATACCGTTCCATATTGCCGGTGAGATGGATCTCCATCTCGCGCTCCACCTCGCGGTGGGGGTTCATCCGCTTTGCCTTCAGATCGGTGTAGCGCAGCACCCGGTGCGGCGCATCGTCAAGGCCGAGGCCGGGGAAGTCCATCCGGTCCATCGGCATGGGCGCGACCATATCAATGCCGGGACCGACGGCCACGTCATCGGGCAGCAGCGACGTGTCGCGCATATTGTGTTCCATCCCGCCCGCCATGCCGCCCATATCATGCCCCATCGCGGCGTGGTCCATCATGCCCATGTCGGTCATGGTCAGCGTCGGGATTGTGCGCAGAGACGGCGGATTTGCCCTGTGGCCGCTGTGGCTCGTCAGACTGGCAACGCCCATGCCGCTGCGATCCATCGCCTCGGCCACGATCGCATGGCTGCCATCAGGCGGAGTGACGATCACGTCATAGGTTTCCGCGACGCCGATCTGGAATTCATCGACCTCCACCTCGTCCACATCCTGCCCGTCGGCCTGAATTACGGTCATCGGCACGCCGGGGATACGCAGGTTGAAAAAGCTCATGGCGCTGCCGTTGATGACGCGCAGCCGCACCCGTTCGCCGGGGCGGAATTCCAGTTGCAAATCATCGGCGGGACCATGCCCATTGATAAGATAGGTGTAGGTCGCGCCTGTCACATCGGCGATGTCGCGCGGGTTCATCCGCATCTCGCCCCACATCCGCCGCATCTCGCCCGACATCTCGCCTTCGCTGGCGGTCTGCATTTGGCGCTGGAAATAATGTTTGCCGACCTTCAGCTTGCGCATGATTTCATGCGGGTGGATCGGCGTGAACTCGCTGAGCAGCACCACATAATCGCGGTCATATTGGCGTTTGGGGCGCGGATCGGGCTGAGCGCTTTCGATGATGATCGGGCCGTAATGCCCCGCCTGTTCCTGAAGCCCCGAATGCGAATGCCACCAATAGGTGCCGTTCTGGCGGACCGGAAATTCATAGGTGAAGGTTTCGCCGGGACGGATGCCGGGAAAGCTGACGCCGGGCACGCCGTCGAACTGGAATGGCAGCAGCAGGCCATGCCAGTGGATCGAGCTGTCCTCGTGCAGATTGTTGGTGACATGCAGCCGGAGGTTCTGCCCCTCGGTCAGGCGCAGCAGCGGGCCGGGCACCGTGCCATTGACAGCGAAAGCATGGCCGGACCGGCCACCGGTCGTGAAATGATGGTCGCCGATCGACAGCGCAATATCCTCGCCCGACATTTCGCCAAACTCCTGGGTTGCATGGGTCATTGAGCGACCGGTTGCCCATGCGGGCATCGGCAATGCAGTAAAAGCCGCCAGTCCGGCGGTGCTTTTGATAAGGTTGCGGCGCGAGATTTCGGCCATGCGAGGTTTCAGCCTTTCTTGATCAATCAGGCCAAACCATATATACCCCCTAGGGGTATTTCAACAGGAAAGACTGGCATGAGTGATACTGGTACCGCCACGATCAACCGGCTCAACCGCATCGCAGGCCAGGTCCGCGGGGTTGCGCAGATGGTGCAGGATGATCGCTACTGCATCGACATCCTGCACCAGATACAGGCGATCAAATCAGCCTTGGCGAAAGTGGAAACGCAGGTTTTGAAAGACCACGCTGCGTGCTGTGTTGCCGAAGCGATCAAGAGCGGCGATGAGCTGGCGCAGCGCGAAAAGTTTCAGGAGCTTGTCGATCTGATGGAGCGAACGCGCAAGTAGCCACGACGGGCCCTAGTCCGCCGCCATTTGCGCTTTCGCGGCGAGCCAGCGCTGCCCGATGATCCGGTCAAGTTCGAGTGGGTCAAAGGGATCGAGCCCGGAGCCGGGATAGAACGTTACTTCTCCGAATTTGGGGCGGCCTTCGATCTCGTAGAAATCGACGCGGGCAAAATCAAAGGATTGGGCAAGGCGTTCGGCCCCATCGAGCATTTCCTCAAGGCTGGATGGCGGGCGTGAAGCCGGTTCTGTAAACATCGAAACTTGGCTCCAGCGCCGGTCGTATAGCACCCAGCGGTGGTCGGAAAAGCGGTCCTGATGCACTTGCACATAGGCAGCTTTGCCGCCGAACACGTAAATCTTGTAATCGACCGGCGCGCGCCCGTCCGCGTCGCCCAGAAACGGTTCGGCAATATAGCCGCGCGGGATGCGGCGATACGCCCATTCGTCCAGCCACAATCCATAGGGGCGCCGGACCCACCGGGCGGCGCGCCTGCGCGCTTCGCGCCAGTCCGCCGGGGTGCGACAGATCACGTTTTGATTGCAGCCGTGACTGGATTTCAGAATAAACGGATAGGGCCATTGCGGCTGCGCGGGCAGGTCCGTGCCCGACCATAGGGTCGGTATGATCCAGTCTTCGCCGAGCACGCGGCGCACATAGGCCTTTGCGGCGATCTTGTCCGAGAGGACCGGCAAAGCGGGGTTGCGGTCGTCCAGTTTCCGGCGCTGCACCAGTTCGGTAAAGCGCAAAGGATTGCGAAGATCGGGCAGCCTCCCATGCCGCCACACATAGGTCAGCGCGATGCGCAGCCGCGCCGATGGGACCAGCGCGAGCGGAAGCGCGGGCAGGCGGCGCAGATTCATCGGAGCGTCTAACCGGGCAATTCGGCTGGCACGGCCATGCCTTCAGCCGACGATCTGGTAATGGATCGGCTTGAAACTGCCACCATTCGACGCATAGGCCGAACATGCGGTCAGGCCGATGATCAGATCCATTTCGGCATGAAAGACGATGCAATCGCCCGGCTTACTGATCGGAGGGCGCACGTTGATGCGCCCGGTCGTGCCATCGACCGCCACGTTCATGAAAATATTGAACGCGGTTGGTATACCGTCCTCCGCGACGCCAAAGGGCGCCAGCGCTTCGGCAAGATTCCCGAAACATCCGCGGTGAACCGGCTGATCGGGGTAAAAGTGATGGAACGTCGCAGTGCTGCACGGCGTCAGCAGAAAATCGTGACAGCCGGTGTCGTCGCGCTCGATCGTCAGCATCACCTGCGACCGGTTTGACCACAGTCGGTTGCCGGTCGTCAGGCGGATCGTCTCTTCGTAATCCAATGTGCGCCCGTTCGAAATCACCTCACGCGGGTCATCGGCGCGGAACGCCAGCAAATCGGCGACCTGCGATCCCATGGGGTCGATCACGACAAGGCGCTGGCCACGGTTCAGCCGAAACGCGGTGCCAGACCGCGGCGGGATTATCCTGGTTTCACTCACGCGCGCGGATCGCGGAAGGGACAGCGCCAGCTATCGTCAACCGCCCGCCCGCTATATTGCCGCGCCGCGCTTGTTTCGCCGTGGCGGGACAGCATTGGGTTGACCGACCCGGCCAATCGCAGGTCGCGCGACAGGATCGTGGCCCGCATTTTTTCATACTGCCCGCTGTCTCGCAGCTGTTCAAACTGAGCGTGCTGATTCAGGACAATAGCTGGATAGCGAAACCGCCGCGCGGGCCGCGAGGCGCGCGGATGCAGCCCGATGGCGAAATATCCCTTGCCCCCCAAACTCAGCGCAAAATGTGGGCTGACCGGATCGCGATCGACCCGCTCGTCATACGAAAACCCGAGCTGTGCATCCCAATCGGCGAGCGCTTGCAAACGGTCCCACATGGCGTCTTCGAATTCGGCTTCGCTGGCCATCACCGGGCCGCCGAACAGCACGGCGAAACTTCGGAAATTGCCCAAATCTGCGGCGGTCCTGCGCGCCGCATGAGTAAGGGCTCTGTGAATTGCCCGGTCATCTTGCGCGCTGGTCATATCCCCCGCCTGAAATACCGCGAGCGTGCCCTGACCGATTGCCGCCTTCGCTCCCACGCAAGGGTAGGCAGCGTCGCTGATGAATTCGTGAAGCGCTATGGTGCCGCAACGCAAGTCTGCGCGGATCATGGGATCCAATGCCCGCAGAGTGGCGATCATGGCATCATCCGCCCATCAATTCGCGCACGAACGGGATCAGCCCGGTCTGACGGGTGCGGCGCATGCGTTCTGCATCGAGCACTTCGCGCACCCGGTCGAAACATTCGTCAACATTGTCATTGATGACGACGTAATCATATTCGGCCCAATGGCTGATTTCGGCGCGGGCGCGGTCCATCCGGTCGTCGATCACTGCGTTGCTGTCCTGCGCGCGCGATTCGAGCCGGCGGCGCAGTTCATCAAGGCTGGGCGGAAGGATAAAGACGCTGACAACGTCCTGCTGATCCTTTTGATAGAGCTGCTGTGTGCCCTGCCAGTCGATGTCGAACAGGAAATCCTGCCCTTCTTTCAGCGCGGCCCGGATTGCCCCCTTGGGCGTGCCGTAACGATGGTCGAACACATGCGCCCATTCGTAGAATTCATCTTCGGCAACCATGGCGTCAAACTGGGCATCGGAAACGAAATGGTAATCCACCCCGTCAACCTCCCCCGGACGCGGCGGGCGGGTGGTGGCCGACACCGATAGCGTGATGTCGGAATCCTGTTTCAGCAACATATGCGACAAGGTCGTCTTGCCTGCCCCCGATGGCGAGGACAGGATGAACAACAGGCCCCGGCGGTGGAGCTTGTCGGATTGGCTATGTTTGGTTGGTTCGCCCATAGGTCCCGATGCCGCAGATCGGGGGGCAAAATCAAGTGCGCACGCAGGATCCTGCCGCGCGATGTTGCGCCGGGTTCAATCGCCGCGCGGTTTTTGCGCGAGCCGCCGCTGCCGCGCCTTGCCGCGATCATACAGTGTTTTGAGCGCAAGACCGCCGGTGACAATCATCAGGCCCGGCACAGACCTCGTCGCCAGCTTGCTCGCTCCATACAGCGCCAGCGTGGTGATCAGCGTTCGCCCGTCGAGCAATTCCTGCGCTGCGCCTTCGTGCTGCGAACCGGCTCTGGCGACGCGCTGTTCGACTCCTTTGCGAAACAAGGTGGAGGCCCCGCGCAGCACAATATCCGCGATCAGCAGATTGGTCGCAGGATTGGTGCTGGGCAGCGGCAGACCGCGCGTTTGCCAGTCCGAATCCGGGGTTTTGTCAACCGCGATACGCTCCTGCGCCTCCTCAGCGGGATGGGCATTTGCCGGGCGCGCGCGCTTTGCCATTCAGGCCCGCCGCTGCGCTATTTCTTGCGGCCGAAATCGACCGTCACGACGTTGGAGCCATCATCTTCGGCCGTGTCAGCGACCGACCCATCGGCATTGCTGTGTTCGGCGGAGCCATCGGGAATTGCCGCATCATTCTGAGCGTTTTCGTGTTCTTCATGCGCCATTTCGGCAGCCGAAGCCTGAAACTGCAGCCCGAAATCGACCGCCGGATCGACGAATGCAGTGATCGCGGAATAGGGCACTTCGAGCTTTGCCGGGATCTGATTGAACGACAGGCCGACGCTGAACCCATCGTCGCGCACGTCGAGATCCCAGAACTTGTTCTGCAAAACGATGGTCATTTCATCAGGAAACCGTTCGCGCAGATGTTTCGGGATCGTGACCCCCTGCGCATGGGTTTTGAAGGTGATGTAGAAATGGTGACTGCCAGGCAGCTCGCTCCCCCCGCGCTCAATCTCGCGCAGCACGCGGCCCACGACCGCGCGCAAGGCTTCCTGAACGATCTCGTCATAGGGGATCAGGCTATCGGGTGTATCTTCGGTCATTGCAGCTGGAATCGTGGCGGCGCGCGCCGCGCTGGTCAAGCGTTTCGTGCAGCGCAGCAGAGCTTTATCCTGATCTCATGCTTGCGCAGCATCGGGCCGGGCGTATAGGCGCAGAGCATGAACACAGACCAGCGCACAGGGACGGTCGAACGCAAGACCGCAGAAACGGGAATTTCGATCGCCGTCAATCTCGATGGCACCGGCGCCTATGATGTGGCGACCGGGATCGGCTTTCTGGACCACATGGTCGAACAGTTTTCCAAACATTCGCTGATCGACGTGACGATGAAGGTGTCGGGCGACCTGCATGTCGATCAGCACCACACGACCGAGGATTCGGCGATTGCGCTGGGTCAGGCGCTGTCCGATGCGCTGGGCGATAAGGCCGGGATCGGGCGGTACGGCGCGGCCTATTCGCCGATGGACGAAACGCTCAGCCGCGTCGCGCTCGATATTTCGGGGCGGCCGTTTTTGGTGTGGAACGCGCGTTTCACGCAGGAAAAACTGGGCGAATGGGACACCGAGCTGATCGAGCACTGGTTCCATTCGGTCGCGCAAAGCGCCGGTCTGACGCTGCATATCGAACTGCTTTACGGCACCAACAACCACCACATTTGCGAAAGCATCTATAAAGGCTTTGCCCGCGCGATGCGGATCGCGGTTGAACGCGACCCGAGGAAAGGCAGCGCGATCCCGAGCACCAAGGGCCAGTTGGGTGGTTAGGAGGTGTTCTAACAAGAGGCACCAATCGGTCGCGCAGCGACCGCAAGGCCGACTGGCCGCCCGCAGCGGGTCCGTAGCGAAGCGGAGGACGTCTAGCGAGGACGCAGCCCCGGATGGGGCTGCGCGAAACAAACAATGACCATAGCTTTGATCGATTACGGCGCGGGCAATCTTCACTCGGTCCATAATGCGCTGAAAGCGGTGGGCGCCGATGTGGTTGTCACCGCCGATGCCGATGTGGTGCGCCGGGCTGACCGCATCGTGTTGCCGGGTGTTGGCGCGTTTGCGGCCTGCGCCGATGGCCTGCGCGCCGTTCCCGGCATGGTCGAGGCCTTGACAGAGCGCGTCTATCACGGCGGCGCGCCGTTCCTTGGTATATGCGTCGGGATGCAATTGCTTGCGGACCGGGGGCTAGAGTTTGGCGCGCATAAGGGGCTGGGCTGGATTCCGGGCGAGGTGCGCCTGATCACCCCGCATGATCCGGCGATCAAGGTCCCGCATATGGGCTGGAACGATGTTGCCGTGATGCCCCATGCGCGCGGGCATCGGGTGATTGAGGAGGGAGAGGCTTATTTCCTCCATTCCTATCACTTCGTCGCCGAAGACCCGCATCATGTTGCTGCGCTGACCGATCACGGTGAAGGGCTTGTCGCCGCGGTCACACGCGGCAATATCTGCGGCGTGCAATATCACCCGGAGAAGAGCCAGGCCTATGGGCTGGCGACCCTCGAACGATTCCTGGAGTGGAAGCCATGATCGTTTTCCCAGCCATCGACCTTAAAGGCGGCGAAGTCGTGCGGCTGGCCGAAGGCGATATGGACCGCGCCACCGTTTACGGGGACAATCCGGCGGCGCAAGCGATGCTCTTTGCGGAAAGCGGCGCGGAGCATCTGCACGTCGTCGATCTCGACGGAAGTTTCGCAGGCGAGGGCCGCAACCGCGCGGCGGTGGAGGCAATCATCGAAGCATTCCCCGGCTACGTCCAGCTGGGCGGCGGCATCCGCGATGCAAAGGCGGTCGAGGGCTGGTTTGGCCTCGGCGTGGCGCGGGTGGTGATGGGCTCGGCGGCGCTCAAGAACCCCGAGTTCGTCAAGGAAATGGCGCGCGAATGGGAAGGCGGCATCGTCGTCGCGGTCGATGCGAAGGACGGCATGGTCGCGACCGAGGGCTGGGCCGAGGTGTCCGACGTGCCGGTGGTGGACCTTGCCCGCCGTTTCGAGGATGCGGGCGTCGCCGCGCTGCTGTTCACCGACATCGGCCGCGACGGGCTGCTCAAGGGCGTGAACATCGACGCGACCGTGGATTTGGCGCGCCGGGTGGACATTCCGGTGATTGCGAGCGGCGGGGTCAAGGGCCTGTCCGATATCCACATCCTCGCGCTCCACGCGCATGAGGGGATCGAAGGCGTGATTACCGGGCGGGCGCTGTATGAGGGCAAGCTCGACCTCGCGGCGGCGATCCAGATGGGGGCGAGAGCGGAGACGCGGGCGTGAAAATCCACTTCGTCATTGCGAGCGGCGCAGCCGCGCGGCAATCCAGAGCCGTTTCGTGAGACGCTCTGGATTGCTTCGCTACGCTCGCAATGACGAAGGAACTACCCCATGACCGTCCGCGTCCGTGTCATCCCCTGTCTCGACGTTGCCGATGGGCGCGTGGTGAAGGGCGTCAATTTCGTCGATCTCAAGGACGCCGGCGATCCGGTCGAACAGGCGCGCGCCTATGATGCGGCGGGCGCGGACGAACTGTGCTTTCTTGATATCTCCGCCAGCCATGAAGGGCGCGGGACGCTGCTTGATATCGTCAAACGCGCGGCGGAGGTGTGCTTCATGCCGCTGACCGTCGGTGGCGGAGTGCGCAGTGTCGAGGATGCGCGCGCGCTGTTGCTTGCGGGCGCGGACAAGGTCGCGATCAATTCCGCTGCCGTGGCGCGGCCCGAACTGGTCGCGGAAATCGCCGCCAAATTCGGCAGCCAATGCGTCGTCGCAAGTGTCGATGCCCGCCGAACGCCGCGCGGAAACTGGGAAATCTTCACCCATGGCGGGCGCAAGCCCACGGGTATCGACGCGGTCGAATATGCGGTGAAGGTCGCGGACCTCGGCGCAGGCGAATTGCTGGTGACGAGCATGGACGGCGACGGCACGCAGCGCGGCTATGACCTCGATCTCACCGCCACCATCGCCGAAAGCGTTAGCGTGCCTGTCATCGCCAGCGGTGGGGTCGGCACGCTCGATCACCTTGTCGAAGGGGTGACAAAGGGCAAGGCGAGCGCGGTGCTCGCGGCGAGCATCTTCCACTTCGGCACCCACTCGATCAGTGAGGCACACGCGGCGCTCCGCGCGGCAGGCTTGCCCGCGCGCGGGGTTTGACTGTTGAACCTTCGTCACTGCGAGCGTAGCGAAGCAATCCAGAGCGTCACGCGATGCGGCTCTGGATTGCCGCGTCGCCTCGCTCCTCGCAATGACGAGAGTTGAAACGTGAACGACACCCTATCCCGCCTCGAAGCCACCATTGCCGCGCGCCGCGCAGCCTCGCCCGACGAATCCTACGTCGCCAAACTGAACGCGAAAGGCCTGCCCAAGATCGCGCAGAAGCTGGGCGAGGAAGCGACCGAAGCGGTGATTGCCGCCGTTTCCGGCTCGAACGAGGAACTGGTTGGCGAAAGCGCCGATCTGCTGTTTCACCTGCTGGTGCTGTTGAACGCGAAGGGCGTGTCGCTCGACCATGTGCTGGCCGAACTTGACCGGCGCGAGGGGCTTTCGGGCCTTGAGGAAAAAGCGAACCGGAGCACCAAGGAGTAGAAGACGATATGCCGATTGATCCGACGCTGCCCTATGATGACAACAACATCTTTGCGAAGATCCTGCGCGGGGAAATCCCCTGTAAGAAGGTGTATGAAGATGAATGGGCGTTCGCCTTTGAGGACATCAACCCGCAGGCCGAAATTCACACGCTGGTGATCCCGAAAGGGCGCTATGTCAGCTGGGACGATTTCAGCGCCAAGGCACCGGATGCAGAAATCGGCGGCTTCATCCGCGCCGTGGGCGAAGTCGCGAGGGCAAAGGGGCTGGTCGAACCCGGCTACCGGCTGATGGCCAATATTGGCGCACATGGCGGGCAGGAAGTGCCGCATCTGCATGTGCATGTGTTCGGCGGGCAGCCGCTCGGGCCGATGATCTGGAGAAAATGAACGGAATTGGCCGCAGGCCAGATTCGTTTCACCGCTGTTCATCGCAGAGTTTGCAAACGCGGCTTTGCAGCGATTCCTTGCTGCGCTAGGTGGCTCCCTGATGGTTAATCCTCCTCTTCCCGGCGGCGTCTTCGATGGCCCGCGCCATCTGTATGGCGTGCGCGTCTATTACGAGGACACCGATCTTTCCGGGATCACTTATCACGCCAATTACCTGCGCTGGTTTGAACGCGCGCGGTCCGATCTGCTGCGGATGCTGAAGATTGATCAACGCGCCGCGATCGAGGCGGGGGCCAAGGGTGGAGAAGGCGGCGCCTATGCGGTGTCGGAAATCAATCTCAGATATCTGCGCCCGGCCAAGCTGGACGACGATGTGGTGATCGAAACGATTTGCACCGAATTGGGCGCGGCAAGCTGTAGGATGCATCAGGTCGCGCGCCGTTTGACCTTGGACGGCAAGGAAGCCCTGTGCGAGGCAAATCTGCGCGTCGGCTTCATCTCGCTTGACGGACGCCCGCGCCGCCAGCCGCCCGAATGGCGCGCGGCGTTCAAACAATTCATGAACAGAGAGGACATTTAAGAGTGCCCATTGATTTGATGAGCGCTGCGGCGGTCCAGACCGCCTCGACCCTTGGCCCGGCGCGGCTCGACCCGATTGAACTGTTTCTGGCGGCCGATATTGTCGTGCAGGCGGTGATGGTGGGCCTGATCCTGGCCAGCATCTGGACCTGGACGATCATCGTTGCCTTCACCCTCAGGATCGGCGGGCTGAACGGCAAATCGCGCGCGTATGAGAGCGATTTCTGGGACACCAAAGACCGTGAGGCGGCGCTGAGCAAGAAAATGCGCGGCACTGTGCCTTCGGCTCGGGTCGCAGGGGCGGGGCTGGATGAATGGAAGCGTTCGACCGCGAAAACTCCGATTGACCGTGACGCCGCGCGCCAGCGCATCGGTGCGGCGATGGAAAGCCAGGTCGCGGCAGAGGCGGACGAACTGGCCGGGCGGCTGAATTTCCTCGCCACCACCGGATCGGTTGCGCCCTTCGTCGGCCTGTTCGGCACGGTCTGGGGGATCATGAACAGTTTTTTCCAGATCGGCGCGCAGCAAAGCGCCAGCCTCGCCGTGGTCGCCCCCGGCATTGCCGAGGCATTGTTCGCCACCGCCATCGGCCTGTTCGCGGCCATTCCGGCGGTGATCGCCTACAACCGGTTCAGCCATGCGGTGAACCAATATGAAGCGCGGCTGCAACGCTTTGCCGACAAGGTCAACGCCGGGCTCAGCCGCGAACTGGACCGCGCATGATGGCAGGATTTTCGTCATTGCGAGGCGACGCAGGCGCCGCGGCAATCCAGTGCGTAACAGCGAGCCGCTCTGGATTGCTTCGCTCCGCTCGCAATGACGAGGGGCAAGCGAAATGGCGATGAACCTTTCCTCCTCCTCCCGCCGCAGCCGCCGTGCGCGCCGCGCGGCGATGGCGGAGATCAACGTCACGCCGCTGGTCGATGTCATGCTGGTCTTGCTCATTATCTTTATGGTTACGGTGACGCTACCCGCGGTCGGCGTGCCGCTCGAACTGCCCGAAAGCCGCGCCAATGCGGTCGAAGAGACCCCCGATCAGGTGACGATCAGCATCGATGCGCAGGGGCGGATTTATATCGAGAACGAAGCAATCGCCGCAGGCGCGCTGCCCGATGCGCTGGCGGCGCTGGACCGCGGCGGAACGGGCGAGCTGCCGACCATCGTGCTGCGCGGTGACCGCAGCCTCGATTATGGCCGGGTGATGGCGGTGATGGGCGAATTGGGCCGCGCCGGGTTTACTTCGATTTCGCTGGTCACCGACGGTTCAGTTACCCCGCCATAAGGAAGGGTTGCAATGGGTGAGACTGCACTTCGCGCCGGTTTCCATACCGAGGACAAAGTCGGCCTTGCCGGGGCTGTGGTCTTGCATCTGTTGCTGGTGGCGGTGCTGGCGCTGCAATTTGCCTTTGCTCCGCCGCGTGCCGTCACGCCGGAACGGATGTCTGTCAATCTCGCCACCGAAGTCAGTCTGGAATCCACCGCCCCCGATCCTGTCCCCGAAAGCCGCGCCGCGATTGCGCCGGTTTTGGCAGATGTGCCTGCGCCGCCGTCCGAACCTGCGACAGCGCCAGCGCCGCCTGTGACGGTCACACCCCCGCCGCCGCCCGCACCGCGCGCAGCGACGCGCCCTCAGCGGCCCGCGCCTGCCGATCCGCGCCCGCGCCGCCGCCCTGAACCCGCGCGGCAGGCCCCTGCGCCAAGTCGTCCTGCGGCAAACGCTGGCGGCAGCCGCATCGGCGACAGTTTTCTTGAAGGTCAGGGCAGCAGCACAAGCAGCGACGAAACCCGCGCTCCCGCCGCGACGTTTGGGCGGGCAGAGCAGGCCGCGCTCGCCAGTGCGATCACACGGCAATTGCGCCCCCACTGGAACGCGCCATCGGGCGTCGATGCCGACAGGCTGGTGTCAATCGTCTCTTGGCGGCTGGCCGAGGACGGTAGCCTCAAGGGCAGACCGACCTGCCGCACCGAAGCGGGCAGCATCACCGAATCGAACCGCCCGCAGGCTGACCTTCATTGCGAGCGTGCAATCCGCGCGGTCCAGCTTGCGGCCCCTTTCAACCTCCCTGCACAGTTCTATAGTCGCTGGGACGATCTCGAATGGCAATTCGACAGAAGGCTCTGATATATGAAGGCGACGTTTGTTCTTTCCCTCCTTGCGGGACTGCTCGCGGCAACCGCGTCGGCACAGGCGCAGGACCTTGGTGAGCCGCTGGGCGATGGCGGCGAGGTTGCGGGTATCGCGATTGAAGGCGACGATGGCGGCGAAGGTCCGCTGCGCGGCACCGTCACCGATGAAAGCGATTGGGAAGACCTCGGCATTGCCATCCCCGCCTTTGCCACCGATCGCAACGCACCGACCCCGGCCAACAGCGACGGCACCGGAGCATTGGGGCGCGAAATTGCCCGTGTCATCACCGCCAATCTCCAAAACAATGGCCTGTTCAAACCGACCGGGCCGGACGCGCTGCCTAGCCCCGCTTTCGCGCAGATCACCGCGCCTAGCTGGGGCAGCTGGTCCGGGCGCGGTGCGGAAATGCTGGTGCATGGTTATGTCCGCGCGCAGGGCGATGACCGGCTGGTCGTCGGGTGTTACCTCTATGACGTTGCCTTGCAGGATGAACTGATCCGCGAAGGCTGGGTCGTGCGCCCGGCCGACTGGCGCCGCGCGGCGCATAAATGTTCGGACCTGATCTATGCCCGGCTGACCGGCGAAAGCCCGTTTTTCGACAGCCGCATCGCCTATATCGCCGAAACCGGTCCCAAGGATAACCGGGTCAAACGGCTGGCGGTGATGGACAGCGACGGGGCCAACCACCGTTTCCTGACTTTGGGCAGCGCGACCGCGCTCACCCCGCGTTATTCGCCCGATTATTCGAAGATCCTCTATCTTTCTTATGTCGACGGCAATCCGCGCATCTATGTCTATGACATCGGCAGCGGGCAGCAAACTCTGGTGACCGAGAACCAGAACCCGACGATTGCCCCGCGCTGGTCGCCCGATGGCCGCTATATCCTTTATTCGATGGCGGTCGCGGGCAACACCGACATTTACCGCGTGCCGGTAAGCGGCGGGCGCAGCGTGCGGCTGACCGATACGCCGGGGATCGACATTGGCGGATCATACTCCCCCGATGGCAGCCGGATCGTGTTTGAAAGCGACCGTTCGGGCAGCCAGCAATGCTATATCATGGATGCCGACGGCACCAATCAGCGGCGCATCACCTTTTTCGGAGGACGCTGCGCCACGCCCGAATGGAGCCCGCGCGGCGATCAGATCGCCTTCACGCGGATCGCGGGCGATTTCAACGTGGCGGTCATGACGCCATCGGGTGGTAACCTTCGGGTGCTTACGAACGGATGGCAGGATGAGGCCCCGACCTGGGCCCCGAATGGCCGGATCATCCAGTTTTTCCGGACCACCCGCGATGCGGGCCGGTCTTCGCTGTGGCAGGTCGATCTGACGGGCCGCAACGAAAGGAGATTGCCAACCCCGGTGGATGCATCGGACCCTGCATGGGGACCCATTCGCCCCTGAATTCGCTTAAGCTCGCACATAATTATTTTCGCGCCGGGGCGCTTTTGCCCGGCCAATATCGGAGAGTAACCCTTATGACTTTCTCTGTTTCAAAAACGGCTACCGCCGTGCTGCTCACCTCGGCGCTGGCGCTGGGCGCATGTTCGAAAAAGGCGCCTGAGGAATTGCCGCCGCCGCCGGTCACGACGCCTGCGCCGACCGCGACCCCGACGCCGACCGCGCCAACCGGAGCGACGGTCGGAACGCAGGCGCATTTCGAAAACGCCGTCGGCAGTTCATCGGTGATCTATTTCGACACCGACCGTTTCAACATCGACAGCACCGATGCCGCCGCGCTTCAGGCGCAGGCGCAATATTTCGCGCGCTTCCCGCAATTGACCTTTACCGTCGAAGGCCACGCCGATGAACGCGGCACCCGCGAATACAACCTTGCGCTGGGGGAACGCCGCGCCAATTCGGCCAAGAATTACCTCGTCAGCCTGGGCGTGTCGGCGGACCGTATCCGCACGCTCAGCTATGGCAAGGAACGGCCCGTCGCGCTGGCTTCCAACGAAACCGCGTGGGCACGCAACCGCCGCGCGGCGAGCATCATCATCAATTGATTGTGCAAGGTTTTCGGCCCGCCCCGCCAATCGGCGGGCGGGCCGGAAAATCACCCGTCGAGATCGGCAGCGGCCTGAATCAGCACGATTTGCGGTGCATCGATTGCCGCAGCGGCAGAATCGCCAGCGATCTCGCCTGCGCGCGCAAACAATGCGAGCGCGACCAGCGCAAAGGCCGAGAACAGGCTGGAGATGGTGAGTTGTTGGCTCATTGAAGTCCCGTGGTTCGTGTCTTGCATCAAATAGGCGCTGATGCGTTCTACTGCAATGCAACATTTCACTTCGCAACTGGTTCCCACACCTAGGCAAGCCGCGCCATAGTCTCTAGATTGAGCGCGTGACTCACCCGATCAACGACATTTTTCACGATGGCTAAGCCGCGCCGCTCCAACGATTGGGGCTTCCCGCGCTGGCGCTCCTACGATTCATCGCGGGAGGCCGTGGCTCAGCGGGAATGCGACCGGCATGGCTGCGCCGAGGCCGGTCTGTGCCCCGCGCCCAAATCGCCCAACAGCCCGGACCGCTGGTATTTCTGTCAGGTCCACGCCGCCGAATACAACAAGGGTTGGGATTATTTCGAAGGGCTGGACAAGGAACAACGCGACGAACGCGCCCGCGCCGAAAGGCAGGAAAGCGCAGGCTATGCCGAGGCGTCGCATTACGGGTGGAGCGGATCGGGGGACGGGTCGCGCAGCGCCGATGAAATGCGTGCGCTCGAAGTGCTCGAGGCCGAACCCGATGCCGATTTCGCCGCGATCAAGAAAGCGTACCGGGTGAAAGCCAAGGAAGTGCACCCCGATGTGAAGCCGGGCGACGCGGACGCCGCACAGCAATTTCAGAAACTGCAAGTTGCCTATGAAGTTCTGCGCGCCGCCGAAGACCGCCGCGAATGGCGCGGATAAACCATTAAAATATCACTCTTTTCAGGAGCACCCATGCGCATTCTTGCCTTTGCCGCCAGCAATTCGTCGACCTCGATCAACCGCACGCTGGTCGATTATGCCGCCAGCCTCGCGGCAGCGGGCGGTGCTGAGATCGAGACGCTGGATATTCATGATTACGAGATGCCGATTTACCGCGCTGACCGCGAGGCCGCCGATGGCGTGCCGCAATTGGCGCGAGATTTTCTGGCAAGGATCGGCGCGGTGGACGCGCTGATCATCTCCTTTGCCGAACATAACGGGGCCTATCCCGCGGCGTTCAAGAATCTGTTTGACTGGTGCAGCCGGTTGGGCCGCGAAGTGTGGCAGGGCAAGCCGATACTGATGCTGGCGACCTCGGACGGCGCAGGCGGGGCAGGGCGGGTGCTCGACTTTGCGGTGAACGCCGCGCCGCATTTTGGCGGCCATGTGGTCGGGTGCCTGTCGGTGCCGCATTACACCAAAGTGTTCGACCGCGAGGCCGGGAAGCTGAACGATGATGCGCTTGATGCCGAGCTTCGCGCATTGGTGGGCAAGCTGATCGGTTAGTCTTTCGGCCCGGCAAAGCTTTTGCCGCGCCCGTCGATCTCGGGGTTGGGGTTGTCGTTCCACCACGCCACGTCGGTCCATGGGCGGATGTCGACCTCATGCGTCCAGCAATTGCGCGGTTGCTGCGCGAGATGCCAATAGGTTTCGGCAATTTGCGCCGGGTCGATTACACCCTCGTCGCCCTTGGCCGCTTTGAACGCGTCGAATTTGTCGCCCAGCAGCTTGCCCAGAGTGTCGGGCGCATCGACCGCGCCGTCGACCACGATATGCGCGACATGCACGCCCTGCGGCCCGAATTCGGCGTTCAATGTCTGGCACAGCATCCGCCGCCCGCCCATCGCCGCTGCGTGGCTATGCTGCCCCGCATTGCCGCGCATGGCCGAGGTGGCGGACGTGACGAGCAATGTCCCATGCGCGCCGTTCTTCGCCCGCTCCACCATCGCTGGGAACAGCGCATGGGCGAGCCGGAACACGCCGTAACACCCCAGCCGCCAGCCAAGTTCGAAAGTGCGATGCGGCGTATCGTGCAGCTTGCGGTTTCCGATCTGCGCACCAAGGTTGTAGAGCGCGCATTCGATCGGGCCGATGTCGCGCTCAACCCGTTCCACCAGTTCCTCGATCGCGCCGTCTTCGGATGCGTTGAGCAAGGTGCCCGAGGCGCTGCCGCCCGCCGCCTCGATCTGGTCGACCAGCCGCGCCAGCCCTGCCTCGTCAGAGCGCCGCGCCAGCACCGCATGGTAGCCGCCCGCCGCAAAGCGCGCGGCGGTGCTGCCACCGATTCCGGCCCCGGCGCCGATAACAAGGAACACGGGCTTGCGGGTGTCGGTCATTGCGTTCTCCTTGCTCCCCGCACAGTTGCAGAGGGGAGGCTGACCGTCTTAAACGTGATCCAACGCCTGCGCAAAGTCCGCAATCAGATCGTCGGCATCCTCGATCCCCACGCTGATCCGAACCAGAGCGTCGGTGATCCCCAGCGCCGCCTTGCGTTCGTCGGGGACGGACAGATGAGTCATCGAAGCCGGGTGGCTCGCCAGCGTCTCGGTCCCGCCAAGGCTGACGGCGAGCTTGGCGATTTGTAGATTGTCGAGGAAGCGGAAACATTCGGCCTCGCCGCCTTTCAAAAACACGCTGAACGTGCTGCCCGCGCCCAGGCAGTGGCGGTCATAGATGTCCTGTTGCCGCACATCCTGAATATCGCCGAGATAGCCGAGCCCGGTCACCTTGGGGTGGCTTTTGAGGAAAGCGCAGACCTTGGCCGCGTTCTCGCCTGCGCGCTGCATCCTCAGTTCGACCGTTTCGAGGCTGCGCAGCAGCATCCACGCGGTGTTGGGATCGACGATCCCGCCCATCGTGTTGCGCAGCGCGCGCACCGGGTCCATCCAGTGCTTGGCCCCGGCGATGCTGCCCGCCACCAGATCGGAATGCCCGCCGACATATTTGGTGAGCGAATAGGCCACAATATCCGCGCCGTGATCCAGCGGTCGCTGCCACAGCGGACCAAGGAAAGTGTTGTCGATAGCAATCGGGCACGATGTGCCCAGGATCGCGTCGCGCGCATCGCGCACCGCCTCCACATCGACCAGCGCATTGGTCGGATTGCCGGGGCTTTCGAGATAGACCATCGCCACCTTGCCGCCGCTTTCGCTCGCTTGCCGTTTGGCGCGCATCAGCACCGCGTCCAGTTCGTCGCGCGTCGCGCCAGCGGGGAAATCGACATAGGTCACGCCGAATTTCGCCAGCACCTTGGCAACGAAACCCTCGGTCGCGGCATAGAGCGGGCCGGAGTGAACGATGACGTCGCCCTGTCCGACATAGGCCAGCATCAGGATGCAGATCGCGGTCATCCCGCTGCTGAAAGTCAGCGCGTCCTCGGCCCCGTCCCAGATCGACAGGCGATCCTCCAGAATTTCCTGATTGGGGCCGTTGAAGCGCGAATAGACGAGGCCCTCTGCCCCGCCGGGCCGTTTGCCGGTGATCCCTTCGAAATGCCGCTTGCCATCGGCGGCGCTGGGAAAGGCAAAGGTGGAGGTGAGGAAAATCGGCGCTTTCAGAGAGCCTTCGGACAGTTCGGGATCATAGCCGTGACCCATCATCATGGTCGATGGTTTAAGCGGGCGGCCGTTCAGCCTTGCGCGCTCCGGCTTTGGCTTGCGGCGCGGGGTGGGAGTGTCGGGGGCGGAATTCTGATCGACAGGGCTGTCCGTCATGGCGGCGCGTCCTTCCTCATGCGTGCTCCCAGGAAGGCAGGAGCCAATTGAGGAGCCGGCCGGGCACCCGTTTCTAACCTCCGCAGAAACGCCTCTCCCCACCGGCTGCGGGATGGGCGATGATTACCGCGAGATGGTTGCATGTGCAACCGGTTCAGAGCATTGTTCAGATAATCCGCGAGCCAAGCATATACTGCGCGCTGGCCACGACCGGCATGGGCCGGGCGAAGAAAAAGCCCTGACCGTAATCAACGCCAAGCTCAGCCAGTACGACACGCTCCTCCTCGCGCTCTATCCCTTCGGCCACCAGCTTGGCGCCGATCTCGCGGGCGAAATGGACCATTGCCGTGGCCAGCGCCTGACGCGCCAGATCCGTATGAATGTCGCGGGTCAGTGACATATCGAGTTTGAGCAGGCTCGGCTTCAATTCAACCAGGTGGCGCAGTCCCGAATAGCCTGCGCCGACATCGTCAATTGCGATCCGGGCAAAGGGGGAAAGCCGCGCGAGGCATTCTTTCAGCTTGCCGAAATCATCAACTTTTTCGTGTTCAGTGACTTCGATAGCGAGCTTTCGGCTCGAATATTTGTATACCACCTTGTCGAGCAAGCCAGACATGATCGTTTCGGGTGAGGCATTGACCGACAGATAGGCGTCGGCGGGAAGGTGGTTGATCGTCGCCAGTCCGGACTGGATGGCCAATAATTCGAGGTCGGGGCCGAGGCCCAATCCGGCCGCCTCGGCAAACCATCTGTCCGGCCCGCGTTCTGCCGCATCTGGAAAGCGGGCAAGGCATTCGACACCGACCGGATGGCCATTTTTAAGCGCAACAATTGGCTGATGCAGGATCGTCACATGGCCAGTGTCCAGCACTTTCTGGATCGCCGATTTCTGGTTCCGCGATTGGGCAGAGCTTTCAACCGAGCGCTCGATCTGCTCGGCTGCCAATGCGGCAAAGGCCTTGAGCACGCCCAGATCCCGCTCGGTCATGCTGCGGTCGGGTTTGCGGCTGAGACAGCAGAAGCTGCCATACAAGCTGCCATCGGAAAGGCGCAGCGGCACATTGAGGTGGCACCCCACGGGCAACATGTCGGTGATCGCCAGCGACTGTGTGAAGGGAAAGTCCGCCGGGTCTTGAATCAGTTGCGGCAAGCGTCCCTCGGCAATGTGCCAGCAATAGCTGTCATTGCGTGAATCGCGGTAACCCGGCCCCATTGGCAATTCGATGTCGGCATCGATATGCGTTAGCTCTTTCTCGAAATTCTCGACATAGCGAGAGACGAAAGCGATTTCGGTGCCCAGATGTTGCCGCACGGCTTTCAGGATGCGATCAACCGACTGGTCATCCACACGCTCAAACCCGCCGACCGCAGGTGCGAGCGCGAAATCTTCGCCATCAAGGTCCGAACGAACGGCTTCGGCAGCATTAATCATGAATGATAGTTTGTAACCAGAAGGTTGAGAAACTCTCAACAAACATACGTGTTTTAGCTCAGAATATCGTAGAAGCGCACCAAACCACTCCCACCATCAGCGCGATACCGATGATGTCGAGCACGATCCCGGCGCGCACCAGCCGTTCTATCCGCAGTCGCCCGGTGGACCATGCAATCGCGTTGGGGCCGGTCCCGGCGGGCAGGATAAAGCCCCAGCTTGCCGCGAGCGCAGCGGGCATGGCGATCAGAATCGCGTCCTCGCCCAGTCCCAGCGCCGCGGCAAGACTGGCGACAATCGGGATGATCGCGCTGGCGGTGGCGACATTGCTCGCAAATTCGGTGATCACCACCACCATCGCCGCAATCGCCAGCGCCATCACCAACAGCGGCACCGCATCAAGCGGCAGCAGCGCCTGCCCCAACCAGTCAGCGAGGCCTGAGGCCTGCATTCCTGCGGCCAGCGCCAGCCCGCCGCCAAACATCAGGATCACGCCCCAGGGCGCACGGTCTGCCTCGTTCCATTTGAGCAGCGGCCGCCGATTTCCCTCGGTTCCGGTGCCGTCGGGGATCAGGAACAAGGCCAGCGCCGCGATCACTGCAATCGTGCCATCAGTCCAGCTGTCCGGGGGCAAGAGCGGCGCGACCCACAGGCGGGTCATCCAGGCCAGAAAGGCGAGCGCAATGATCGGCACCAGCCGCCTTTCCGCGCTCGTCCAGGGCGCGGGATTGTCGATCGCGGTGCGCGCAGCGGCGACATCGAACGGATGCGCCGCCACCTGTTGAACCCGCGCGATGACAAAGGCCGCGAGCGGAACCCCGATCAGCACCACCGGCAGGCCGTAGAGCATCCACAAGGCAAAGCTGATTTCCAGCCCGATCATATCGTTCAGCAATTGCACCGCGATCCCATTGGTGGGCGACCCGACGATTGTGCCCAAACCGCCAATCGTCGCGGCAAAGGCAATCCCCATCGGCAATGCGCCGTAAAGCCCTTCCTGTGCTTGCCCTTCTTGAGTTTGGCCGTCCTGATCCTGATCGTTCTCTCGATGCGCCAATCCCCCGCCCGCGAGCACCGCCAGCGCCATGGGCATCATGATCAGCGTGGTTGAGGTGTTGGAGATCAGCATCGACAGGATCGCCGCCGACAGCATGAAGGCGAGCAGCAGCCGTGTTTGCCCGCCGCCTGTGCCGATAGCCCGCAAGATCCCCGCGCTAAGCCGTCGGTGCAATCCGGTGCGCTCGATGGCGAGCGCGATGAACGCTCCGCCAAGCAGCAGGAACAGAATCGGCGCGTAATAGGCGCTGGCGGTGTCGCCCGCGCTCATGATCCCGCCCAGCGGCAGCACGATAAACGGCAGCAGCGCCGTGACCGTCAGGGGCACCGCTTCGGTCATCCACCAGGCGGCCATCCAGATGACCAGTCCCGCGACCAGCCAGCCCTGCGGTTCCAGCCCGCCAGGCGGCGGCGTCAATGCGCTCAGCGCAAAGACCAGCGGGCCAAGCATCAGGCCGATTTGGCGCGCGTTCATGGCGGCTGTGTCCTCACCCCGTTTGACCGATTATTCGGTGGGTGAGGGGGTATCAGCGAAAGCCCTGCGGCGGCAAGGCAATCTCATCGGCCTGATTTTGCGTGTTGAGCAGGGTAGGGTGCTATTCGACTTCGGTTTCGTCCAGATCGCCGGGCAGACGAATGTTGCTGAATGTCACCGTGCCGGTGCGCCCTTCGCGGATGATGCGCTGGAATTTCTGTTCGCGCTGAGCGAGCAGGGCAGCCATGCTTTGCGGGATGCGAAAGCTTTGCTGATTGCCGTCAGCGTTCTGAATATTCTGATAGGTTGGCTCGCGCACGCCGCCGGCGAGATCAGCAATATCGTGTTCGTTGACGCTGGCTCTTATGTCGGTGGTGGCCGAAAGCAGCGCAGCGGTGTCCTCATCGGCATATTGGGCAAGATGGGCGCGCAGGTCGGCGTCGAAATTGCCGAAGAAATACGGCGCGGCCTCGGCGAACAATTCGGACACTTCAAGCGTGTCGCCGTTTTTCTGAGTGCCCCGCAATGAGTTGACGAAATCGCGCGCGCCGCGGTCGAGCAGGCGGGCGACGTTATCAGCGTTGAAAGCCTCACGCTGGATCGACGGGCCGCCGATTTCGCCGCGCCAGAAACCGTAAATAACCTTGGGATCGTTCCAATGTGCAAACACGATCTTTTCGCGGATGTCGCGCGGGGACAGCGCAATGCCTTCAACAGTGATAAAGCGCGCATCGTCCAGCGGAACCCCGCCGACCATGATCTCGCGCGGTTGGCGCACGGGCCAGGCGTTGGCGATCTGTTCGATCAGCGCGACATTGTGGAGGTTGATCCAGTACGCGAGTTGTTCGTTGCGGCTGAGCGCCTGAATATCGACGATATCGGCCGTGCGTTCCAGATCCTGACGATATTCGGTGAAGCTGGCGATCACGTCGCTGTCGAGGAAGCTGAACATCAACCGCGTGCCTTCGAGCCGATAGCGCGAGACGTGGCCATATTGGCGGCGGGTGCCAAAGCTGGGGTCAGGCCGCCCGGCGGTTTCGCGCAGCGATGGTCCCATCGACACGACGAGGTTTTTCATCGCTTCGTCCCAGATCGAATAATCGATCCCGTCATTGTTCGGATTGTTGGTGGGCGCGAAAGTTGCGAATTGCGACTCTGCCGAATTGTCCTGCGCCAAAGCAGGGGCCGCGCCCAGCGCCAGCGCCGAGGCCGCGCCGAGGGTTGCCGAGATCAGGAACTGAATGCGGGGCATCTGTATCACTCCATTGTGCGAAGCGCGGACCCAGATAATGGGCGTAGGCGGGGCACCCCACTGCGGGGCAGGTCATTTCGGGTATGAGGCGGGACCGATCCAGCGGGGGAATACCCGGCGGGTGGCGGGCAAGGACCGGTCCGGCGCCTCATAATCCAGTCTATAGAACAGTTTGGCGCAGATTTGTTCCCGCCAATCGGCTGCGGTGTGGCATTTGTCGAATACACCAGCGTTTCGTCGAGGACCAAATGCATTTGCATCCAGAAACCAGAGCAAAGGGGCGAAAGCGATCCGCGCTTCCGCCCCTTTGCGTCTTGATGTGTTCGCCAGATTAAGGGCGCTATTTCGGCGCGAGCACCATCAGCATCTGCCGCCCTTCGAGACGGGGAAACGCTTCGACTTTGGCTACTTCGACCACGTCATCCTGCACCCGTTTCAGCAGGTCCATGCCGAGGTGCTGATGCGCCATTTCGCGTCCGCGAAACCGCAGGGTGATCTTCACCTTGTCACCGTTGCCGATGAATTTGGTCACGTTGCGCATCTTCACGTCATAATCATGCGTGTCGATATTGGGACGCATCTTGACCTCTTTGATATCCTGAGTCTTTTGCGTCTTGCGCGCCAGATTGGCTTTTTTCTGCGCTTCGAAGCGATATTTGCCGACATCGAGGAATTTGCACACCGGCGGGTCCGCATTGGGGGACACTTCGACCAGGTTCAGACCTTTTTCATTGGCCTGCTCCATAGCTTCGCGGGTGAACATTACGCCAAGGTTCTCGCCTTCGTCATCAATAACGCGGACTTTGGGAACCTGGATGAAAGTATCGAAACGAGGGCCGCTTTTAGTTGGCGGGGCCATCGTACGCCGAGGTGGACGGGCTATGTGTGTTCTCCTGTTACAGCCTGAGTCTTTGGAACGGCGCTATGTAAGCGCTTCGGCGCGGAAAAACCAGATGAGTCTTATGCCGCGCTGCGATAGAGCGGAAAGCGCACCAGTTTGCCCTTTGCCGGGAGCACCGCGTCGATCGTGCTGGCAGGTTGCAGCGCGCGCAATATCGCTGGCGAACCTGCGTCCATGCCGCCGGTATAGGCACCAAATGCGGGCAGGATCATGCGTTCTGTTGCCATAGCGTCCGCCCCGTCGCGGCGGCTGATAACGGCGCAGGGCCGGGCGATATGACGGCCGCGCACGGCGACGCGCATCTTGGGGTGGAAATGGCCAGACAGTTCGGCGCGCGTCTCCCCCCGCTTGGCTTCGTGACGCAGGATGATGCCGTTCACTTCGAGTTCTGCGACCAGCTCCGCGCCGAATTTGCGCTGCATCTGTTCGTCATGATTGCCGGTGATCCACACCCAGTCGAGTGCGCGGGTCAGCGCCTCCAGCATCCCGGCGGCATAGGGATCAAGCCGCGAGGCGCCCGCGTCATCGTGGAAATTGTCGCCCAGCGTGATGACCCGGCGCGCGCCGGTCGCCTTTACCGCGTCGGCAATCCTTTCCAGCGTTTCGCGGCTGTCATAGGGGGGCAACATCTGGCCATGCGCCGCATACCAGCTGCCCTTTTCCAGATGCAGGTCCGCCACCAGCAGCGCGCGCTCTTGCGGCCAATAAAGCGCGTTGCTCTTAAGCAGCACGAACTCTTCGCCGGTAAAGCCAAATGGCGCGAACGAAACAGGAACCATACCCGCTCTGTGGCGCGCCAGCTGCCATTTGGCAAGCGTTTCGCAGTGCAGTTTGATGCGCGTCAAATCCCGTTGACACCGCTGCCCTATGGTTCATGCTTATGGCACTAACGACGGGGAATTTTGATGAATGAATGGGCGGCCCACACAGACCGGGCAAAGGCATGGTTTGAAGGTTTGCGCGATTCGATCTGCGCGGCATTTGAAAGCATCGAGCGCGACGCCGGTTCGGATGCGACGTTTGAATACACCCCTTGGCAGCGCTCCGAAGAAGGCAATGACGATCCCGGCGGCGGCACTCAGGGCCTGATGAAGGGCAAAGTGTTTGAAAAGGTCGGCGTCAATGTATCGACCGTGCGCGGTAATTTTCCCAAGGAGTTCGCCGCCAGCGTCAACGGCGCGGACCCAGACAACCCCGGCTTTACCGCGACCGGTATCAGCCTGGTTGCGCATATGACCAATCCGCATGTGCCCGCAGTGCACATGAACACAAGGTTCCTGACCACTGGCAAGGCGTGGTTCGGCGGCGGAGCTGACCTAAATCCGCCGATCCCCTATGCCGAGGATACGGACGAATTTCACGCGGTGATGCGCGCCGCCTGTATGGGGCACAACCCGACCTATTATGATCGTTACAAGAAATGGGCCGACGAATATTTCTACATCCCTCACCGCGAAGTGCACCGGGGCGTGGGCGGGATATTCTACGATCATCTGGAATGCAGTGACGATGCCAGCTTTGATCGCAATTTCGCCTTTACGCAGGATGTCGGTAAGGCGTTTCTCGACATCTATCCGCGGTTGGTGCGCAAACGCATGGGCGCTGCCTTTTCTGCCGAGGATGAGGCGACTTTGCTCGAATACCGGGGCCGCTATGCCGAATTCAATCTGGTCTATGACCGGGGCACGATCTTTGGCCTGAAAACCGGCGGCAATATCGAAGCCATCCTGATGAGCCTGCCGCCCAGAGCAACCTGGAGTTAACGCGCGACCAGAGCGTAGCGCGGACTCAGGTCGCGGTCACCACCCGCTGACGGAACCAATCGGCGAGTTCATATTCGCTGAGTTCGCCTGCGGCGAGGGCGAGCACGATATTGATTGCTTCGACTTTGTCGAATTCAAGCTCCATCCCATTGGCCAACAGGAACAGGCGAGCGAGAATCCAAGCGGTCCGTTTGTTGCCGTCGGCAAACGGATGGTTGCGGGCCACCCCAAAGGCATAGCCAGCGGCGAGCTGCGACAAATCGTCCTCGCCATAGGCCCATTGATTTACGGCACGCGTCAGCGCCGATTCCAGCGCACCCCCATCGCGCAGCCCAACTCCGCCGCCATGTTCGGCAAGCTGCCGGTCATGAATGGCGTGCGCAATCTTGCTGTCGAGCCAGACTGGCTCGTTTCGGTCCGCGTTCATCGCACTGCGGCCTACTTCGCCAAAACTTTAAGGACGTCGCGGTCTTTGCGCATGATTCCCTCGGCCATATCCATCAGCGCCGCGAAATCGGGATCGGACGCGGTCACGCGCAGTCCATCCGCAGCTTCGGAAATATAGACATCATCACCGATTTCGACCCGCAGACGAGCCAACAATTCCTTGGGCAGGATAATCCCGGCGGAATTCCCGATTTTGGTGATTTTCAGGTTGCGAGCGTGGGTGGTGGGTTTGTTCATACGGTCGTTATAACGAAGCTCTGCCGCAAAGCCAAGCAACTCGTTTCGCTACTGTAACAATCGCGCTTGCCCCCCATCATCGCCGCGCCCATATTCATGCCAATGCTGCGCCAATATGAACTAGTTGAACGGGTCAAGGCCTATGACCCTGACGCCGATGAGGCGCTGCTGAACCGCGCCTATGTCTATACGGTGCAGAAACATGGGAGCCAGAAGCGCGCCAGCGGCGATCCCTATTTCAGCCATCCGATCGAAGTCGCCGGATTGATGACCGACCTGCAACTGGATCAGCATACGATCATCACCGCATTGCTGCACGACACGGTCGAGGATACGCTCGCCACGATCGAGGATATCGAGGCGCTGTTCGGCCCCGAGGTCGCGCGGCTGGTCGATGGGGTGACCAAGCTGTCCAAGATCGAGGCCATGCCAGAGAATGAACGCGCGGCCGAAAATCTGCGCAAATTCCTGCTTGCCATGTCCGAAGACATTCGCGTTCTGCTGGTCAAGCTGGCGGACCGGCTGCACAATATGCGCACGCTGCATTTTATCAAATCGCCCGAGAAGCGTCAGCGGATCGCGCGCGAGACGATGGATATCTACGCCCCGCTGGCAGAGCGCGTGGGCATGTATGAATATATGCGCGAAATGCAGGCGTTGGCCTTTAGCGAGCTTGAACCCGAAGCCTATGCCACGATCACCGGGCGGCTTGAACAATTGCGCAGCACCGATGGCGGACAGGTTGATGCGATTGCGCTCAAGATCAAACAGGCGCTGGCCGAAGCGGGTCTGAAAGTCGAAGTCACCGGGCGCGAGAAGCACCCCTATTCGATTTGGCAAAAGATGTCGGAACGCCATGTCAGCTTTGAACAGGTGACCGATATCATGGCGTTTCGCGTCATCACCCAGAGCGAGGCGGATAGTTACGCCGCGCTGGGGATCTTGCACACCACTTGGCAATTCCTGCCCGGCAAGTTCAAGGATTACATCTCCACCCCCAAGACCAATGGCTATCGCAGTTTGCACACATCGCTGATGTATGAAAATTCGATGCGGGTGGAGGTGCAGATCCGCACCCGCGAAATGCACAGCCTCAACGAATTCGGGCTGGCCGCGCATTGGGCCTATAAACAGCATGACAAGGCCGATGGCCAGGTCGGCTGGCTGCGCGATCTGATCGAGATTGTCGATGCCAGCCACGATGCCGAGGAATTGCTCGAACACACAAGGCTGGCGGTGTATCAGGACCGCATCTTTGCCTTCACCCCAAAGGGCGCACTGTTCCAACTGCCCAAGGGATCAACCGCGGTCGATTTTGCCTTTGCCGTTCACACCGATCTGGGGCTGGCCTGTGTCGGGGGCAAGATCAACGGGCGGCACATGCCGCTGCGCACGCAGCTTAACAATGGCGACGTGGTGGAGATTATCAAAGGGGCGGGCGCAGAACCGCAAATGTCATGGCTCGGCTTTGTCGTGACGGGCAAGGCGCGGGCGGGCATCCGCCGCGCGGTGCGGCTGAAAGAACGCAGCGAAGTCGCAGAGATCGGGTCGAAACTGTTCGACGAAATCGCCAGCCGCGTGCCCGCCCGGATCGGCAAAAAGGCGATCCGAGCGGCGATTGAACGGCTGGGCATGGACGAACCCGAAGACCTGATGTTCGCGATCGGCGCGGCGAAGCTGACCGACCGCGAAGTGATGGAAGCGCTGGTGCCGGGCTGCACTTCGGAATTCGAGGAAGACGAGGATTGGTCGCGCCACGAACGCCAGATTTCGATCCGGGGGCTGACGCCGGGGGTCGCGTTCGAATTGGCGGAATGCTGCCATCCGGTGCCGGGTGACCGTATCGTCGGGTTGCGGCGTAAAGGCGCGCGCGTGGCGGTGCACGCCATCGATTGTCTGGAATTGGCCAATGGCGTGGACAATGACTGGATCGATCTGAACTGGGGCAACCGTTCGCACGGCGCGGTCGGGCGGCTGACGGTGACGATTTACGACCGGCCTGGCACTTTGGCGGAAATGGCGGGCATTTTTGCGCAGAACAAGATCAACGTGACCAGCCTGATCCAGACCCAGCTCGATTACCCCTTTACCACCTATAATATCGACGCAGAGGTGCAGGATCTGGCGCATCTTACCCGCATCCTTTCCGCGCTGCGCGCCAGCGACGCTGTGGCCCAGGCCGAGCGTATTTGACCGGAGCGGATCTGATGGCAGTGACCGGCCTCGACCATCTTCAGATCGCCATTCCCACAGGCGCAGAAGACGCCGCGCGCGGATTCTACACCGGCATTCTGGGGATGCGCGAGGTCGCCAAGCCGGCCAATCTGTCGCCCACCGGATGCTGGTTTGAAAGCGGGTCGCTGCGCCTGCATATCGGCGTCGATCCCGATTTTCGCCCAGCAACCAAAGCCCATCCGGCGTTTCTGGTCGATGATATTGCGGCATTGGAGCAGGCGCTGGCGGAGGCAGGCTATCCGATCGTTCAGGACAAGCCGGTGGCGGGCTATGCGCGCTTTTTCACCGCAGACCCGTTTGGCAACCGGATCGAGATCATGCAGCGTCTGCGCGCATAATCAGACTGGCGTCACCGCGACTTCGATGGTGTCGCCGGGGGCGAGGCCTTCGGCGCGCATGACCTTTTTGCCGATCAGCAGCACCCATTGGGATTGATGTTTCTGCGGGAAGACCGAGGTTTTCCACGCGGTCGCCCCGATCCGCGCGGTGACCTTGATCGACCCGAAGCCCGCGCGCCGTCCAAATTCAAGCCGCTGCATTAAGGCATGGCCAGCCAGCGCCTCGGCCTCTGGGCCGGTGAAGATGACGAGGTGGTAGGTTGCCTTCTCCCCCTGCCAGCTCGTGAGGGGGAGGGCGGCGGAGACGGTGTCATTCATTCGTCATCGCGAGCGTTGCGAAGCAATCCAATGCGGCCTCGCGCGGCGCTCTGGATTGCCGCGTCGCCCCGAAACAAGTTGGGGCCACCTCGCATTGGCGGATGCGTATCATTCCGCATATTCAAACGGCCTGACCGGCACCGGAATGTTGCAGATATCCGCGCCGCCTGCGGGAGCGATAAAGAATGGATCGCGGCGATTGGCGCGCGCCTCGGCGTAGGCGGCGAAGGTGTCGCTTTCGGTGGAAAGGTACTCGAACAGCGGGCGCTCGCCTTCGGGCAGGTCAGCGGCGACGCGGACGGATAGGATCGGAGTGCGCTTGGCGGCTTCCTCGGCGGTGTAGAACCCCAGCGCGCCCGACCCGCGCGGCAGCGAAGAGAGGTGCTCCATCCCCGCGATGACCCGTCCTACGAGGGCGATATTGCGATCAAGATGGCGCGGCGCATGTCCGATGACAGTATAAAGCTCCGCGCCCGAGCCGGTGTCCGGCGAATAGTTCCGCCCCACGCCGACCATGCCGTAGCAGTGGGTGGGCCAGTCGCGCTGATGGTCCCGGGCGACGGGCCAGCCGCGCACAAAACCTGTGAACTCGGCGTAGGCGTCCCCTCTCGACCTGTGGCTATTTGAGATCGATTCTGCCGGGCGTTCATGGATGGAGATGATGCTGGTCGGCGTGCTGTAATCCTCCTCCCCCATCACACGCAGCCCCTCGGGCAAGGGCTTTGCCTCACCGCCCGTTTCCGGGTTGTCGTAGTTCGGATCGCCCCACTGGACGACGTAATTGTCCTGCACCCGGTTGACCGTAATCCCGTCATACCAGCCCGAGCGCGCGAACAGGCGGATGTTGTGCACCCACCCTTGCGAGAACGGTGCGGGCATCAACTGGATCACCACCTGCCGCGCATTGCCGTCCGCATCCGGCGCCAGCGTCATCACCAGCAAATCCTCTGCCGGGATCGCCACCCATTCCTCAGGCACGGCAGCGTTTACAATTTCGTTCGGGCTTGGAACGACCTGCGCGGACAAGGGCAAGGCGAGCGCCAGCGCGGCGGCTGAAATGGCGATGTTTTTCATGCAGCCACATGTGCCACCACCAACGCGCTTGCGAAAGAGCAAAGGTCCGTCTATCCGCGCCCTCTTGCCAGCAACGGCATGCGGAGCGGTGGCCGAGTGGTCGAAGGCGCACGCCTGGAAAGTGTGTAAAGGGGCAACTCTTTCGTGGGTTCGAATCCCACCCGCTCCGCCAACAACCCTTTCCGATCATTCGCACAGAATAGCGCGATTTGCGCCTCTGCCCACTGGCGGCATAACACGGGTTCAGCATCGGCAATGGCTGCGCCTTCACCCGCAAAACTGCGCCCAATTCCCAAGCTTGCAACAATGCTATACGAAGAGCTGTTGTCTGCATTTGCAAAGGGGGGGAAATTGAGCGAAATCAGTCCCGTCGGCGATGGCACGCGCTCAATATTCTTGAGTTATTCGCGGACTGACCGCGAACAGGTCCTGCCGATAATCCCTGCGCTGGAACAGGCGGGTTATTCTGTCTGGTGGGACGGTTTGCTCAAAGGCGGCGACCGGTTCCTGCAGGTTACTGAAAACGCGCTTGAATCCTGTGATGTGGTGCTGGTGATGTGGACCCAGACATCGGTCAATTCGGACTGGGTGCGCGATGAGGCAACCCGGGGCAGGGATTGCAGGCGACTGCTGTCGGTTTCGCTTGACGGCACGGAGCCGCCGCTGGGATTTCGCCAGATTCAATATGTCGATTTGTCGGGCGCAGGCAATGCGGCGCTGCGCCCTGGTTTTCCCCGCGTTCTTGAAGCGCTCGAACAATTTGGCGGCGCGGTGAGTGCGCAGGCGCCGAAGGTGTTGCAGGATACGCCGACCATGGTGCCGACCGGGGCGCTGAACCGGCGAAACCTCATGGTGGGCGGCGGAATTGGCCTATTGGCGGCGGGTGGCGGCTTCGCGATCTGGCAATCAGGGATGTTTGCCGGGCAAAGCCGGCCCAACAGCATCGCTGTCCTGACTTTTGAAAACCTCAGCAATGACCCGGAACAGGAATATTTTTCCGCCGGACTGTCAGAGGAATTGCGCAGCATCTTGAGCCTCAATCCGCAGCTTACCGTCGCGGCGCAAACCTCCACCGACAAATTCAGCGCAGGCGAACAGACCGCCAGCGCGATCGCCAAAGCGTTAGCTGTGGTCAATGTTCTGGAAGGCAGCGTGCGAAGAGCGGGCACCCGGCTGAGGGTCGCGGTGCGGCTGATCGACGGGGCGAACGATCTCGAAGTGTGGACCGAACAATTCGACCGCGAATTGGACGATGTACTCGCCGTTCAGACTGAAATCGCCACCCGCGTCGTGGATTCGCTGATCGCCAATATTTCGGGCGCGGGCGCACTGGGGACCAGCCGCATTGGTGGGACAAAGAACGCCGATGCGCTGGACGCCTATCTGCGCGGGATTGATCTTTACGGGCGTTCAGGCGCGCTGGAAAAGTCCGATAGAGAAGCGCTTGCCGCGCTTGATCGGGCCGTTGAACTCGATCCCGAATTCGGCGCCGCACATGCCGGGCGGTCGCGGGTGCTAACGGCGATTGGCAACCGCCACGCCGCCGGCGACGAGACAAAGACTTACTACAGCAATGCTCTGGATGCAGCGCAGCGCGCCATCGAGATTGCCCCTGATCTTGCCGATGGGCACGACGCGCTCGGATCGATTCTGGCCAACGGGCGGCTCGATATGGCGGCGGCGCGGCGACCTTATGAACGAAGCTTTGAGCTGGGTTTTGGCAATGCAAGGATCCTCATGGGATACACTTTGTTTGCCTCCTACATCGGCGCGTTCGCCAAGGGGCGCGATGCAATCGAGCGGGCCGAACGGCTCGATCCGCTCAACGCGCCGGTGTTCCGCGCAGCGGCCGTGCTCGAACTGGCTGCGCGGGATTATGCCAGAGCCGCCGAAGCGGCACGGCGGGCGCTTTCGCTGAACAGGGAAACAAGCGTCGTCAATCGCATCCTCGGCGACATCGCAAGATTTGCGGGGCGAATTGAAGAGGCGCGATCATTCTACGTGCAGGAAACCAGCCTGCTTTCGAAATTGCCAAGCCTGGCAATGCTGGAAGAACAAGCGGGCGATCGCACCGCGGCGCAACGCGAATTTGACCGGATGGTTGATCAATTTGGCGACAACAGTCTGTATCAACAGGCGCAAGTGCTGGCGCAATGGGGGCAAAGTGCAGAGGCGCTGGCGACACTCGAACGCGCTTATGAAGTGGGGGATGCTGGTCTGGTCTTGTCGCATACAGACCAGAATCTAGATCCCGTTCGACAAACTCCGCAATTTCAGTCATTACAACAGCGTCTCGGGTTCGCGTAATGTGTTTGAATGGGGGAAATGATGAAGAAGTTTATCCTGACCAGTGTAGTTCTTGGGGCCGCTTTTGGCCTTGCCGCTTGCACGCCTGCGGCTGAGGAAGCGGGCGATACGGCTGAGCCGGAAACCATCGAGATCGAAGACGACGCAGATGATAACACAGATGACGATAGCAAGCCCGGCAAACTGGACCAGAACGGAAATCCCGTCGATCAATAAAATAGGCTGATTGGCCCCATGCCCGCCCTTGCCCGCTTTGGAAAAGGTGCCGCATCTGATGAAAAATGAACGCGCCCGTCAGCGCAGCCGGGGCAGGGTGCTGCTGCTGTGCTGGCTGGTGCTGTTTTCTGTGTTTGCAGCCAATCCAGCCAATGCGACCATCGCCGGGACCGTGCCTGCCGATGAGGTGTATGCGGCGGTCGCAGAAGAGCTCTACGCCGACGAAGACCCAGAATTTGATGCTTTCTATCAGAAGCTTACGCCTGAAGGCGTGGCGGTTTTTGCCCGGATTGCGGAGCGCATAGAGGAAGGCCAGCGCGGAACTCTCGGGCTGTTGCTGGCGCGCGCAGAGACCGAGCCAGCCAATCAATTTCTGGCCTTGTTCGACAGTTTTGAACCCGAACAATTCACCTATGCCACCGATGTTCTGCGGCAACGCAAATATTCGGATTGGGAGGTGCTGCTGAATGTGCTCGGCCAAGAAGACATTGCCAATGTCCGCAACGAATTTCTCGAAGATTCGGACAAATGTGTCGCCTATACGCCCGGTGATTGGCAGCTGTGTAGTGAACCCATAATGGAGCTTCGTGCGGCTTTTTTCCCTTCGACCGAGTATGTCACCCGTGGTTATGAATTGGAGTCGGGCGAGGCCCAATATCAGGCGCAACTTTCGCTGTTTGGCCCCAGCACGAGAGCGTATCACACTGCCGAAGAGCGCGCCAATCAGGTCCGTCAGTTTGGCCGCGCGCTTATGGATTGGGAAATCAATCACACTTGCGGTGCGGTCTATATCGGCAACCGCTGGGTTCTGACCGCAGCCCATTGCGTGGTCAGCACCCTTCCCGACCAGAGGTTTTTCGACGGTCGCCGCATCCGACTGGGAAGCCAGCGGATTGATGGTCTGCACAATCTGGTGGAGATCCGTTCGGTCATCACGCATGCTGGTTTTGACAGCCGCACTTTAAGGAATGACATTGCGCTGATTGAGCTGAAGCGAGTGCCGAGTTTTGCGGGAATGCGGCAGGTGAACCTGCCTCTGACAGCGGAATTTGCTCCTCCAAGGGCTGGCCTTCTGGTGAGCGGTTGGGGCTTTATTCGACCGACAATCGACGCCGGCGATCCAATCGCTCAAGATGGAGAGTTTCAGGACCGGGCAGCCGAAACCTTGCGCGGCGGCATGCTCAGATTGTTCGATGACACCGAGTGCAGCAACAATCCCGTCTTTCGCCGCAACAAGATCAGGGTTTACCCCGGACAATTGTGCGCCGGGACAAGGGTGGGCACCGATTCCTGCCGGGGAGACAGCGGCGGGCCGCTGGTTGACCGGGACACCAACACGCTTGTCGGGTTGGTGTCCGGCGGGAAAGGCTGCGGCCTGCGGAACACGCCGTCGCTTTATGTCGATGTCGCCTATTACCTCGGGTGGATAGAAGGCGCCAAGATCGCTGCGCGCCGCGCCAATGCAAGAACGCGGCACACATATCCCTGAAATGAGGAAATGAATGGGGAACGCTGCGCCCTTATGGTTGGAATGCTATCCTGAATTGCGTAACGGAAAAATTCCAAGCCTGATGGTCGGCGACGGACTGGATGGTAAACCACTGGGGGCATCGGGTCATTTCCGCAGAGATACAAAGCGCAGGCCAACAGGGAACGGCTCCGCCGCTGCCAGATGTTGTCTTTGCGGTTGGCGTGACGGGCCACCGGGCCTCGCATCCCTCCTATCCTGCCGACGAGGCAGCGCTTGCCGCCGCGCTTGCAGGCATCTTGGAGCAGATAAGAGCCATCTTGAAGTCGTTGGAAGGGCGCGAAATCCCCTCGGCGGTGGCCCATCCACGGCTCTTGACGCTGTTATCGGACGGTGCCGATCATCTGGCTGCGCGGCTGGGGCTGGAGCGCGGCTGGGACCTCGCCATTCCGCTTCCCTTCGGCCGGGCGCTCAACACCGCGATCAATGCAAGGCCAGCCAAGGCGCGCGACGCAAAGGCCATTTTGCGCGGCGAAGAGATCGTGGACCCAGCGACAAGGGCGCGCATTGAGGCGATTAAAGGGCTGACGGCCCGCGGCAAAGTGTTCGAATTGGCCGATAATGACGAGCGGCTTTCAAACTTGTTCTGCACGGCGCTGGAAGCTCCCGAAGACAAGGCTGCGGCGAGCGCCTTTGCCGCCGAGATAGGTCGCCGGGCAGAAATCGCCGGGCGAATTCTGATAGAACAGTCCGACCTGATCGTTGCGATCTGGGATGGACAGTCGACTGCGATTGTCGGCGGCACGGGCCATACAGCCCTTGCGGCGCTGAAAGCAGGTGTGCCGGTGCTTTGGATCAACCCTGCCGTGCCGCAGAATTGGGCCGTCCATCACTCACCCGAAGCCTTAGCAAGTCCCACATTCGAGACGGACGCCAATGTGCAGGCGTCTGCATTGGCGAAAGTGGTGTCGCAGGCCGTTTCGCCTTTGCGACCCGGCAATAAGCCCACAGAGACTGGTCTGGCCGGGCTGGGCAGGGAACGCTGGCGCGGTCACAGTCTTCTGCTTGGGCATGCTTTCCGGCGGGTAGAGGCGCTGTTCGGCGAGGCCACTTGGGCGAAGCGATTGGCATCTGTCCGGCAGCGTTACGAAGCCCCCAACGCGATTGGGGAGGGAAGCGCAAAGGGATTGTTGGAGGCTGTCCGATCAATGTCAGCTGGTGATGATCGAACCGTAGGCAGCATCGACGCTCAAATCCTCACCCGGTTTGCATGGCTCAACGGGATTTCGTCAAATCTGTCTGACCGCCATCGTTCCGGCATGACCGTGAATTTCATCCTTGGTGCCTGTGCGATTATTTCGGGTATTTTGTATCTGCCGCTGGTCAGCACGGATCAGAAGTGGATTTTTGCCGGCTGCGAATTGTTGTTCCTTCTTGCCATTCTGATCAACACCGCTGCGGGACGAAAGATGCGGCTGCATGACCGCTGGTTTGAGACGCGCCGCGCGGCCGAGTATCTCCGGCATAGCTCGATGCTCGCGGTGATGGGGGTGTCCCGGCCCAACGGGGCATGGCCGCATGGCACGAACAGTTGGTGGCCGGAATGGTATGTGAAACACTCTGTCAGAGCGGTTGGTTTGCCCGAAGCGAGGATCGACAAGGCCTATCTTCGGGCCGCATTGGAGACCTTGAGGGACCAACATGTAGTGCCTCAGCGGACCTATCATCGCGCCAAGTTCTTGCGACTGAACCGGGCGCATCATGGATTGGACGTGCTGTCGGAAAGGCTGTTTGTCAGCGCGGTTGTATTCGTGGGCCTGTATCTGTTCATGGCAGGATTTTCGGCGATCGGTTTGGTCGACCCGGACTGGCTCAAATTTGCGGCCAAATGGTTTACGGTTCTGGCGGTCGCGCTCCCCACCCTTGGCAGCGCATTGGCAGGCATTCGCTATTTTGGGGACTTTGAACGCTTTGCCGAAATCTCCCAGGTAACCGCAGAAAAACTCGATGTGATCGCTACCCGTATCGATGCCATCCTGTCAGCGCCGGGCAATGCCATGACCTATGATGCCGCAACCGAGATTGTTCGCGCCACTGACGATGCAGTCTTTGCAGAAATCCAGAATTGGCAGTCGGTGTTCAGCGGGAAGGTTATCGCGGTCCCTGCGTAGATGATGCTTTCGCTTGTGAGACGAGCGCGGCGCCTTTGCGTTCAACGATAATCTCAAGGCAATTCAACGGCGCATCATTTGGGCGGTTGACCGGCTTTTGCAAACAGGTCTAGCGTTTGGTTCTTGGGGAGAGTTGACGGCGGGACAAGCGATGGCTGCGGCGGTCTATGATCTTAACGCGCTACTGACTTCTGCCTGGTGGGCAGAGGAAGCCCCGGTTCACCCTGACGAATGGCGCGGCCGTCTTGCAGTGTTCTATGTCCGATGCATGGTATGGCTGATGCGGCGCTTGCCCAGCCGCGACATGCGCTCACCTGATTACGACTGGGAAGGGACGCGGCGCAGATTCGCGCGATTTGAAGGGGTGGCGGCCAAATTTCCGCGCGACGTGGCGCGGGCCGATGCGGATGACATTCCGGTGCCAAGCGAATGGTTTGGCGATACGGCACGCCGAATTGGCAATTCTGCGGCGCGCACGGTGCTGTATGTCCATGGCGGATCCTATGTGCTGGAACGCAACGCGCTGCACGATGTTCTGGCCGCCCATATCGCCCGCGAAAGCGATGCGCGGGTGCTTTCTGTCGATTATCGGCTGGCCCCGGAGCATCCCTTCCCCTCGGGGGTGGAGGATATTGTCGCGGCCTACCGCCACTTGCTCGCCACCGGAACTCCGGCGGGCCGCATTGCGGTGGTTGGCGACAGCGCGGGCGGAGGGCTCGCGCTTGCAGCGCTTGTGGCGATGCGCGATCGCGGCATTCCCATGCCGGCGGCGTTTTCTGCGCTTTCGCCCTGGGCCGACCTTACGTTTTCAGGCGGTTCGGTGATCTACAACGCAAACAGCGACCCCTTCATGTCAGATGTGGAGTTTGTCTCGGTCTGTGCAGAACTTTATCTTCAAGGCCATTCGCCGTTAGTCCCGTTGGCTTCACCGGCGCTCGCGGATTTGCACGGTATGCCCCCGACATTGGTGCATGTCGGCAGCACCGATCTGCTGCTCGACGATTCCCGGCGCATTGTGGATGGCATCCGTGCCGCAGGCGGGCGGGCCCGGCTCGATATCTGGCGCAACATGCCGCATGTCTGGCAGCGACTGGCGGCCTATATTCCCGAAGCCAGCGATTCACTCGCCTCTATCGGGCAGTTTTTGAAAGCGGCCATTCCAGATCCGCATTTTGGGGATATGGCGGCGTGATCGAAGAAGGCGAGCCCGCCGACCTATCGGCATCTGTCAGCCGGGTGACACCCGCCCAATTGCGCGCAACCTTGCAGCGCCGGGTTGAGGAAATCAGCGCTTGGGCCGAACGCGAGAACGAAACCTGGCTCTCCCGGTTCTTCCGCGAACGGCTGACCATGTCTGGCACCGTCGATCGGCGCAAGGCTCTGGTGGAAGCCCTGATTGAAACCCATGCCTCATCAGCTCAAGACGGAATCATGATGATTTGCGCCACGCGTGAGGTGATCTTTGCCGATTTCCGCGCGAGGGATATTCTGGAAAGCGGACGCTGGCTGCATTGCCGCGAGGGTGTGCTGCAAGGCAACACTCCCGCCGCGCATGCAAAACTGGAGGCGGCCATCGCCAGTGCGCTCGTTCCAAATGGGCAAACCGGAGAGGCACAAATGCATCTGGCGCGCTTGCAGGATGGCAAGGATGGTGCCTTGTTGTTTGTCCGATCCAGCCAGTTGCAACTGGAACAGGATGCCGCATCCGCTCCTCCGGTGGTGGTGTTGCGGCTGTTGCCCGAACAGCAGCAATTGCAGCTCGACGCGCGCTGTTTGATCGATTGGTATGGATTGACCAATGCCGAAGCCAAGCTTGCCATTGCATTTGCGGGCGGATTGTCGCTTTCTGCTTATAGCAGGGCGAACGGCATTTCCATCAATACGGTGCGCACCCAATTTGCACAGGTAAAGATGAAACTGGACGCGCCGGATCAGGCCGCCGTGGTGCGCAGGGTGATTACCGCTGCGCAATTGCGCTGACAGGAAATTCTGTTCGCATCATTAATGTTGATGACGGCCCCCGACGCGAGCCTTGTTAGGTTGCGCATCGACTCATCACCAACTGTCTTTGGGGGCAATCATGCGTTATCAGAAGGTAATTCTTAAATCTGCGATTGTGCTCGGTCTGCTCGCGGGCGCGTCAGCGCCAGCGATGGCAGCTTTCAATCAGCGCGTCATCGTTGATACCGGCACCGGACAAGAGATACCGGGCGGCAGCTTGAGCTTTGAATTGCCCGATGGCACGACCGCGCCGGTTGAAGAAGATGACGACGGCTCGCTCGTGATCGTCTTTCCCGGCGATACAGCAGAGCCGGGAACGCTGATTGTGGCGGTCCCCGGTCAGCCGCAGCGGCGGATCGCGGTGCCGATGGTTCCCGGAGGCAGCGATCTGGTGATCGACCTGCCCGGCAACCGCGCGCGGGCGGTGCCGCGCGGTCCCAGTGATATGCCCGGCGGGCCAGACACCCCTCGCGTGATGATCAATCTGTTTGGCGGATATGGGGAGATGTTCGTGCCTCCCGTGGGCGCAGGCACGCTGATATTTGGCAATGGCGAAGAATTCGCCGCGCAGACCGATGACCGTGTCAGCGGCCCGGTGGGCGGGGGTTCGGCCAGTTTCCCGATGTTCGGCGGATCAGGTCACCTCGATTTCCGCTATGCCGACGGCAGTGACCGGGCGAGCAATTCCACCCCGCCCGGCGGCGACATCGACACAGGCATCGTCTTCACCGATTTCGCGCCAAGCGGATCGACTGGCCTGTTCCTTGGCAATGTCGGGCTCGACACTGCGATTGAGCGCGAAGTGGAGCATTTCTCTGTCGGCGGCGGCTACCGTCATCCGGTCGGGTTGGATGGGCAAGTCGGCCTCGGATTTACGTTCCAATATGCCAGCACGCAGACCGATATATTTGCCCGCGTCACCTCTCCCACTTTCGGGAACGACATCAGCGCGGATTACGATCAGTCATTGGATGATGATCGCATCACCGTGTTCTTTAACCTCGACTATGACGGTTCCCAGACGGTGGAAAGGGGTGTGTTCTTTCATGCAGGAGGGGGGTTGGGTCTCGACTTCTACGATGTATCACTTGAATCGAGGCAGAATGTCATCTGCAATCTGTGCGCCGGGCCGGATGCGAATTTCACCCTGTTGGTGGATGACGAAAGCGACGGCACTGCCTTTGCGGCGCGCGGATTTGCCGGAATTGGCGTCAAGCTGGGCGGCAATCTGGCGGTCTCGGTCAACGGCTTTGCCAATCACCGGGACAAGATCGCGCAAATCGTCAACCCGCGCACCGGTGATGATCTGTTCGTGCGAAATCAGCCGACCGCAATCGGGTTCGATTCGGGCACCAGTTACGGCGCATTTGTGTTGCTGACCATCGGGCTGGAATGATCGGTGCAGGCGCGATTCCGCCTGATCTGGATAGCGATTGCCGCAGCAGCCGGGTTGGCAGTTCCCAACCCCGCCGCGGCGCAAACGAGGGCGTTGGAGAATGCGCAGAGCACCGTCTCGCAATCTTTGACGAAGGATGAAGAGGAATGGATCGCGACGCGGGTAGATGAGGCGCTTCCCGAATTGACGCAGATCATTGATCGAGGGGGCGATCCGTGTATTCGCCTCGCCCAGGCTGGGGATCTTTTGAATTCGCTGCAACAAGCTGTCTCAGAAAATCAAAGAGCATTCGTCGCATTTCAATTCAATCAGAGTTTTAAGCCCCAATTGGATAGTTTGCGTAGGGCATGTGCTCTCTTGCCGGTTGGTCCAACAGCAGACCTATCCCGATCTATCGATCCGACAATCGACGCTTCGGGCTTTTCCGTCGCGGCTCGGTCGAATCCAATAATTACGCCTTGCCCTTCTTCTTATGCTGAGGAACTTCAGCGGCTTGAGCAAAATCTGAAGGAATTGCAGATTGAGCAGGCTGGGCTGCCTGATCGTTTTAGGACCGAACTCCAGCGAATGCTAACCGACGATCCGTTTGCGTCTGAGCAACGGATATCGGCGATACTTGGCGAGGTTGCGCAACGGGAAAGAAATGCCGAGTTTTTCTTGCTCCAGCGAATAGCACTTGCCGTGCGAGAAATCGCGGAATTGAAGGCGCGCTGCGGTCCCAAAGATGCGGTTGGTGCAGCCACAGCGGGCCGGTTCGTATTGGATCTTGCGCTTCCTCTGGCCAGCGACAGCACCACTTTCTGCACGTTCCGAGATGGCAATGTGGTTTTTACGCCTGTGTTCGTCACGCCTGATTCCGGCCCTGTAACAACGCCTGCTGAAACCCCGCAGCCCAGCAGCCCTCCGACCAGAGAACCGCCCACGGCACCGCCTCCTTTGGGCGGAACGCCATCAGGCGAGGTCGACCCGTGCGAACAACTTCGCCGATTGCGTCAGGAACGGGCTGAGCTGCTCAGAATTCAGCAACTTATTGCCAAAGCACGCGAAAGCGGAGCCCCGATCGATGCTGACGTTGCCAGCAAATCCATCCTGCGTGCCGAGGAAATTCAGCTTGAGGAGGCGCGGCTGGTAGACCTTTGCAATCCGCCGCCAGAAACACCTGCCGCTACACCGCCGCCGATAGATCCCGAAGACCCCGTTGACGAATTGCCGCCCCGTGCACCTCCTGCACAGCCGCCATTGGCAGGTGGGGTGCCAACTGGTGAGAGCGATCCATGCGAACAACTTCGCCGGGTACGCGAGGAGCAGGAAGAATTGCGCAAGATTCGCATACTCATCGAACAGGCCAGCGCCGCCAGCGCCCCACTCGATGCAGAAGTGGTGCGCCGGACCTATAATCGTACCGATGAACTTCGTTTGGAAGAAGCGCGGTTGGTCAAGCTTTGCAAACCGCCAAATTTGCCTGGACCTGCGCCGTCGCCGACAGATCCGGAAGATCCGATCAGCGAAACGCCGCCCGCGCTGCCTTCCAATATATTCGTAAAGGCGACTTCCAATGCGCTCGATCAGGGGGCGCGGGCACAGGAAACCGCTGGGCAAGTGATCCGCCTGTTCGCGCCCGAACAGATCGACGTCGCGCTGCCAACGCCAGGTGGGGGCGAACAGCAGGCGCAGCGTTCGCAGCAAGGCCATGATTCCGATCCCCTTCAGGCGGTGACCGACAGCAATGGCGACGCACAGCTGACGGCGGGTCTGCTGGATTTCTTCGGCAACCCGGACCCCACGCATCACGGCGGTTTCGACATCGAAGTGACGATTGACGTGACCGGCCATACCAGCATCAACCTGATTGCTCCGCGAGACAGCGCTATACTTCAAGACACCCTAGCTGGCTTTGGTCTCGACGATTACACGGTGGGAGTCGATCAGATCGGCGATTATCAGGTCGGCACTCTGGTCTATCCCACGGACCTTGATGAGCTGATCCGGGGTTACATCGAGCACGCCCTTCCCGGCGCACAGGTCGAGGACAATCTGTGCCGCATCAAGGAACCGGCTGCGGTGACCGAATACCATGCGTGCAAGCTGGGCGAACGCGCGCCGCCGCCCGGTGCGCGGTTGCTTACTCCGCCCGATCCGCGCGAGGGACTGCCGGGTGCCGCGCTCAGCTTGAATGAATCAGCAGACTGGGGGCAACCATGATCCAATCACGCATGACCCTTCGCCGATCCGGATGGCTTGCTGCCTCGGCAATAGCGGTCGCATCCTTGTGGGCCAGCCCGGCCTTGGCGCAGGGCCAGCCCGCGCCGCTGCCCGCCGATGTGATCGAGCGCGAGGCCAGCGCCATCGACCGCGCACTGGGCGCAGCCGGGATCGCCGACCTTCAGGATATTATCGCCCGCGCTCAGGTGCTTGCCGAGATGGCAGAGCGCTGCAAGACGATGGAGTGTCCCCAGTTTCAGACCTGCGAAGACGCGCGCCAGCTGGAACGCGATGTTGGCATCATGATCGGCTTGCTCGAAACGCAGCAGCGTTATCTCGAATTGGCGAACCGCGATATTCTTGCGCATTTCAGCAATCTGGTGGCGAACGAATCCACCACGGGCGCGCAGCAAGCGGCATTGATCGAAGCGATAGCGGTGCAGGATGCGCTGATCCGGTTCTCCGATTCGCTCGCACAGATCGCAACCGTCATCGGTTCGGTGCAAAGCCTGGCCAGCGGAGACAGCAGCCGCGCGGACAAATTGCTGAGCGCGTTCAAGCTGGGGCTGATAGCCGAACAATTGCGCGGGCTGGAGGTAAGCGATTCAGCGGCGGTCACTGGCTCTCTTGGCGGAGCACTGACCAAGGTCGAGGCGGCCGAGGCCGCGCTGCGGCAGGCTGCGACCAGCGCTCAGTCCGCCATCGCGGCGCAAGGCATCAATGTCACCGCGCGCGCACCAACCGCCGCGCAGGCGCTGCGCGGCAGCGTTATCGGATTTTCAGGTTCGGGTCCGGCTCCAAGAGCCACCAGCTCGCTGGCGGATGCGGGCGAGATCGTTCAGCAATTGCTTTCGACATATGCCAAGGGACAACTGGCCGAACGTCAGCAAAGGCTTGCCGATCTGATCCAGCAATCGGGTAGCGAGGCAGCCGTGCGCGGCCAGGCCTTCATCGCGCTGCAAAAGGTTCAGGACCGGCGTTTTGCCACCATTGATGCCTTGGCCGCCCTGCGCGGTGTGCAGGCTGATTTGATTGGCTGCATGTTGCGGGCCAATTGCGGGCCCGGTTCGCGGGAACCTGTCTCTGCTGGGTTGCCCGACTTTACCTATCAATTACCCGATGGCAGTCGGCGTGAAAGCTGGGGCCGCGCGCTGACTGTCTTGCTGGAGCGAGTGGAGCAGATGCGGCCTTTGCTGAAACCGGTTGGACTGATCGATGATTGCCCGCAAGACGATGATGCGGCGCTGACATTTCCCGAAACCGGACTGACCTTTGCTTTCGACAGCACAACGTTCTGCACCTTCACCGAAGCCAATCCGCTGTTCATTCCGTTTTTCCTGCCGCTGGAAGAACCAGTGCCTCCGCCTTCTGGAGAAGGACCACCGGTCGGTGAAGTGCCGCCGCCAAGCGAGCCACCGGGCGAAGATCCCGGTCCTGCGGGTGAGCCGGGTGAGCGGATCTTCCGCGAGCGCCCATTCCCCTCGGCCCCGCTGCCGGAGGATTTGCCGCCTTGCGAGCAGCTAGACCTGCTGGGGCAAGCGATCGAAAAGGAATATAAGGACGCCGCCAACGAGAATTATTCTCCGCAAGATCGGCTGGCGGCTTTGAACCGGGCCGAGGAACTGGAGGCGCGGGTTCGTCAGATCGCTGAGGAATGTCTGCCCAAACCGCCTCCCGAGCAGGGAGAAGAAGAGCAGCCCCCCAGCGGCGGCCCCTTCCGCGAAATGCCGTTCCCCTCCGCCCCGATCCCTGAAGACCTGCCTCCGTGCGAGGAATTCAATTTGCTTCGAGATGGCCTCGAAAAGGAGGTCCGCGACGCCATGAATCCTGCCTTCAGCCCAGAGGACCGACGTGCGGCGAAGGCGCGGGCAGATGCGCTGGAAATGCGATTGGACGAAGTGTTCCCCGAATGTCAGCGCACGCGGGAACGCCCCTTTCCCACCGGCGAAGAACCGCCTGATCCCGGAGAACCTGTCCCAGAGCCTGAACCGCGGCCTCAGCCCGTCACGCCGCCGGTTATCGTCAATGTGAAGGCTACCTCGGATGCCATCGCGCGCGGCAGTGACGCCAGCGAACTGGGCGGTCAGGTGGTCCGCCTTTTTGCCCCTTCGCAGCTCGCGCAAGCTCTACCCACCCCCGGCGGCGCGCGTCCGCAGGACGATCACGCCGCCGATCCGGTGCAGGCGGTGACCGACCGCAATGGCGATGCGCAATTATCGGTGCCTTCGGATATTCGGCTTCCCGGGTCAGGCAGAATTGGTTTGGCCTATGACGAGGCGGGGCAAGAAGCTTGCACTCCAACAACCAAGGTCAGCCAGCGCCTCCGGTTCAATTTCGATGCCTCGCGCGAATGCGACAGCGGCGTCACCTTGGGCGGCCGCATCCGTGTGGAATATGATGCGACCCCGCAAGACAGCGTCAATGTGCTCGCTGAAAGGCCCGAACATCTGGCCGGCGTATTGTCACGCGAAGCGCTCTTCGGGCGGTTTTCGGACTTTGGGACGATTGGTGGTTTTACCTTCGGTACGCTGATGTTCGACAAGGATCAGGGCGAGCGGATCACCGCGCAATTGCGGCTCGAATTTCCGTTCCTGTTGATCGAGCCAAACCTGTGCCGGATCAAGGAACCGGCGGCGGTCACCGAATACCATGCCTGCAAGCTGGGCGACCGCGTCCCGCCTGCGGGTGCGCGGGTGCTCACTCCGCCCGATCCGCACGAAGAACTGCCCGGAACCGCGCTCGATCTGGCGCAATTTCACGAGGAGCACGAATGATGAGCCGGTTGAACATGCGAGCCGCCCTTGCTGCTGCGATGATGGCGCTGTTGACGCTGGCCGGTCAGGCACAGGCGCAAGTCCCCGCCGATCCTTTCATGGCCAGCAACGGCACCTGGCAGCAGGATTATCCCGACAGTTGGTGGGCCGATCGCGTCGGGTTGGGCAGCGGCCCGCAGTCGGCATGGCGGCAACTGCCAGCGAATCCCGCGCCGGTGATTGTCGCGGTGATCGATTCCGGTCTCGACTGGAACCATCTGGACGTCGACTGGAATGCACTTTGGACCAATCCCGGCGAGATCGCCGACAACGGCGTTGATGATGACGGCAATGGTTATGTCGACGACATGATCGGCTGGAACTTTCTCGACAATTCAAACCAGCCTTGGGACCATGACGGGCACGGCACCTTTGTCACCGGACAGATTTCCGCTGGCTGGAACAATGGCGTGGGCGTTGCCGGAGTGAACCCGCATGCGCGGATCATGGTGCTGCGCGCGCTCAACACCTTTGGCAACACCCGCGCCTCGTATCTCGCGCGGGCGATTGTCTATGCAGCGGACAATGGCGCACGCATCATCAATATGTCGGTTGGCGGCCCGGGCCTGACCGAGGTGGAGCGCGAGGCGCTGCGCTATGCAACCGAAAAAGGCGTGTTGATCGTGGTCGCTGCGGGCAATGACGGCCAGCCGGTCGAAGGTTTCGGGCTGGCCAGCTCTGAACAGGTTATCACGGTGGGGGCCGCTGGGCTTGACGATCTGCGCGCGCCTTTTTCGAATTACGGTTCGGCCATCGACTTGCTGGCACCGGGGGTCGATATCCTCTCGCTGCGCGCGCGGCGGACCGATACCTTGCGCGACATACCGGGTGCCAACTACACTCCGGGCGCGGCCTATGTCGGTGAGGATCGCCGCTATTACCGCGCCTCTGGCACCAGCTTTGCCGCGCCAATTGTAACCGGCATCGCGTCGCTGCTGTTGTCGGCTCGGCCTGAGCTTACGCCTGCGCAGCTCCGCAATATCCTGATTTCAACGGCGCGCGATGTTGGCATTCCGGGTGTCGACCAGTTCAGCGGCTATGGCATGGTCAATGCGGCAGCGGCGTTGCAGGCCGAACCTGACAGCTTTGTCACCGCTGCGATCAGCGGCGTAGAGGTGGTCCAGACCGCCGAAGGCACCGGCGTTGCTGTCAACGGCAGTGTGGCCGCGGACCGGCTTTCGGCTGCCTATGTCGAGATCGGGGCGGGCGAAGATCCGCAGCAATGGACGCGGGTGATCGACCCTGTCGCTGCCAATCCTGGCGGGCGGCTTGGGATTGTTCCGGCGGAGCGTTTCCGCGGCTCTGCGGTGTGGATTATTCGCCTCGTCGTGATTGGAGCGAATGGCCAGCAGCGCGAGGCGCGGTTCCGTTTATCCTTGGGATGATAGCGGCTTTCGGAACCAATCTGGAAGATCATCAGGCTGGTCTCGTTTAGCCCTTGCGATCAGCGTGCACTTGCAGTCTGCAGGTGCCGGCCCAGGCGAATGACTTGCGCATCGTCCCATTTTCTTTGCGTCAAATCCCAATATCCACCCATAGAATTGTCATCGCGTCCAACTTTCCTAGGTGCGCGGTTGCGCTGATCTTGGGCGCTGATCAATAAAGGAATGGACATGAATACCCGTTTTGGTGCGATCCTGATTGCGCCGCTTGCCATCATCACGCTGTCATCACCGGCGCAGGCCGAACAGTTCGAAGGCCCATTTGTCGGCGCAGCCGCCGGATACAATCGCGACGAAATCGGCCCGCAACTGGGTGACGGTGCCGCGCTGCCCGATGAATTGACCGCAGATGCGGCCTATTTCCAGCTATTTGCCGGATACGATCACGCAGTCGCGCCCAAGGTCCGGCTGGGCGTGGAGGCAGCCATCGGCATTGGTGCAGAGGATGAATTACAACTGCAGGACACCTCCGGGTCGATCAAACTCGATCCCGAATATTCGTTCGAATTCACCGCCCGCGCCGGTTATCTTGTCAGCGATAAGGCGCTCGTTTATCTTCGCGGCGGGTATCAGAACAGCCGCGTCGAAGCGACTTTGATCGAGACCGGTTCGCCCACCGTGCGCGACGCAGACAATGCCGATGGGTGGCTGGCAGGCGGGGGCCTGGAATATGGCTTTGGCGATGCCATCCGCACCCGCGTCGAATATCGTTACAGTGATCTGGGTTCCGGCGGCGCAAGCTGGGACCGGCATCAGGTGCTGGCGGGAATTCTCTACAACTTCTAAGCATGATGCGGGGCCGGTGCGCGGCATCGGTCCCGTCCTTGCCAAAATTAACCGGGAGCAGCGCCGATGGACCTTTTGAGCGATATTCTTGATTCGCTCGCCCTTCAGGGGCAGTTCTATTTCAGAACCTGTTTCAACAGCCCGTGGTCCATCGGGGTTCCGGATTATGCCGCTGCGATCCGGTTTCACTTTGCGGTGCAGGGTGAATGTTACGTGCGCGCTGGCGACGATGATCCGATCCATCTCAGGCAAGGCGATCTGGTGCTGGTGCCTTGCGGCGCGGCACATGTGTTGTCCGACACGCCCGAACGGAGGCCCGTTGGCCTTGAAACGGTCATGCAAGACAATGGCTATACCGGTAATGGCACCTTTATCGTGGGCGACGGATGTGAGCGCGCTGCCACGCAATTGATGTGCGGACATTTCACCTTTGCCGAGGGCGGGGACCACCCGCTGCTGCGCTCGCTACCCGCTATGATCCATCTCAGCGCCGGTATGCGCAGCGCGTCGTTCTGGCTGGATGAAGCGCTGCGGTTGATGGCAAGGCAGATGGCAGACGACAATCCGGGCTCCATCGCGGTCGTCCGGCGGATGTCGGAGATCATCTTTATCGAAACCATCCGGTCATGTTCGGCGCAGTCCGAGCAATTGAGCGGGTTGATGGAGGCTTTGGCCGATCCAAAGATTTCCCGTGCGATCCAGGCCATGCACCGCGATGTCGCCACGCATTGGACCGTCGACACTCTGGCGGGCGAGGCGGCCATGTCACGCAGCCGGTTTGCCGCGCGGTTTCAGGAATTGGTCGGCTGCGGCCCGCTGACCTATCTTGCGGAATGGCGGTTGCAGAAAGCCTGCGCGATGCTGCGCGAGGGACGCCTGTCGGTGCAAGAGGTCGCCGGGCGAATCGGATACCAGTCACCCGCCGCCTTCACCCGCGCTTTCACCAATATGTTTGGCGAAACCCCGACAGGATTCCGCATGCGAATGGCGGCTTGATTTTGCATATCGTCCTATTGGATTAACCCATAATCCCAATATATAGCCGGTATATTGCCCTTTCGTCCCATTGGTAGCATCTCCGCCGCGTTCACAACGCAAACACGGAGACACTTCCATGCAACGAATTTCCGCAATCCCGGCCGACACCGCAGACGCAGCGGTGGCTCCCTTGTTCACAGCTATCCGTCAAAAGATGGGCGGCGTGCCCAACATCATGGCAACGATGGCCGCATCGCCCGCCGCGCTTCAGGCTTATCTGGGTCTGAGCGAGGCGCTATCTGGTGGTCGGTTCACCGCCGGGCAGCGCGAATTGATCGCTTTGGCAGCGGCTGGCGAAAACAGCTGCGACTATTGTGCATCGGCGCATACGGCGCTGGGCAAGATGGCAGGTCTCGACGAAGCCGACATGCAGACCGTCGTTGCAGGCGGCGAACTGGCCGATGCCAAGGGCGCTTTGGTGACCATGGTGCGCAAGATCGTCAGCCAGCGCGGCGTCATCAGTGACGGTGAAATCGAAGCCTTTTTCCGTGCCGGGTTCGATGAAGGTCACCTCGCAGAGCTCATCGCCGTGACCGCGATGAACATCTTCACCAATTATTTCAACCACATCGCTGCAACCGAAATCGATTTCCCGGTTGTTTCGACCAAGGCTGCCTGAACAGTCACTTTCTCAACCCCAACATTATTGGAGTAAAATCATGAAGAAGCCGATTATTGCCGCGCTGATTGCGGCGCAGCTTGTTAGTTTTGCATCGCCGGCACTGGCCGTCGAAGAAAACAATGTGTCAAACGGACTTACCGCTGCCGGTGCCCCGCTGGGCCTGCACGGGGTCGATCCTGTCGCTTTCGTCACGCTGGGCAACCGCATCGAAGGCACTGCAAAATTCACCGCAGTGCATGAAGGCGTCGCCTATTACTTTACCTCGCAGGAAAACCTCGATGCGTTCCAGGCCACTCCCGGCCGGTTCACGCCTCAAAATGGCGGCTACTGCACGTTCGGCGTTTCGGTCGGCAAGAAATTCGACGGTGACCCGCGTTACGCCGCTGTCGTCGATGGTAAGCTTTACGTGTTCCTCAACGAGGACATTCTGAAAGCCTTCCAGAAGGATGAAGCCGGAACGATCCGCAAGGCAGCAGCCAATTGGCGCCAGATCCGCAGCACGGCTGCCGCAGAACTTTGATGCGGTAGCCCGGATGGCGGCGGCTTCGCAGCCGGTCCTCCGCTTCCCCCTAAGGCCGCGCGGAGCTGCCGCCATCCATCTAACAGGGAAAAATCCAATGAACACACTCGACCATATCAGCCTTGGCGTTCCGTCGATCGAAACCGCCCGGCAATTTTACGATCCCGCAATGGAGGCGCTTGGCCTGTCCTGCATGGCAGCCAATGAAGCCTTTGCTGCCTATGGCAAAGGCGCGGTGCAGTTCCTGCTGATGATACCCACTGACGGTGAGGAATATACGCGCGGCAACGGCACCCATGTTGCCTTTCGCGCCGAAGCGACGGCCGCTGTCGATCAATTCCATGCGGTCGCCATACAGCATGGCGGGGTCTGCGCTGGCGAACCGGGGCCGCGTCCCGATTACCCTGCCAGCGATGTCTACACCGCCTTCGTCCGCGACCCATTCGGGCACAAACTCGAAGCGATCCACAACGGTTTCGCAGCCTAAGAAAGGGCACAAGATATGGAACAGGCATATTACTTTTTGGCCCTGTCGGGGGTGTTCACCGTCCTGATGTGGGTTCCCTACATCCTCTCGCGCCTATTCGTGTGGGGAATCGGGGACTTTCTGAACAATTACCCTGATCGCTTTCCAGCAGTCGAACCCGAACCCCCGCTTTGGGCTCAGCGGGTCAAGCGTGCGCATCTCAACATGGTCGAAACGCTCCCGGCATTTGTGGCGGTGATCGTGGCGGCAGGGTTTCTGCCGGACCGGGTTGACGCAGGCTTTGTCGGCCAGTGCGCGATGGTGTTCTATTACGCCCGCGTCGTCCATTACATCGTCTATTCGCTTGGTATCCCGTATCTGCGCACGCCGAGCTATCTGGTGTCTTGGGCTGCAATTCTCGCAATTGGTATCCAATTGACTTGAAGGTAGCACGCAAAGGAGCGAACCCGATGATCACAGCGGCAGGCCTGAACGATAGCGAATTGCTGAGTGCAATACGGAAGTGTACGCAGTGTCAGGATCTGCCGCTTGGTCCCCGGCCCATATTGCAATGGGATCGTGCTGCACCGATCTTGATTGCCGGCCAGGCCCCGGGAAGCCGCACCCATGCCAAGGGCATTCCGTTCGACGATCCGTCGGGTGATCGGTTGCGCGATTGGCTGGGAGTGGAGCGCGACACATTTTATGATTCTGCGGCCTTTGCGATTGTGCCGATGGCATTCTGCTTTCCCGGCAGCGGAAAGAGCGGCGATCTGCCACCGCCGCCGATTTGCGCGAATTTGTGGCGCGATGCATTGTTGTCGCGGATGCAGAACCTTCAACTCACGATCATCGTCGGGCAATATGCCGCCGCCTGGCATTTTTCCGGTGGCAAGGAGACGCTGACCAACCGGGTTTTGCGTTGGCGGGAGACCCTGCCGAAGTCTGTCACTTTGCCGCACCCCAGCCCGCGCAACCGCATGTGGCTGACCCGCAACCCATGGTTTGAACGGGACCTGATCCCGCAATTGCAGGCGCGCGTCGTTGCGGTTCTTAAGGCTGGCGGGCGTGTCAGTAACCCATAGCAATACGGACGCGAATAATGGCTGAAGAAACCTTGGAAACTGTGCGGCAGGTTTTGATGCAACCGGTAAAAGAAAACTGCAGGCCTGCGCCGCAAGTCACATTCATCGCACTGGAATCGGTGCCTCGCACCGATCTTATGGCCCATATGCGAGATCCGCGAATTGCGCGCCATCTGCCCTTGTTAAGGGCGCAATGGGATGACGCCGTGCTCACCCGGTTTCTGTCCGATAAGGCAGCGGCGTGGGCGCGCGATGGTCTGGGCCATTGGGCGATCATGATTGACGGCGCCTATGCAGGATGGGGCGGCTTTCAAAAAGAGGGGCCAGACTGGGACTATGGTCTGGTGCTGCGCGCCGAGTTCTTTTCCCTAGGTATGGTCATCACTCGCGCCGCTTGCGCTTGGCTGGTGCACAACACGTCCATCCGCGACGCGAGTGTGTTGCTGCCATTGTCGCGCTCACCGCGCGCATTGGCACGCATTGGAGCGCGCCGCGCGGGCGAGGCGGACTATGACGGAATTCGTTTTGCCAGATGGGCCTTGCCGGTTCAGGAGTTGGCAAACGCTGCGAGGATCCTGGCAACATTTAGAGGAAAGACAGAATGTTGAAACTGCCCGTAACTCTTGCGCTTGCGTTTCTCGTTCAGACCGCGGCGCTGGCTGATCCGCCATCGCCGGAAGCCATCGGCGTGATCTTCGAGCCCGCTGAACACCAGGGTCGGTCAGCGCTACGCGTCGAACTGTCGGATGAAGAACAAGCTGCTCAACTGGCCGGGGCTGGCGGAAACCGCCCGACATTTGCCCTGTTCGATTTCCCCTTCGCCAATGGCGTGATCGAAGTCGATGTGGCGGCGGAAATCAACGGGCGTGGGGGCAGGGATGCGCGAGGCTTTGCAGGCATTGCTTTCCACGTGTCAGCAGATGGTGAGCAATTCGAAGCGGTCTATCTGCGGATGGCCAATGGCACTGCCAACGACCCATTGCCACCCTCGCCGCGCAACGCGCGAGCGGTGCAATATGTGGCGCATCCGGGTTTTCATTTCGCCGATTCACGCGCGTTGCGTCCGGATCACTACGAACAGCCCGCAAATGTGGCTCTTGGTACATGGCACCGCTTAAGGTTGCACATTCGGGGTTCGGCACTGCAAGCCTTTGTCGATGATGCTTTGGTGTTGTCGATTGATGACTTGCGCCAACCGGACGTGACCGGACCGATTGGCCTATGGGTTGGTGACGGATCGCGCGCCCATTTCGCCAACCTTACGATCAGCGACGAAGCGGCCTTGCCAATCGTCAACGAATGACGAAACAACTGCGCGTCCGCTAGAACGTGGAATTAGCGTCGTTGCGCCGCAGCGGATTGCCGTGCGCGGCGTGCAAGCGCGGTCAGCCGTGCGGTTGTTGCCGCTGGTCCGGTAAGCGCCGCGACCAGTTCGATGCTGGTGTTTGTGCCGCGCAGATAATTGATGGACGTGCGGCGGACATAATGGCCCAGCTCGGGCGCATAATCCCATCCCCGCCTCTCAATCAGCCGCATTGTGGTGGTTGAGTAGCGGTCGCAAAGGACCGGGACTGCCGCAAAAGTTCCCGCCTGAACCGTGATCGACTTTTCCCGATTCGTCTTGCAAACCCACAGGCTGACCGAGCGCTTTGCATTGGCCATGGGCGAGGTTCGCGTTTCGGTGATTGCACGGAAACGCACGGTTTTTGGCTGAGTCATCGGCCACAGCCGTTCCGGATTGCCGCGCACTTCGCGCATGCCTGTGCCGCGTCCCCGGCGCCAGGCAAGGATCGGAACGAAGAAACTGCGGCTGCGTTCGTAGCTGGTACCAGTCAGTCCCGACCAGGTGATCCGATCATCTTCAGCTGCGACAACCCGTTCGACCCTCCCGTTTGAAAAAACGAAGGCGTCACCGGGATTATAGGCGGGTGCGGTGCTCAGTCCGGGCAGCACCAGTGCGGCAGCAAACAGCGCGAACATCAGTCACGTTCCCCGATAAAGCCCGCGCCATAAATCGGGTCGCGCCCGCGCGGCCCAAGGTCAAGCGCCTGCGCCTCCAGGCTGCGGATGGCCCGCTGCGCAGCGGTGGCATCGGGGCGCTGCAATTGCCCGGCCAGCCGAGCTGCAATCACCGGGGCAGCAAATGACGTGCCGGTTGCATCGCGCACCGCCCCCTGCGCATCGATGGCAGTCACTGCAACGCCGCGTGCCGAGAAGTCGACATGATCGCCGCGATTGGCATAGCGATAGACCCGCGAAGAGGCATCGACGGCCGTCACGCCTACCACCCCACTGTAAGCACCGGGAAACACCGGGGGCGCAGCCGGCCCATCATTCCCCGCGGCGGCGACAATTATGTGACCTTGCCGAGCGACCCTTGCAACCGCGCCAGCGACCGCGGGATTACGCGGCCCGGACAGGCTGACATTGATGACCGGCACACCCTGCGCGGCCATCCAGTCAAGCGCACGGATCAAGGCATGGCTGGACCCGGAGGTCGCGCGTGGCCCGCTGAAAATGTCGGCGATATGGATTTTCGTGGGGCGAGCAGAATTGCTGCGGGTTCCGGCGATCAAATGTGCAACGGCCGTACCATGCAAGCGCGGCTGGGGGTTCCTGCCGTTGAAAGCGCGCTGGTTCAGAGTGACGTGGCGAAAATACGAAAGGCTGGATGCGACGCCCGTATCGATCAGACCGATCTCGCAGCCGCAGGCAGACCGTTGCGGGACCGCTGTGCCGCGCGCGCGGCTGGTTCTGACAGAGCTGGAATCAAACAAATGGTTTAGGCCGATGGTATCTGGATCAGCCATGGCAGAAAGCGCATCCAGTGCGTTTTCATCGGAGAGCTGGGCCGGGCCGCGCAGCAGGTGGAGCGTGCTATCGAGACTGGCCAATTGATCGGTGGAAAGCACTTCGAACCCGGTTTCGCGCAGTTCGGAGAGGTCTTCTTCGGTTAGGTCGAGAGCAATAAACTCGCTCCGGCGATAGCGGAAGCCATCACGGTCAGTGTCCACTTCGTCGCGATCGTCCAATTCTTCGCGCGCGGCTTCGTCTTCCACCTCGGCAAATTCCCAGCTACCGGTGCTGTCGTCGGAATCGGCATCCAGTTCTTCGCCCGCACCGCCGCCAACCTCATCGCCGCCAGCGTCGTCACCACCAGCGTCGTCACCACCAGCGTCGTCACCACCAGCGTCGTCACCACCAGCGTCGTCATCGCCGCCACCCGCGTCATCGCCGCCTGCGTCGTCATCGCCGCCCGCGTCGTCATCGCCGCCCGCGTCGTCATCGCCGCCCGCGTCGTCATCGCCGCCCGCGTC
>NZ_JBLQUK010000013.1:0-78047 GCF_047872805.1 Qipengyuania sp. ASV99 | reverse complement strand
CCGGCCGCCCCCCCCGGCCCCCCCCCCCCCCCCCCCCCCCCCCCCCCCCCCCCGGGGGGGGGGGGGGGGGGCCCCCCCCCCCCCCCCGGGGGGGGGGGGGGGGGGGGCGCCCACCGCTTACGGCGCAGCCCCTCGCCGCGCAGGAGTTTCCTGCGCTCACTGGGCGGGTGGTCGACAATGCCGATATCATTCCCGCCGATGTCGAGGCCGAACTCACCGCCAAGCTCGAAACGCTTGAGGCGCAGACGCAGCGTCAGTTGGTTGTCGCCACGGTGCCCGATCTCGAAGGCTACGACATTGCCGATTACGGTTACCGGCTGGGGCGCGAATGGGGGCTTGGCGATGAAACGCGCAATGACGGCGCGCTGCTGCTGGTCGCGCCGAACGAACGCAAAGTGCGGATCGAGGTTGGATATGGGCTGGAAGGCTATCTGACCGATGCTCTGTCCGCGATTATCATTCAGAATTTCATTATTCCGCGTTTCCGCGACAATGATTTTCCCGGCGGCATCGTGGCCGGAGCCGATGCGATTATCGCCCAATTGCAGCTAACGCCAGAAGAAGCTGCGCAGGTGTCGCAGCAGGCCAGTGAGACGCGCGAGAGCGACGGCGGAATACCCTTTGGCGCGCTGATATGGCTCGGTTTCATGGTGTTTTTCTTCATCCTGCCGATCATTCGCGGCAGCCGGCGGCGCAGACGCTATCGCTCCAAGGGCAAAGGGCCGTGGGGTGAGCGCAGCGACGGCGTTGCCGACGGTCTGGGCGAGGCGGCCTCCAACATCATCCTGTGGGAAATCGGCAGCGCGATTGCGCGCGGTGCGATGAGCGGTGGCGGCTCTGGAGGCGGCGGCTGGGGCGGCGGCGGCGGATTTGGCGGCGGCGGCGGGTTTTCCGGCGGCGGCGGTTCATTTGGGGGCGGCGGCGCCTCCGGGGGGTGGTAGAACATGGCTTATCTCACCCTGGAACAGCACCAGATTGTTTCGCAAGCCGTTGGCGCAGCCGAGGCGCAGACCTCGGGCGAAATCGTCACCGTGCTCGCCGACCGGTCAGACAATTATCACGATGTTGCGCTGTTATGGGCGGCGGCATTGTCCTTTACCGCGATGAGCGTGTTTGCGGTGCTGCCCGCGCCGTTCCTCGGTCTGTGGGACATGCTGATCGGTGGATGGAGCCACGAATGGACCACGGGCGAGCTGGCCAGCATGACCATAGCGCTCGGCCTGATAGCCTTTGCGCTAACCTGGGCGGCGCAATTGTGGGAACCGCTGAAATTCGCGCTGATCCCCGCCCCGCTCAAGACCGCACGCGCCCATGCGCAGGCGATCATGCATTTCAAGGTCGGCGCAGAACGCCGCACCACGGGCCGCACGGGCGTGCTGATCTACCTGTCGATGCGCGAACACCGCGCCGAAATCGTCGCTGATGAGACCATCGCTGAAAAAGTGAACGCCGAGGTCTGGGGCGAGGCGATGGGCGACATGCTGGCCGAAATCAGACGCGGCCGGATCGCGGAAGGCATGGCCGCCGGGGTGCGCGATGTAGGATTTGTGCTGGCACAGCATTTCCCGCGCGGCGACGATGACAAGAATGAGCTTCCCGACCGGCTGATCGAGGTCTAGGCCCCGTCACCATGAGTGATACAGAAAATAGACCGGGCATGGTGCGCCATGCCGATGCGGACAAGCCCGAAGAGACCGTATGGGCAGGCCGCTTCATTACCGCCAAACGCCGGGGCCGCTGGGAATATGTCGGCCGTGCGCGCGGTATCAGGGCGGCGGCGATCATCGCGATTGACGAGGATGCTGACGGCACCCGCCACGCCATTCTGGTCAGCCAATACCGCGTGCCGCTGGGCCGCTTCTGTCTCGAAATTCCCGCCGGTCTGGTGGGCGACGATGACGGCAGCGAAGGCGAAGCCGCGATCGACGCCGCTGCGCGCGAGTTGGAGGAAGAAACCGGATACAGCGCCGCAAAGCTCGAAGTGCTGGGCGAATTTTATTCCTCCCCCGGCATGGTCTCTGAATGTTTCACCCTGCTGCGCGCGACGGGCCTGACCCGGATCAGCGAAGGCGGCGGGATCGAAGGCGAGAACATCAATATCCACCGCGTCGCGCTTCACGATATTGACCGCTTTGTCGAACAATGGCGCAGCGCCGGTCACGCGGTCGATGTGCGCATTGCGCTGTTCATGAATTATCTGGCCTGACACAATCGCGGCAAAAATGCCCGAACATCTGGGAGTGGAATTGGAATGACGAAACGCTGCGAAGGCAAACTCGCATTGGTAACCGGCGGCGCGCAAGGACTGGGCCGCGCGCATTGCATCCGGCTGGCGCAAGAAGGCGCGCGGGTGCTGGCGACCGACATTAACGGCGCAGGCGCAGCGGAAACAGCGGAAATCGTCAACGCTGAAATGGGCGCTGGCACGGCTTTCAGCATTGCGCATGACGTCACCGATCCGGCGGCGTGGGAAGCCGCAGTCGATGCCGCGCGCGAACACCTTGGCGGGCTTAACGTGCTGGTCAACAACGCCGGGATCGGGGTGCCGGGCAATATCGAGGCCTGTGATTTCGACGACTGGAAACGGTGCTTCTCGATCAATGTCGATTCGATCTTTCACGGCTGTCAAAAGACTTTGCCCTTGATGCGCGAACATGCGCCGGGGTCGATCATCAACATCTCCAGCATCGCCGGACTGATCGCCAGCGACACTATGCCGGCCTATAACGCATCCAAGGCAAGCGTGTGGATGCTGTCGAAATCCATCGCGCTGCACTGCGCGAAAAAGAACATGCAGATCCGCTGCAATTCGGTGCACCCGACCTTTGTCGATACGCCGATCCTTGATGGCACCGCGCGCGCGCACAGCCTCGACAAGGATGTGTTGATGGAGAAACTCGCGCGCCAGATCCCGCTGCGGTTCGTGGGCGAACCCAACGACATCGCCAATGCGGTGGTCTATCTGGCGAGCGATGAAAGCCGGTTCATGACCGGGGCTGAAATCAAGCTGGACGGCGGCATATCCGCAATGTGAGCCATACGTCTGAGGCAAAAAGAGAGGGGCCATATGGCCCCTCCCGGTTTTCTCTATATTCGAAGGCGCAGCCGTCGGTGAAAACCGGGTCGGCTCGTATCACGCTGCGCTCATCAATCTGCGATTACGGCAATGGCGATATAGATCAGCACCGGAAAGCCGATCCCGAGCAGCGCTGCGGCGACAAAGCCCAGCCGCCAGATCAGCGCATCGACGCCCGACCAATTGGCCAGCCCGGCGCATACGCCGAACAGCTTGCCATCGTGTTTATCGAGCCGGAACCCGGCGCGCGGCGGTCCGCCGTTGCGGTTGGTCAGATTGCTCATGCCAGCGCTCCAATCGTGTAAGTCGCAGCCGGTGTGGCGGGCAGGATCGATGCGCTCAGCATGATCGCAGTGACCAGCAATGCGCCTGCCACAGCGGCGAAGCGCGCGCCTGCGGTGCCGGATAGTTCAAAGAAGGAATACATTACGGGGTCCTTTTGGGGTCAGGGGGTTGATGCGGGGCCGGTTCAGGCCATCACGCCGGGGCTCGCCGGAATGATCGCATAGGCAAAGAACGCTGCCGACAGCACCACCGAGAATGCAGCGGCGAACAGGCGGGTTGAAGTGTCTTGGTTAAACATTGCGAGAGGGTCCTTGATTGAAAGGTCTGGCCCGATTTCGGGCTGATTGTCAGGCGAGCGTCGGGCTGGCGGGAACGATGGCGTAAGCGAACAGTGCGGCTGAAATCACCAGCGAGAAAGCGGCTGCGGCGAAGCGGTTCGAAAGGTTGATTGCGGTCATTTTGGTATCTCCATCTGTGTGTTTGACTGTGTTTCCGGGACCATCCCGGGATGCCAAATACATTGCAGGAGGTGTGCCAAACTCGAAAAATGGCGGAATTCCGGGATTTTCGCATGATACAGCTCTTTACACCTTGTTCATCAATCCGAAAGCTTGGGAAATTTTCCCATCTCTTGGGATTGCAGATTCAGGCGGTCTGCGCGCTGGCCTTTATTCCGCCGCATGCTAGGCCGTAGCCGACCATGGCGCTTGCAAAGATCACCCTGCAGAACTTCCGCAATCACGCCGCGAGCGAGCTTGCCGAAACCGCGCATTTCAATTTGCTGGTCGGCGAAAATGGCGCGGGCAAGACCAATGTGCTCGAAGCGATTTCGCTGCTGAGTCCGGGGCGCGGTTTGCGGCGCGCGGCCCTTACCGATCTGGCTCGGCGCGGATCGCTTGACACCGCCCCCGGCGCGTTTGCCATCGGTGCGAACCTGATCGAACAGGGGCAGATTTCCGCACGCATCGGCACCTATACGCAGACATCCCGCCCCGCTCGCCGTCAGGTGCGCATCAACGGGGCAGAGGCCAGCGCGGGCAGTCTGGCACAGTGGCATGCCGTTTCATGGCTGACCCCGGCGATGGATGGATTGTTCACCGACAGCGCAGCCGCGCGGCGGCGGTTCGTTGACCGCATGGCGCTGGCGATAGAGCCAGACCATGCGCGCGCGGTCAGCCAGCTTGAAAAGGCGCTGAGAGAGCGCAATCGGTTGCTGGAGGAACGCGGCGAAGCGCGCTGGCTTGACGCGATTGAGGCGCAGGCGGCGCAGCATGGCAGCGAGGTGGCGCGCACCCGCGCGCAGACAATCGCCTTGCTCGCCGAAGAACTGTCCACCTTGCCGCCCGAACCCTTTGCGCGTCCGGTGCTGACCTACCGCGCGGGTGGTCCCTTTGCTGCGTCAGAGCTGCGTGCCGCCCTCGCCCGCCACCGGCCGCGCGACCGCGCCGCCGGGCGCGCGCTGACCGGTCCGCACCGCGATGAGCTTGAAGTGGTTATGGCCTCCAGCAGACAGCCCGCCGCATCCTGTTCCACCGGAGAGCAAAAGGCGATGCTGATCGCGATCACGCTGGCCTATGGCGCGCTGGCATCATCGGGGCGGCCCAGCGTGCTGCTGCTCGATGAAGTCGCCGCGCATCTTGACCCCTTGCGCCGCAGCGAATTGTTCCGCCGTCTGCGCAGCGGCGCGGCGCAGGTGTGGATGACCGGGACCGAACTTGCCCCTTTTGCCGATATCGCATCCGAAGCGGCAATCTGGCGGGTCAGCGGCGGGACGCTGGAACGCGCCTGATACGGTGTCGCTTTAACCCTCTTCGGGCAAAGCCTTAGCCACATCATCCAACGTCGCTGCAACCAATGCCTCGATCCCCTCTTCGGTGGGATGGATACGGTCCGACTGAAACAGCGTGGGGTCCTGATAAATGCTTTCCAGCCAGAACGGGACAATCTGCGCCGAATATTCCTGCGCAAGATCACCGTAGAGCGCGTCGAACTCCGCCTGATATTCCGGGCCGTAATTGGCTGGGCTGCGCATCCCCATAATCAGCACCGGAATGTCGCGGGCTTTCAGCATCTCCAGCATGGCTTCGAAATTGGCGCGCGTTTCGGCAGGGGAAAGGCCGCGCAGCAGATCGTTGCCGCCCAGTTCCAGGATAAACAGGTCAGGCGTATTGCCTTGCGCGTTGAGCACAAATTCCATCCGGCTCAGCCCGGCTGCGCTGGTATCGCCCGATACGCCGGAATTCACCACCGCTGCATTGATCCCGCGCGACCTGAGCGCCGCCTCCAGCTTGGCCGGGTACGAATCCTGCGGGTTGTCGAGGCCGTATCCGGCGAACAGGCTGTCGCCAAAGGCGATGATATCGACCTGTTCGCCCATCACCGGGATCGCCATTTCGCCCTCGGCAATTGCTCCGCTTTCGGTTTGCGGAGCGCTTTCGGGTGCCTGTGAACCGCACGCCACCATGGCAAATGCGGCGGCGGCGCAAATCGAACCGCGCAAAGCGGCGCGCACCATCGATCCCATGACTTTCGGCCAATTGCCCATAATGATCTGCGAACCTTTTTGATTGAGCCTTGTGTCTGCGTCCCCTCTATCCCATCTGGTCTGAGTGACAAACCCTTCTAAAACCGCGCCAGAACTGGCCATCTCCGCCCGCAATCTCACCCTCACGCTCGGCAGCAATGCTGCGCCGGTGGATATTTTGCGCGGGATTGATCTCGACATTGCTTACGGCGAGGTGGCCGCACTGCTTGGCCCGTCGGGTTCAGGCAAAAGCTCGCTGATGGCGGTGCTTTCCGGGCTGGAACGGGCCAGCGGCGGGACGCTCAATGTCGCGGGCGCAGATTTCGCCAGCCTCAATGAAGACGGCCTTGCCGCTGCACGTCGAGGCCGGATCGGGATCGTGCTTCAGGCTTTCCATCTGCTTCCGACCATGACCGCCGCAGAGAATGTCGCGACGCCGATGGAACTTGCGGGTAGCAAGGATGCCAGCGCGCGCGCCGTGGCCGAACTTGAGGCCGTGGGTCTGGGCCACCGCACCGGGCATTACCCCGCTCAGCTATCGGGCGGAGAGCAACAGCGCGTCGCCATCGCTCGCGCCACCGCGCCGCGCCCTGGATTGATCTTTGCCGATGAACCAACCGGCAATCTTGACGTCGGCACGGGAGAGGAAATCATAGACCTGTTGTTTGCCCGCCGCGCGGAAGCCGGCGCGACCTTGCTGATTATCACCCATGACCCGGCGCTGGCGCGGCGCTGTGACCGGGTGCTGACCATGGCTGACGGGGTGATAGTGTCCGATACGCGCCGCGCCGCGCAGACGACCCCGGCCGAGGCCGCCGAATGACCGCCGATGCCGCCGCGACCAATGGCCTGAGTTGGGGCGCAGCGTGGCACATCGCACGGCGCGATCTCAACGCGCGATTTCGCGGGCTGCGGCTGCTGCTGATTTGCATATTCCTGGGCACGGCGGCGCTGGCGGCGATCGGCACGCTGACCGCTTCGATCGAGCGCGAGTTGCAATCCTCGGGCCGTGAATTGCTCGGCGGCGATCTCGAAGTCGAAGTGTGGCAGCGCGACCTCAACGAAGATGAATTGCTGGCGCTGGGCGAATATGGCGCCATTTCCGGCGGCTATCGGATGCAGGCGATGGCAACCACCGACAGCGCCGCCGCACCGGTCGAGCTAAAGGCGGTGGACGCCCAATGGCCGCTTTATGGCACCTTCACGCTCAGCGATGGGCGGACGCCGGGCGCGCCCAGCGCCAGCGATGCCTATCTCGCTCAGGGCGCGCTCGACCGGCTCGACATCGAAGTCGGCGACAGGTTCCGGGTCGGCACCATGACCCTCACCGCCGCCGGTGTGATCGAGAACGAGCCCGACCGCCTGTCCGAAGGGTTCCAGCTTGGCCCCACCGTGCTGGTCGCGCGCAATGTTCCCGGATCGGCCGGATTGATCCAGCCGGGATCGCTGTTTCAGAGCAAGTACCGGATCGCCTTTGCCGACAGCTCGGCCGATCCCGAAGCGGTGGAGGAGGCGCTGACCGAGGCGTTTCCCAACGCCGGTTTCGATTTCCGCAGCCGCGACCGCGCCTCACCCGGCGCGGACCGGTTCGTCCGGCAGATGAGCGATTTCCTCACGCTGGTCGGTCTTGCCGCGCTGGTGATTGCGGGCATCGGGATTGCGGGGGGAGTATCGTCCTATCTCGATCAACGCCGCTCCAGCATCGCCACCTTGAAGGTGCTGGGCGCATCATCACGCGACATCGTGCGGATTTATGCGCTTCAGATCGCGGTCGCGGCCTCGCTGGGCAGCGCATTGGGATTGGCGGCGGGGGTGTTGGTTACACCGCTGCTCGGCGCGGCTCTGGACGGGTTGCTGCCGGTGGAGAGCGGTTTCGTGATCGAGCCTGCGCCGCTGCTGCTGGCGGGCGCTTACGGCCTGCTGGTCGCGTTTGCCTTTGCCGCTGCACCATTGCTGCGCGCGCGCAGTTTTCCGGCGATGGCGCTGATGCGCAGCCGCATTGTCCCGCTGACGCGCGACCGGCGCGCGCTGCTTGCCACCGGCACCGGGATTGCGGCGATCTGCGTGCTGGCGCTGCTGACCACCGCGCAGCCATGGTTGTCGGGCGGGTTCCTGATTGGAGCCGGCGGCGCGCTGGCGCTGCTCGCTGGGCTGGGCTTGCTGCTGCAATGGGGGGCGCGCAAACTGCCGCGGCCAGCCAATCCGCTGCTGCGATCCGCATTGTCCAACATCTATCGCCCCGGCGCACCGACCGGCGCGCTGGTCACCGCGCTGGGCTTTGGCCTCGCCTCTTTCGTGCTGCTCGCCGCGATTCAGAGCGCGATTGACGGCAATATCCAGAGCCGCGTCCCGCGCGAGGCGCCTGATTATTTCGTGATCGACGTGCCGCCCGAACGCGAAGGCCGGTTCTTTGATCTGGTGCAGACCCGCTTTCCCGATGCGCAATTGCGCACGGTTCCCACGCTGCGGGGCGCGATCCTTGCTTTCGGCCCGGAGGACTCGATGCAGCGGGTCGCCGACCTCGAAGAAATCCCCGATGGCGCATGGGCGCTGCGCGGTGAACGCGGGATCACCTATTCCGACACCGCTCCCGAAGGCAGCCGCGTGGTTGACGGCACATGGTGGAGCCCGATGCATGACGGCGAACCGCTGGTTTCGATCGACAAGCAATTTGCCGATGCGGCGGGGCTGAAAGTCGGCGACATGCTGACCATCGGTATTCTCGGGGCAGAGCGGCCGGTTCGAATCGCCAATCTGCGTGAAATCGATTGGGAGACGATGGGGTTCAATTTTACCCTCGTCTTTTCGCGCAACGCCATTGCCGATGCACCGCACAAACTGGCCGCGACCATCGACCTACCTGCCAGCGCTGACCCTGAATTGCGCGGCGAATTGCTGCGCGCCATGGTGCAGGAATTTCCGTCCAGCTCTCTGGTCGAAGTGGGCGAAGTGCTGGTGCAGGCGCGCGTGCTGCTGGAGCAAGTGGGCCTCGCCACGCTGGCGGCGGCGGCGGTGGCGGTGCTGGCGGGGCTGGCGGTGCTGATGGGCGCGATAGCAGCGGCGCGCGCGGCGCGGACCTATGACACGGTGGTGCTGCGGGTGCTGGGCGCGAGCAGGCGGCAGATCCTCGGGCTGCAACTGGCCGAATATGGCCTGATCGCCGCCGCGCTGGCGCTGGTGGCGCTGGCGCTGGGTTCCGGGCTTGCGTGGGTCATCATCACGCAATTGTTCGAATTTGACTGGCTGCCCGATTGGGGCGCGGTGCTGGCGGTGCTGGGGCTTGGGCTGGCGATGGTGCTGGCGTTTGCGCTGGGCGGTTCGCTGCCGCTGCTAAGGGCGAAACCGGCACAGGCGCTGCGCGAGCTTTAGCCCGCCAAGGGCCAAAAGCGGCGGGAGTGGCTGGGCCGCCCCCGCACGCCCATCATGCGAAGGTTTCAGCCTCGTCGCTCTTGGGGTCGGGTCCGAAGCGGTTCGGGCCCGGAGTGCCGGGCAGGAACATGAGCACCAGAAATGCGATGCTGGCGATCAGTCCGACCAGCGGAATGAGGCTCGCCACCATCACGCCAAGATACCACCAGCCGGACATATCCCGATCATGCAGGCGGCGCACGACGACTGCAATGCTGGGAACAATAATAGCCAAAGCATATAGCCCGTAGATCCCAAGTCCAATCGTGCCCAAAGTTCCCACCGCAGCGAAAGGATCGGCATCGACGGTCATCGGATCGGCAGCTGCGCCAATCATTGAGAATACGAATGGCCCCATCAGGACCATCGCAATCACAAAGTTCATCAACGCGAACATCCAATATTCCATACGCCGCGAGCGCCCCGAAAAATCGGCGTAGCGTTTAAGCGGCAACAGCATCCATTCCATATGAGATCCCCCTCTGTTTGATCCGCCGCGAAAGCACCACATCGCCGCGCCAAGCACAACAAAAATCAAACGAAAAGGCCCCGCCATCGCTGGCGGAGCCCTTTCATTAATCAAGTCATTTGGTTCAGATCAGAATTTGAACCGCACCACGCCGCCATAGGTGCGCGGCTGGCTGGGATAGCCCGAAACCGTGCCCGACTGCGCGACGCCATCGAACACCGTGATGATGTATTGATCGTCGAACAGATTGCGCGCGAAGGCGCCGACTTCGAGCCCGTTGTTGAGCACCAGTGTTACCGAGGTGTTCACCAGATTGACTTCACGGTTAAAGATCTGGGTGTTGCCAAGCGACGCATTGAAGGTCGGCAGGCCGTTGTTGATCGGCGTGTTGCTTTCGTGGTTGTAATCAATGCGGCTGATCAGACGCATCCCGCTATCCCATTCATGGGTGTAGGTTGCGCTGGTCGCAATCGCGATTTCCGGAATGCCCGCCGGACGCACGCCGGTCAGATCGCCCAGAACACTGCCGGGGAAATCATCGAACAGCGGATCAAGATAGGTCATCGCAAAGGTGAAGACGAGGCCATCGGTCGGGCTAATGGTTGAATCGAATTCAAAACCCTTGACCGATTGCTGACCAGCATTGGCCAGCGCAAAGCCCGTGCCAGTGAAGGCAAAGCTCTGAAAGCCTTCGATCGTCTGGTCGAACAGCGCGAGGTTGAAACCAACCCCTTCCCACTGCGCCTTGATGCCGATTTCATAGACTTCGGCTTCTTCCGGCCCGGCAAAGCGGGTGCCCGAAGTCAGGTTGGCCACGGCCAGCCCGGCGTTGAGGATTGGCGATGAAGGCGCAAGGATCGTCGAACCGCGCGGTCCAGCGGTGAAGTCTGAAGCCAGCGGGCGGCTGTCACGCGACAGGTTCACCGAGCTTGCCTTAAAGCCGGTCGAGTAACTGGCGTAGATGTTGACCTCGTTCGACACCTGATATGCGGCGCGGAACAAATAGGTCAGCTTGTCATCATTGGTCCGTCCGTCTTCAACAGCGTTAGGAACGGTGACGAACGGCGGTTGGAACTGGAAAGGTTGCAGCCCCAACAGCGGGTTCTGTGCAGGGTCGAGCGCCGCCGCTGTAATCCCTGCAAAAAACGGCGCGGTTGCCGGATTTGCAGCAAAACCGGCAATCACATCTGGCGTCACCTGGCCCGGTGGGATTTGCAATGCCTGAGCAATGCCGCCAACGATGAAGGCATCAACCAGATTGATATTGCTCAGCTCATCGAACGCTGTCTGGCTGAGCGCAAAATCCTTGCTGTCGTCAGTGTAGTTGAACCCGGCGGTGAACACGAGGCCATCGGTGGGTTCAAAATCAACCGTGCCGAAGACCGAATAGGAGGTGTTCTCCATCGAGAAATTCTCTGCGGTCAGCGGGCCAGCGGAGAAAATCACGCCATTGGGCAAACCCAGTCCCGCTTCGACGCCGCCGAACAGGCCAATCCCGCCGCCCAGCAATTCAAAGAAAGGCCGCGCCTGTGTGCCGGTTGTCAGGCCGCTATTCTGGGAAATGCTTTCATCGAAATAATATCCGCCAAGCAGGAAGTTAAGCGGGCCATCAAAATCAGAGGCAATCCGCAATTCCTGAGTGAAGGTTTCGACTTTCTGGTCGCGGGTCTCGGTGACGATATCCGCGCTGGTGAAATCGACATCCTGATTGAGGAAGTTGTCAAGTTCGCGATAGGCGGTGATCGAGGTTACCGAAATCGGTCCGGTTTCCCAATCGATCTGCATCGAGCCGCCGTAATTGTCTACAGTGTTGATCGGCTGTTGATTGAGGAATGTGTTGTAGCTGAAGAAATCGGTGTCGAGCGCGCCGCCCACTCCGAAAATGCCCGCCGCAGTCGGCCCGGCAACCAACGTGCTGACCTGACAGCAAACCTCGTCAATGTTCGAATAATCACCGATCAACCGGATAGTGAGATCAGGGGTCGGTTCAATCAGCAATTGCCCGCGCGCCGACCAACGATTGCGGTCCGAGATTTCCTGATCGAGGTTGACGATCGTGGCGTAACCATCGCGGCGGTTGTAGCTGCCGTCGACCGAGAACGCGATGTTTTCACTGATCGGGCCGGTGATGTCGCCTTTCAGCGTGAAGGCGTTGAAATTGCCATAGGTCGCCTCAACCGCGCCGCCGAATTCGAATTGCGGGACGCGGGTCACAACCGAGATGACGCCTGCCGATGCGTTCTTGCCGAACAGAGTCGATTGCGGGCCGTTCAGCACTTCGATGCGTTGAACATTGGGAAGGTCGGAAAGCGATGCTGCGGAGCGTGAGCGGAACACGCCGTCGATGAACACGCCAACCGATGGTTCGATGCCGAAATTGTTGTCGCCATTGCCGAAGCCGCGAATGATGAAAGTCGAAGCCGATGCGCTCTGCAACTGGCTGACGCGCAGCGACGGGGTAACGGTCTGAAGATCGAGGATGTCGCGGATCTGTGCCTGTTCCAGCGTTTCGCCGGTGGTCACAGATACCGAAATCGGGGTTTCCTGAAGCGTCTGTTCGCGCTTTGACGCGGTCACGATGATCTGGTTGCCTGACTGCGGCGCTTCAAGCTCCGGTTGGTCGGCATCTTGTGCAAAGGCCGCACCAGGTGCGGTAATGGCGAACACGGCCGCGCCCGAAAGCAGCGCGAAACGATACGACCCGGCTGCGCCGGAAATAGTGGAACGCATGGAATATCTCTCCTCAAATCCCATCGACCGCTGCCGGATTATTGTCATTGCATCCCCAGATGCTGAAGCGGCAGCTTCGATTAAGGGCCGTGTTAGGCTAGTGTTGCATCGCCGACAAGCGGCTAACGCCCGGTAATGCGCGGGTGCAGGGGTTATTGTTGCAACACCGTCACACCCGTTACAGGCCCGCTGCGTCCGGATATTGGGTGCAAAGTGCCACAAGGCTTGCCGCCCCGGCTCCGCTGCGCTAGGCGCGCGTCCAATCACGCCGCTATGGTGCAATGCAACATCAAGACCGGCCTGCGGAGCATTCCGTAGCGTCGCCCCGCCTGTCGCAGACCCGCCACAAACGCGCCCTACCCGCGCACCACCTTTGCACCCTGCCCGGCTCCACGATTTTGCGTGGAGGGGCCCTGATGGAAATTGATGATAATGTCCGCACCCGCCTCTTCGCTGCGCAATGTCGCAATTATTGCGCACGTTGACCACGGCAAGACCACTCTGGTCGACCAATTGTTCCGCCAATCGGGCACTTTCCGCGAGAATCAGCGAGTCGAAGAACGCGCGATGGATTCGGGCGATCTCGAAAAGGAACGCGGCATCACCATCCTCGCCAAATGCACCAGCGTCGAATGGGAGCATAATGGCGAGACCACCCGCATCAACATCGTCGACACCCCCGGCCACGCCGATTTCGGCGCTGAGGTCGAACGCATCCTCTCGATGGTCGACGGCGTTATCCTGCTGGTCGACAGCGCCGAGGGCGCGATGCCGCAGACCAAATTCGTGACCGGCAAGGCGCTCGCGCTGGGCCTGCGCCCGATTGTGGTCGTGAACAAAATCGACCGTTCCGATGGCCGCCCGCAGGAAGTGCTCGACGAAGTGTTCGACCTGTTCGCATCGCTCGACGCGAACGATGACCAGCTCGAATTCCCCTCACTCTGGGCTTCGGGCCGCGATGGCTATGCCTCTGACGATGAGAACGCGCGTTCGGGCACGCTCGATCCCTTGTTCAAACTGATCGTTGACCACGTCCCGCCGCCGGGGCTCGACACCGAAGGCAAGTTCAGCTTCCTTGCGACCCTGCTCGACCGCGACAATTTCATGGGCCGCGTGCTCACCGGGCGGGTGCAGTCGGGCACGATCAAGCTCAACGATCCGATCCACGCCATCGACATGAACGGCAAGGTCGTCGAGGTCGGCCGCGCGACCAAGCTGATGAGTTTTGACGGGCTTGAGCGGGTGCCGGTCGAAAGCGCGCGCGCGGGCGACATCATCGCGCTGGCGGGCCTTGAAAAAGCCACCGTGGCCAACACCATCTGCGACCCCAGCGTCACCGAACCGATCGCCGCGCAGCCGATTGACCCTCCGACGCTCGCCATGCGTTTTTCGGTCAACGATTCCCCGCTTGCCGGGCGCGAAGGGTCCAAGGTCACCAGCCGCATGATCCGCGACCGCCTGCTGCGCGAGGCCGAAACCAACGTCGCCATCCGCGTGACCGAGGCCGAGGACAAGGACGCTTTCGAAGTCGCCGGGCGCGGCGAATTGCAACTCGGCGTGCTGATCGAAACCATGCGCCGCGAAGGGTTCGAGCTGGGCATTTCACGCCCGCGCGTGCTGCTGCGCGAAGAGGACGGCAAACGCATGGAGCCGTATGAAACCGTCGTCATCGACGTGGATGAGGAACATTCGGGCACGGTCGTGGAGAAAATGCAGCGCCGCAAAGCCGACCTCACCGAAATGCGCCCCTCGGGCGTGGGCAAGACCCGCATCACCTTTTCCGCCCCTTCGCGCGGGCTGATCGGCTATCACGGCGAATTCCTGTCGGACACGCGCGGCACCGGGATCATGAACCGCCTGTTTGAGAAATACGGCCCCTATAAAGGCCCGATCGAAGGGCGCAGCAACGGCGTGCTGATCTCCAATGGCGACGGCGAATCCAACGCCTATGCGCTCAACATGCTCGAAGAGCGCGGCGAATTGTTCGTTGGCCCGTCGATGAAGGTCTATGAAGGCATGATCATCGGCGAAAACGCCAAGCCCGACGATCTCGAAGTCAACCCGATGAAAGCCAAGCAGCTTTCCAACGTCCGCTCCACCGGCAAGGATGACGCGATCCGCCTGACCCCCCCGCGCCGCATGAGCCTGGAACAATCGATCGCCTATATTGACGACGATGAAATGGTCGAAGTCACCCCGCTCAGCATCCGCCTGCGCAAAACCCTGCTCGACCCGCACGAACGCAAGAAAGCCAAGCGCAAGGGGTGAGTCCTCCGCGCGCATCGGGTTTCACGCAGAGCGCGCAGAGGAAAGGGAGACGCAGAGAAAGAGAAACGGGGCGCAAGCCTTGCCCCCTATCGTCACCCCGGGCACTACACAGGGCGGGCTGCAAACTCGCCTGTAGAATCGTCAAAGCGGGTTACCTGCATCACGGTGTGGGGATCGGCAATGCGATTGGCGATCTGCTTGGTATCTTGGCCTTTATCCCTCGCCAGCACGCGAACGACACGAAACTTGCCTTCGCAGTGTTCAAGCGCGTGACGCAAATGCCGCGCTCTTTCTCGGTTGCCCCAGCGCTTTTCCCATCGGCTGCGATTGACTGAGTCAAAGTAATCGACCGAGCCATCCGCTGCCCGCTCATGATCCCACAGCGTCACCACTACCGTTTTTCCGTCAGGTGACATCGCAGACCACGCCTGACGGACGTTGTGCGTATGCGCGCCAAAGAAGGCGAAGGCTTTTGTAAGGGTCGTCATTCTAGGCATGAGAATAAGCGTCCCACAAAGAACTAAATCATCGGTTAAGCGATGGAGGAATCCATGTCCGCTGGCGCATGGCAGTACGCGCAGCCGTAGCCCTATCGTCACCCCGGGCCTGACCCGGGGTCCAGCTTGCTAAAGTTTACTCGTCCAACGGAAGCGATCCGAGGCTTGGCTTTTCGCCTTGTAAATCAAGCGGCGCTGGGTGCGCCTGTTGGCGCGGACCCCTTGCCCCCGGCCTTCTTCGTGCTGAGCTTGTCGAAGCACCGCCCTTCGTTCTTCTGCAATGAAGTTCAAAGAATTGCAGTGCTTCGATAGGCTCAGGATGGGCGGATTTGAAGCAATTGCCGCTCTATTCTGGCAGGAACCCGAGTTCAAACACCATCGGGCGCAGCTTGTCAGACAGCGCGGCGTAGGCTGCCTTGAACGGATCGAAGTCAGTTAATTCGGTGTCCCCATACGCTTCGAGCGCGCGTCGGATCTGATACCATCCGGCATCGGCGCGGTTCAGTTTCAGGTCTTCGCGGATGCGTTTGGGGAAGCTTGTGGCGTGGTATTTGGCCCAGAGCTTGCGCCCTTCATCAAGAACGGCCTGCGCCTCGGGCGAGAAGTGCATCCCGTCCATATACCGCACCATGAAGTCGCTTTCGAAGCGGGCGTTCGCGCCGACTTCGCTTTCGGTGAAGGGGATGAAGTGATTGGTGAGCGACCATGTCCGGTCATTCCATTCCAGCCCATCGGCACCGGCGGTGAGATTGCTGCCGTTGAACAGCATCCAGACGAGGCAATCGGATTTGAACGCGTCGGTCAACGACTTGCTGGGTTGCAGGAATTGGTCGCGGTCGTTGAGCCATGTGGGTTTGATGAGGCGGCGGACGGAAAAGACGATGCCGGCTTGCCAGAGGTTTTCTTTGGTGACGAAAAATGCGCCAGCATTCCCATAACCCGATGCGAGCAAGCCCGTTGTAGAAGCATGCTGGAGATCGTTACCAAAGACGATCATGCTGCCAATCGCTCCATCAGCCCACCATCTCCCCCGAACATCCTTTGTACTGGAGGTTGGCTCAATGGCGTTCTTGAGAGGCAACGCAGGTGTTCGGTTTGAGCGTGGGCGAACAATCCACTCCGCCAGAGGCAAACGAAGTGGCTCGCGATAGAAGATATGCTGCGCGACGAAGTCCCCAGCCTTGTCTACCGCAATCGTGCCGACTGACTTGGCTGGACGAGTTGCGGCCAAGTTCCAGATCAAGAACCCAATCGGGAAATTGCCTTTCAGCCCGTCAAAGGCTTTGCTGTGAACCACGAATCCATCGAGATATTCGGCAGTCCATTGCTCACGAAACAGAGCAAAGTTCGGGGCATTCACGTATTTCAGCGTGCTGAACATCGCCAGCTTTGACCGCGGCAGTTCGGACATGATGCGGTGCAGAAACTGCACGAACAATTCGCGCGCGGCGTAGCCGAGGTGCTCCATCCCTGCACTGATACGAGTCTTCGAGACACCGCTTTTCAATCCCGCCTTCGCCCCACCTTGCGAAGTGTTTTCGACATTCATCGCCTCCGCATAAGGCGGATTAATCAGCACCAGTATCGGCTTCGCGCCTTTCTTCCCCTCGCGCGCCGCCGCAATCGCATCGCGTAAGGATTGCGGCACCTTGTCCGTGATCGAATAATCAATCTCGCCAAAATCGGTGATGTCGTCGTTCAGATAATCATACTGGAAAATCTCGGCCCCAGCGAAGGCCGGGTTGCTGCGCATGATCGTCACGTCTTCCTTGTCCAGGGTGGACATATAGACATTACGCAGATTGGAGTGCTTGGCCTCCAGATTGCCAACGCCCGCGCACATATCCCAAACGATATATTTGCTCTGCCAATTCTCGCCCAGCGTGGCGGTCAATTGGTCATAGGCTTTATCGACGATGTGCAGCGGGGTGTAATAAGCGCCCTTGAACTTCTGATCGTCAATCGGCAGCAGGCTGTCGCGTCGTTCGAGCAGATAGTGCCGATATTCTTTCTCCGGCGGGCGGTGGTAGATTTTCCAGAAATTGTAATAGCCGCGCTCGCTGGCGAGATCGTAGGTTTCGCCGTGGAGCAGAAACACCGGCTTTTCCCCATCATAGAGCAGGCGCGCGGGCAGATTGGTCATCGCCGCGTTCTCGCCATCGTGCATGATATCGGCAAAGAACAGCACGGCGTAATCGGCTTCACTGGTCACGCCAAGTTCGACGCCGACCATCTCGACCCACCGGTCAAACACCTGCCGCAGATTGTCGGGCGTGATCTGGGTGCGGATGATGCGTCCTTCGCGGATCGCGTCCTTGGTCGCCTTGATGAATTCCACTTCGTAATCCTCGATTTCGTACAGGACGTAATGGCTCTCGACATAAGGCGCGATGGCAGCGGCCAGCGTCTTGTCCGCCTTTGATCCTGATTTGGGCCATATGATCGTCTTGTCTTCAAGGATTGGTATGGCGTGGTCGGTCGCCATCAGCGCGGCTTTCTCGCGATCGATCACACACAGGAAGCCGGGGATTGCCTCCCCGCGTAAGCGCGCGGCGCGGACATAGGTGAGCAATTGTGCGAACATCAGCAGAGGCGGGGTCGGGGATTCCTTGGCCTCGAACCAAATCTCGGGGGTCTGAATATCGACCAAACCCTTGAATACGCCTTTCAGGCCCAGAGCCTTGATATAGGCGTCTTTGACGTCCTCTTCTGTCTTGGCCCTAAGAAGTTCGTCAACTAGGCTCACATGCGCTCCCCTTTACCGCCCAATTGCCCGACCGCGCGGGTTTGGGCAAGCGGGGCTGGGGTGATGGTTGGGGGCGCGGCGGCGGGGCTTGCGGCCAGAGCGGCGAGAGCGGCGAGAGCCCCCGCGCGTTTCCTACACCCCTTGCGGCTGTTACAGCGGGGGCATGGTTTTCTTTGGCAGGTTCAGGACAGGCTTTCGCCTGGTTGGTCTGGCACCCGCGCAGGTCTGCGGGTGTGATCGGGGCGTTCGATCAAATTTTGCGCCTCTGATCGAGGGAATTTTTGCTCCAGGGACTGTGTTCCATGTGTTCCATCCTGTAGGATTTGCCGCTGCCGCGCCCCGGTGGCCAAAGCGAGGCGGGCTTGATAGAGGTGCGCGGTATGAACACTGCAACCCTTGCCAGCCTCGCCCTCTACTTCATCGCCATGATCGCCATCGGCCTATACGCCTGGCGCAAATCAACCGCCGACAGCGAGGGCTATCTGCTCGCCGGGCGGAACCTGCCGCCAGCGGTGGCGGCGCTGTCTGCCGGGGCATCGGACATGTCGGGGTGGTTGCTGCTGGGGCTGCCGGGGGCGCTGTATCTGACCGGGCTGTCGGCGGCGTGGATCGGGATCGGGCTGTTCGTGGGCGCGGCGGTCAATTGGACGGTGGTCGCGCCGCGGCTGCGCGCTCAGACAGAGGAACACGGCAATGCGCTGACGATCCCGCAGTTCCTCGCCAATCGCTTCCCCGATCAGGGCACCAATCTGCGCGTCATCAGCGCGATCGTGATCGTGGTGTTCTTCACCGTCTACACCGCCGCAGGGCTGGTCGGCGGGGGCAAGCTGTTCGAAACCGCCTTTGCCGGGGTGCTGCCCAATACGGGGCTGAGCGACTACATGCTCGGCATCGTCATCACCGCCGGGATCGTGCTGGCCTATACGATGGTGGGCGGGTTTCTGGCGGTCAGCCTGACTGACTTTGTCCAAGGGATCATCATGATGGTGGCGTTGGTGATGATGCCGCTGGTGGTGATGTTCGGCAGCGGCGGCGAAGCGGGCGGATCGCTGGCCGATGTGCCGGTGGAGGGGTTCCTGAGCCTGACCGAGGGGCTGACGCTGCTGGGCTTCATCAGCGCGGTGACATGGGGGCTGGGCTATTTCGGACAACCGCATATCATCGTGCGGTTCATGGCAATCAAGTCGGTGGAGCAGGTGGCGCGGGCGCGCACTTACGGGCTCAGCTGGATGGCGATTGCGCTGATCGGAGCGGTCGGCATGGGGCTCGCGGGGCGCGCCTATGCGGAGCGCAACGGGCTGGTGGTGGAGGATGCGGAGACGATCTTCATCGTGCTGTCCAAATTGCTGTTCCACCCGTTTATCACCGGCTTCCTGTTCGCCGCTTTGCTGGCCGCGATCATGAGCACGATCTCGTCGCAATTGCTGGTGTCGTCGAGCTCGCTGACAGAGGATTTCTACCGCCTGTTTCTGCGCAAGCGGGCAAGCGAGCGCGAGGCGGTGAACGTCGGGCGGGTGTGCGTCGCCTTGGTGGCACTCGCGGCGATTGTCATGGCAAGCGATCCCAAATCGCAAGTGCTGAGCCTGGTGTCCAATGCCTGGGCCGGGTTTGGCGCGGCGTTCGGCCCGCTGATCATCCTGGCGCTAACTTGGCGCGGAATGACCGGCACGGGCGCGGTCGCGGGTCTGGTGACGGGCGCGCTGGTGACCGGCGGGTGGATCGCGCTGGGGCTCAATTCGAACTTCGTCGGCGGAGAGGGTCTGTATGAAATCGTCCCCGGTTTCATCGCTGCGTGGATCGCGATTGTCGCAGTGAGCAAGGCCGCCCCGGCCAAAAGCCCGCAGCCCGCGCTGTAACTTCGCAGCGGTGCGGTGCGAACTCCATTGAGAACAGCCAGTATTCTGACCGGTATCTCGCATTGGAGCACGCATCATGACCCGCCTCTTTGTCCTCATCGCCGCGATAGGAGCGCTGATAGTCGGCGCGATGCAATTGAATGCGCAGGCCACCACCGCTGGTTGGCAGATCTATGATGAAGCAAGCTTCATGATGGCGCAGAAAAAGGGTAAGACCATCGTCGTTGATGTCTATGCCGATTGGTGCCCGACTTGCCGCGCACAGGCGCCGATCCTTGATGAATTGCGCAAGGAGCGGGCCAGCGACGATGTGCTGTTCGTAAAGCTCGATTTCGACGAAGAGAAAGCCTTTCTGCGCGCGCACCGCATCCCGCGCCAATCCACCGTGCTGGTGTTCAAGGGCATGAACGAGGCTGCACGCTCGGTCGCAGAGACAAACCGCACGCGGCTGCGCCGCGTCGTGCTCGGGGCGCTCTGAAGGACGCGCACCCGGTCTGGCTGAACCATCATGCTCGGCAGCGCGCTGATCTCCTTTGTCGCGGGCTTGGTGACAATTCTGAACCCCTGCGTGCTGCCGCTGGTGCCGATCCTTGTCGCCTCGGCGTTGGGCAAGAGCCGGTTTGGACCGCTCGCGCTGGCCGCCGGATTGGTGGTCAGCTTTACGCTGTTCGGCTTCACTGTGATCGCGTTTGGCTATTCGCTCGGGATTGACGAACAACTGGTCCGTTCGATGGCAGGCGCGCTGCTGACGGCGGCGGGAATTGTGCTGATCGTGCCGCAAGCTCAGGCGGCGCTCTCTGCCGCCGCCGCCCCTCTCGCCAATTTCGGCAATCGGCGGCTTGAGCGGGTCGGAGGCGCAGGCTGGCAGGGCCAATTCGCCATCGGTATGTTGCTTGGACTGGTCTGGGCACCGTGTGTGGGGCCGACATTGGGCGTGGCGATCGCAGCGGCCAGCCAGGGAAAGGACCTGACGGCGAGCTTCCTGATCTTTCTGACCTTTGCCCTCGGCGTGGCCGTATCGATTCTCGCCTTTGCCTATGGATCGCGCGCCGCCATGGGCGAGCGGCGCAAGGTTCTGGGCAGGCTGGCGCACTATGCAAAGCCGCTGTTTGGCGGCGCGTTGATGCTGGTCGGGGTCATGGTGCTGACAGGATTTGACAAGGTCATCGAAAGCGCTTTGCTCGATCTGCTGCCTGACAGCGTGATTGCTTTCACCACAAGGTTTTGATTTGCGCCTCAGCTTGGTCCACACTGCGCAGGAGGACTCAGAGACATCAATTGGGGAGGCAATCCAATGAACGAAAAAACGGGACCGCGCGTGACCGGCCTTGGCGGTATTTTCTATGTGGCTGCCGATCCCGAAGCGACCCGCGCATGGTATCGGGACAAGCTGGGCATTGACGGCGAATATGGGCCGCAGCTCGCCTGGGCAGATGAACCCAAACCCAATCCCTATTCGCTCATCAGCCACTTTCCCGACGATCAATATATCAAGCCAGGCACTGGCAGTTTCATGATCAATCTGCGTGTCAATGATCTCGATGGTTTTGTCGAAGTTCTAAAATCGCGCGGGGTTGAAATGCATGGCAGTGCCGATGAAGGCTACGGAAAGTTTGCTTGGATACTCGACCCTAATGGAATCAAGATTGAGCTGTGGGAGCAGATTGCCGAGGAGTTGCCTTGAACAACGACCACCATCCATCCGACTATTGCCACGGACAATCCCGGATCCGCGCAATAGGGTTTGGTTAGCATAAGGCCTTTCCGCGGCGTTAACCTTTTCCCGGTAATCATCCTTAGGTATGAACCACCGGGCATTTCTAAGGGCCATGACGCCCGCGATTGCGGCACTCGCATTGGCGGGATGCGGATCGATCATTCCGACTGGCAACAGCGGCGGAATAGGCGGCGGGTCCGCTGCCAGCTCTCCTTCTGGCACCAGCCAGACCTACACACGCACCGCGCCGCCGCGTATGGCCTCAGCCCCGCAGAGCGTCGCGCCGCGCGCCGAAGATGCCGCTTGCCTAACCAATCTCAGCAACGCCGGGGCGCGGTTCAACCCCCTGCCAGACACCTATGCTGCGCCGGGATGCAACAAATTGGGCACCGTGCAGCTGTCCGCATTGGCGGGCGACACCTCGCAATTCGGCATCAGTAATATCGGCGCAGTGCAATGCCGCGTGGCCAGCGCGTTTGGCGATTGGGCGCGCTTTGGCGTTGACCGTGCCGCGCGCCAGTTGCTGGGCAGCCCGCTTGCCCGGATTGAGACGATGGGCAGCTATTCCTGCCGCAACGTCGCCGGGTCGCAGCGCCGTTCTGCCCATGCCAGCGCAGAAGCGATCGACGTGTCTGCCTTTGTGCTCGAAGACGGGAGGCGGATTTCGCTAACCGAAGACTGGGACGGCGGCACTGCGGCAGAGCGCGAATTCTTGCGCGTGGTCCATTCCAGCGCATGCAAACGGTTTGGCACGGTGCTGGGCCCGGATTACAATCGCGCTCACGCCGACCATTTCCATCTTGAGGGCACAGGATCAAGTTTCTGCCGCTAGGGTGCCGAAAGCCGGCCATATCCAGAATCAGGCACTCGCAAACCAAACACGGCCCCCGGCAGCAAATGGATGCCGAGAGCCGCGTGGGTACCGAAAGGGGATCAGGTGCTACCCTATCGGGGGGTCGAAATCTGTTTCAATTCAGCTCTATCTTCGGCTCCAGTTTTGCTTCGAGTTTCAACCGCACAGCCTCTGCCGCATGGCGCGCGCCCAGTTTCTGCATCATATTGGCGCGGTGGATTTCAACCGTGCGCGGGCTGATCTCGAGTTCGCGGGCGATGGTCTTGTTGCTGCTGCCTTCGGATAGCCAGTCGAGCACTTCGCGTTCGCGCGCCGAAAGGCTGGAGATAAGGTCGCGCGCTTCGATCATGCGGCGGCGGGCAGCGCCGAACACCTCGGCCTCTTTCTCGATGCGTTGCAGGCAGCGTTCGAACCGCTCGGTTTCCAGCGGCAGCGACAGATAATCAAGCGCCCCTGCCTTGATCGCAGAGACGATCCTACCTGGCCTCGGGTCCGTATCGACCGCGATCAACGGCAACCAGATGCCGAGCCGGCTGAGCCGTTCGAGGATAACCGCCACGCCCCCTTCCTCCGGTGCGTCGCGAGCAATGATAATGCCCTCTCGCGGTGGATGGACCGACAGTTCGGATAGGTCGCCATACACCTCGGCATGGTGACCCAGAGCGAAACCAACCCTTGCCAGTTCCGCGCGGTGGCGGCTGTTGGAGTCAATGAAGTGAAGCGATGCTTTGCTGGTCATGCCAGGGTGTTGCGCGCACCCCGGATTTTATTCACGCCTGACCTAACCCATTTTGGATCAAACTGCGGTTCACCCTTACGTCAAAGCCCGGAAATCTTACAAATATTTACTCCGGAACGAACCATATTATCCCTATGTAATCGCCTTTAGGTAGAAGTTAGCAGGCCAACGTCAGCCCCCACCAGACTCTGTTCCTGTTTCCGGACCAAAACTGTAATCGGGCAGCGAATGGAATGCCGAACGCAGGGCATCGCCCCAGTTGGAAGATATCGTGTCGAAATAGGGATCTTCGGCGGTTACGCGGTGCTGATGCGTGGGGGCAAAGCTGTCTTTGCCAATCACCAACAGATCGAGCGGCAGTCCCACCGACAGGTTCGCTTTCAAAGTGGAATCGAACGACACCATCAACAATTTGACAGCGTTTTCGAAACTCATGTTGCGGTCATAGCCGCGGATCAGGATCGGGCGGCCATATTTGGTCTCTCCGATCTGAAAGAACGGCGTATCCCAGCTGGCCTCGATAAAATTGCCCTCGGGATAGATCATGAACAGTCGCGGTTCCATTCCGGCGATCTGTCCCGCGACGATCATTGAGGCGGTAAAGCGCCCCTTGCCCCGGTCGCCATTGACCTTCTGCTGAGTATCGATCGTCGTGTGCAGCAATTTGCCGATCTCGCTCACCACGCTGAACATTGTCGGCCCATTGAGCAGCGTGGTCTCCCGCTCTTCCGGCTGCTTGGTGCGTTCCTCAAGCTGGCTGATGACCGCCTGAGTGGTTGCCAGATTTCCAGCGGTCATGACCGCAATCATCCGTTCACCCGGCACCTGCCAATGGAACATTTTGCGAAACACCGAAATGTTATCGACGCCCGAATTGGTGCGTGTGTCGCTCATCAGGACAATGCCCTGATCGACGATCATGCCAACACAGTAGGTCATTGGAGTCTCTCCGAAAGGTCAGAGCCGAGCGATTAGAGCAGGCGCAGCCCATCGGGAAGCCCTATTGCTGCTGGGTTTCCTGTTGCTGCTCCACCGCGACATCCACGGTTAACACCTGCTCGGTCGTGCCAAAGCTGATCCCGGTGACCGGTGCGGCATCGCGGTAATCGCGCCCGGTGGCGACGCGGACATAGCGGGGATCGGGGCTGATGCCGTTGGAAATATCGAACCCGACCCAGCCCAGCCCGTCAATATGCGCCTCAGCCCAGGCGTGCGTGGCCTCCTGTTCGATCCGGTCGTTCATCATCAGATAGCCGCTGACATAACGCGCCGGAATATCAGCCGCGCGCGCCGCACCGATGAAGATATGCGCGTGATCCTGACACACGCCTGCGCCATGTGCGGTGGATTCCTCTGCCGTGGTCGTCACCCCGGTCATACCCGTCTGATACGCCACGCTTTCGCGGATACGCGCGGACAATGCGTGCAAGTAATCGAGCCGTGCCGCATCGTCAGCCGATTTGGCTCCCGCCCCTTTGGATGGATCGCCAATGTCCCGGATCAAGGCACGAAGTTTTGGTCCCGGCCGCGTCAAAGGGGTCTGACTGAGAAAACTCCATAAGGGCATATGCCCTGCGTGACGTCCGATGACACCGGCATTGTCCTGCGTTTCGACTGTGCCCCGGCAGGTCACGGTGACCTCACTTGCCCCGGGATCGACCCCGACCAGCGTTACCGTGTTGAAATTCTGGTCGTCATATTCAAGCTCTGCCCGGGCATTCTCGTAAATCATCGTCCAATCGAGAATTTTCTGCCCCTGCGTCTCCTTCGGCGTCAAGCGCAGCCGTTGCAGCGCGTGGATCACCGGTTGTTTGAACGAATAGCGGGTCGTGTGACGGATGGACAACCTCATGCAAGAAACCTGTAATCTTCTCCGATGGCCTGCGCGATGGCCGCATTGCGCGCCGTGAAATCGATCAGGAATTGATGCAGACCGCGTTCAAATATCTGTTCGACCGTAATCCCGGCAATGTCACGGTCGGCCTCCCGCAGCAGCGCGTTGGAATGGCCCTCCACCCCGTGCATCCGCGACAGCGCGGCGAGATGTTCGCGCTGCGCACTGCGGCAAAAAGCGAGACTGCGCGGGAACCGGTCGTCCAGCACCAGAAATTCAACGATCCCGCGCGCATCAATCCTTCCGGCGTTGAGCCAGGTGTAGGCGCTGGCCCCGGCAACTGATCGCAGCACCTGATCCCACTGCCCGCTGTCGAGGCTCGACCCGACATAGGACAGCGAAGGGAGCAGCAGATAATATTTCATGTCAAGGATGCGCGCGGTGCTTTCCGCGCGTTCGATAAAGGTGCCCGCGCGGGCAAAATGATAGCCTTCGTCGCGCAGCATCGTGCCGTCGAGCGCGCCGTGCACCTGCGTTCCCGTGCGGCGCAACCGCGTCACCACTCCGCCGACTTGCCCCTGAGTGACCGGGCGGGCCAGCAATGTGTCGAGCTTCATCCAGTTTTCATTGACCGCTTCCCACACTTGGCTGGAAATATTGGTGCGCGCGGTGCGGGCATTGTTGCGCATGGCGGCAAACATTTGGCGCACATTGCCGGGGTTGGATTTGTCGCGCAGGACAAAATTCCAAACCGAAGACCCTTCATAACTGTCATGCGTCGCTTCGTAGAGCGGCTTTTGCCCCAGCGTCGCAATGACCGAACGCCATTCCTCCTCCGCCGTTTCGAGATCACGGGTCAGCGCCATGCGCAGTCCTGCATCAAGCAGCCGCGCGGTGTTCTCCGCCCGCTCCAGATAGCGGAACATCCAGAACATCCCATTGGCGGTCCGGCCTAGCATGGGGGGGCTCCGGGCATTAGTCTTTCAGCACCCAAGTGTCTTTGGTGCCGCCGCCTTGCGATGAATTGACCACCAGCGATCCTTTCTTGAGCGCCACGCGGGTCAATCCGCCGGGGGTGATGTCGATCCCTTCGGGCGAGACCAGCACATAGGGACGCAGATCGACATGGCGCGGGGCCAACCCCTTGTTGGTGTAAATCGGGCAGGTCGAAAGCGCCAAAGTCGGCTGGGCGATGTAGTTTTCAGGATTTGCCTCCAGCTTGGCGCGAAACTCCCTGATCTCCTTCTTGGTCGCGGTTGGCCCGATCAACATCCCGTAACCGCCCGAACCATGCACTTCCTTCACCACCAGATCGGCAATATTGTCGAGCACGTAGGCGAGGCTATCGCTATCAGCGCAGCGCCAGGTTTCGACATTGGGCAGCAGCGGCTTCTCGCCAGTATAGAACTCAACGATTTCGGGCATGAAGGAATAAATCGCCTTATCATCCGACACACCCGTTCCCGGTGCATTGGCGATGGTGATCCCGCCAGCGCGATAGACATCCATGATGCCGGGCACACCCAGAACGCTGTCAGGTTCAAATGTCAGCGGGTCGAGATAATCGTCATCGACCCGGCGATACAGCACGTCAATCGGGGTATAGCCGCGCGTCGTGCGCATCTGCACCCGGCCATCAACGACGCGCAAATCGCTGCCCTCGACCAGTTCAGCGCCCATCTGATCGGCGAGGAAAGCGTGTTCGAAATAGGCCGAATTGTAGATCCCCGGGGTCAGCACCGCGACCATCGGTTTGGCACCGCCTGACGCGGAAAATGCCGGGGGAGCGCAGGCAGCAAGACTACGCGCGAGGCGGCGCGGATAGTTGGACACGCTTTCCACCGCGACCCGGCTGAACACATCCGGGAACATTGCCATCATCGTTTCGCGGTTTTCCAGCATGTAGGAAACGCCCGAAGGCGTGCGGGCGTTGTCTTCGAGCACAAAGAAATCGTCAGGCCCGGTGCGCACCAGATCGATCCCGACAATATGTGTGTAAATTCCGCCCGGTGGGGTCATGCCGACCATATTGGGCAGCCACGCGGCGTTCTGCCGAAACAGCCGTTCGGGCACCCGGCCGGCGCGAATAATCTCCTGCCGGTGATACAGATCATACAAAAACGCGTTGAGCGCCCGGACCCGTTGTTCGATGCCGCGCGTCAGCCGCCGCCATTCGCCCGCGGTGATGATCCGCGGGACCATGTCGAACGGGATCAGGCGTTCTTCCGCCTCATCTTCGCCATAGACGTTGAAAGTGATCCCCGTTCGGCGAAAGCTTTCATCCGCTTCGGAGTTCTTGCGCCTTAACAGGGCGGGGTTCTGCTCATTGTACCAGCGGCAGTAATCCGTGTACGCGGGGCGCGTGTTGCCGCCCGCATCAAACATCTCGTCAAATTGTTGGGTGTGATCCCCCATCGATCCCCGCATTGCACAAAACCGTGAAGCTCATCCTAGCGCGGCAAGGACAAAAGGAAAGCATTCTAATTGCTTTGCGCGCGGTCGAGTTCAGCCAGCACCGTCAGGATCGCTTCGGGGGAATAGGTGAAACCGGCATGGGTGCAGCGCAGCGCAATGGCGCGGTCGCGCTCACCGGGCAGGCCTGCCGCGCTGCGGGGCGCAATCGCCCCATCGCTCGGACTCCATAGGGCGATGGTTTCCACCGGCGGTTTGACCGAGACATTGGCATCAATCGGCACCTGATCCACGCGGTGACCGGCAATCGCCTGATACACGCGCCAGACATTGTTGGCGCGCGGAGAGCCGGAAAAGGGTGAACCCATTGTGATCACGCGGGATATGCATTCGGGCCGCCGCTTAGCCAGTTCGCGCGCATACAGCCCGCCCAGACTCCATCCCACCAGCGCGACCGGCGCATCATAGCGGGTGCAGATTTCATCCAACCGCTGTTCAAGCCGGGTCAGCGAATCCGCCGCCACGCCCCAATTGCGCCCCAATCCCCAGCGCTTGGTCCGGTGCCCGGCTTTTTCCAGATTGCGCGCCATATAGCGCATCCGCGTTGGTCCGGTGGCAAATCCCGGCATCAGAATGATCGTCTGCGGCCGCTTCGCCTGCGGTATATCCAGCCTACGGACCACCCGCCGCGCCGGTTCGATCAACAGGTCCAACTCGCCCAGCAGCCGGAGCAGGTGCGGCTTGCCCTTTTCCTGTTCAGGATAATCCTCTGCCGCCAGCGCGATGCGCCGCGCGAGTTCAGTCTCCGCAAAGGCGGCCTTGGGATATTCAAACAGGGTTTCGCGGCTGGACATCGAACCTTTCCTTACCTTCGCAGAGTGAATGCGCGGTGAAGCGCCAAGGTTCCAAATGATTGCAGCGCGATAGCAAAAGGGCGACCGGGGCAAACCCCTTGCCGCCCTTCACTGCCGATTATAGCCTCGTTGCCTAGTTGGCGCATTCGCCCGTGCGTTTGCCCTTGCTGCTGGCGGTGATTTTCATTGCGCCCATTTCCGTCCCTTCCATGGCGATGGTCATATCCATCGCATAATCATCTGCCGTGTAGGTCCCGGTGCTGGTGATCGTGGCCTTACCCGAGGCAGGATCGTTGCAGGTCATCGCCATGTCGATAGTGCCGCCTGAAAACGAAAAGCGATCATATTCGCAATTGGCGTTATCGTTGCCTGAAAACATCTCGGCTTCGGGCCGGGCCGCCTGTTCAGGTGTGACGCAGCTTTGCGTGGTGTTGACCTGACCCTTCATCGATTCAAGCACTGGCCCGATAAACCCGCGTGCCTCTGGCGGCAGCGCCGCTTCGTCGAGTTCCACATCGACAAATTCGACCGTGTTTTCCCAATTGCCCGGATTGATGCTGACATCGGCAACCGCCGCGTTGACCTCATCCTGAGTGATTGTGCCGTCGCCGTCAGCATCGGCGTCACCGGTGCCGCCGCCACAAGCGGAGAGCGCCAGCGCCAGCCCGAGCGCCGTCGCGGAATTTGTCAAACAAATCTTCATCGCAAATATCTCCCATGAACCCGCGCTCAGGCTAAACACAGCAGCGGTGCTTCACAACCGCCAATCATCACGCCATATCCCGCAACATGTCAGAGCTAATCATCAGGCGCGGACTGGCAGAGCCAGAGACCGGCGAAGATTTCGTCCCGCACCGCCCCCACCGCCCGGAAAAATCCATGCCGGGGCGACCGTTCAAACTGGTGTCCGAATATGAGCCTGCAGGCGATCAGCCAACCGCAATCGCCGAATTGGTTGCAGGCGCGCAGGCTGGAGAAAAGACCCAGACGCTGCTCGGCGTGACCGGCTCGGGCAAGACTTTCACCATGGCCAAGGTGATTGACACATTGCAGCGCCCCGCGCTGATCCTTGCCCCCAACAAGATCCTCGCCGCGCAGCTCTATGGCGAATTCAAAAGCTTCTTTCCCGAAAACGCGGTCGAATATTTCGTGAGCTATTACGACTATTACCAGCCCGAGGCCTATGTCCCGCGCTCCGACACTTATATCGAGAAGGAGTCGAGCGTGAACGAGGCGATCGACCGGATGCGCCATTCGGCCACCCGCGCGCTGCTCGAACGCGACGACGTGATTATCGTGGCTTCGGTGTCATGTCTGTATGGCATCGGATCGGTTGAGACCTATTCCGCGATGATTTTCGACATCAAGATGGGCGACGTAGTCGATCAGCGCGAATTGATACGCAAGCTGGTCGCGTTGCAATATAAGCGCAACGACACCGCCTTTACACGCGGGTGTTTTCGTGTGCGCGGCGACAGCCTGGAGGTGTTCCCCAGCCATTACGAGGACATGGCGTGGCGGATCGGGTTTTTCGGCGACGAGATCGAAGAAATCGCCGAATTTGATCCGCTGACGGGCAAGAAAGGCGCGGTGCTGGACAAGGTGCGCGTCTATGCCAATTCGCATTATGTCACCCCCGGCCCGACCATGAAACAGGCCGCCGAAGCGATCAAATTCGAGCTGGCCGAGCGACTGAAGGAGCTCGAAGCCGAAGGCAAGCTGCTGGAACATCAACGGCTGGAGCAGCGCACCCACTTTGACCTAGAAATGATCGCCGCAACCGGCAGCTGCGCGGGGATCGAGAATTATTCGCGCTTCCTCACCGGACGCTTGCCCGGCGAACCGCCGCCAACCTTGTTCGAATATCTCCCCGAAAACGCGCTGCTGTTTGTCGATGAAAGCCACCAGACCGTGCCGCAGATCGGTGCCATGTCCAAAGGCGACCACCGCCGCAAGATCACGCTGGCGGAATATGGCTTTCGCCTGCCCTCGTGCATCGACAACCGCCCTTTGCGTTTCAACGAATGGGACGCGATGCGCCCGCAGACTTTTGCGGTCAGCGCCACGCCGGGCAATTGGGAAATGGAGCAGACCGGCGGCGTGTTCGCCGAACAGGTTATCCGCCCCACCGGCCTGATCGACCCGCCGGTCGAAATCCGCCCGGTCGAGGATCAGGTGCAGGATTGCATCCAGCAATGCCTCGCCACCGCAAAGCAGGGTTACCGCACGCTGGTCACCACTTTGACCAAGCGCATGGCCGAAGACCTCACCGAATTCATGCACGAGGCGGGAGTGCGGGTGCGATATATGCACTCAGACGTCGAAACGCTGGAACGCATCGAGCTGATCCGCGACCTGCGGATGGGCGTCTATGATGTGCTGGTGGGGATCAACCTGCTGCGCGAGGGGCTCGACATTCCCGAATGCGGGCTGGTGTGCATTCTGGACGCGGACAAGGAAGGCTTTCTGCGCAGCGAAACCTCGCTGGTGCAAACCATCGGGCGCGCCGCGCGCAATGTCGATGGCCGCGTGATCCTATATGCCGACCGGATCACCGGCAGCATGGAACGCGCAATGGCCGAAACCGACCGCCGCCGTGAAAAGCAGCAAGCCTATAACGAGGCAAACGGCATCACCCCGACCACGATCAAGCGCAATATTCAGGACATCGTCGCCCACACCGCTTCGCAGGACAGCGTGACGGTCGAGATCGAGGATGGGGTCAACAATCTGGTTGGCCACAATCTGCGGGCCTATATCGAAGACCTCGAAAAACGCATGCGCGACGCGGCGGCCAACCTCGAATTCGAGGAAGCCGGCAGATTGCGCGATGAAATCCGGCGGCTGGAGGCGGATGAACTCGGCATCCCGGATGGCGAGAAACGTGCGCCGATTGTCGGGCGGAGCAACGAGGGCAAGCCGGGGACGCGCAAGACGCGGTATGGGAAGGTGCGGGCGAAGCGTATGGGTGGGAAGGCTTAGGGTTGACTCTTTCTGGGTCGTGTTCTATCTAATCTATCTAAGATAGATAGGTGCGCAAATGCAGATTGATATTGATTTTGAGGTTTTCAAGGCTCTCACCGCACTAAGAACATCAGAAGCGGACAGCTACAATGACGTGCTACGCAGTATCTTGCGGCTGCCCATGGATAGCAGTGGCCCGGAGCGGTACGGAGGCTCGCCCAATCGGCAGAAGAGTCGGTCAGGCAGCCGTTCTGCCGCTCGCAGTCTTTCTGGCAGTAATAGCGGTGCCTCTTCCGTCTCTGGAACGTCCGCTATTTTCAACGGGTTCATTTTTCCTGAGGGTACGTTATTTCGAGCCACATATAAAGGCGTGCAGTACAAATCGGAAATCAGAGACGGTCGTTGGGTTGATCAGAATGGCGTTGTGCGCTCCAGCCCGTCAGATGCGGCAAGCGCGATTTCCGGTACGAACGTAAATGGGTGGCGCTTTTGGTTCGGCAAATTACCCGATAGCGACGATTGGGTTCGATTGGATGAACTCAGGTGACGGGCCAAGTTGACGGGACGTCAAATGTCCCCCATAAGGGACAAGCCTACGAGCTGGTGGAAACCCCGGTCTTCTCGGATTGGCTTGACTCTTTGCGAGACCGGCGGGCGCGCGCGAAGATCGTGATGCGCCTTGTCCGCCTCGCCGATGGAAATTCCGGCGATCACAAGTCTGTAAAGGACGGGGTCTTCGAACTTCGCATCGACTATGGGCCAGGCTACCGGGTGCATCTCTTCCAGCGAGGCAAAGAGCTTGTCATTCTCCTGTGCGGAGGCGACAAGCGAACGCAGAATGCCGACATTGCCAAGGCAAAGCGGCTAAAGGAAGAGATCGAGAGCGCCGATGGAGCTTCGCCCGTTTGACCCAGCCAATTACCTCGAGACGGAGGAGGATATCCTCTATTATCTCGAAGCAGCGATGGAGGGGAATGATCCCAAGTACATAGCTCGAGCGCTGGGTGATGTCGCGCGGTCGAAGGGCATGAGCGAGATCGCTCAAAAATCGGGCCTCGGTCGTCAGGCTCTCTATCGCGCTTTATCGGAAGATGGGAACCCAACTCTGGAAACCCTACTAGGTGTGTTGGACGCGCTGGGCCTGCAATTAACCGTGCAACCCCGCGCCGCCTGAACGCCCACCAAGGCCGTTGGTCGAGCGCCAAAGTTCTTCATCGTAGGCTACTTGTCTCGCTTGCCGCGCGCGCGTTTTGTCTGTGAAAAGGGGAGAATCAGCCATGAACCGCACCATGCTCGCACTTTTCACCGGATCCGCCCTCGCTCTTGGCGGCGGGGCCGTATTGGCGCAGAGCCAAGCCGATCACTCTGCGCACTCCGCACACGCCGAACACACCCCGCAAGTCCACGCCATACACGCCGCTGTCGCCGCGCCTGACCGGCCCGCAGAGGCGCGCGCGTTGGACGAAGGGCGCAAGCCTGCCGAAGTGCTCGCATTCCTCGGCCTCAAACCCGGCATGGCAGCAGCTGACCTGATCCCCGGCGAAGGATACTGGTCCGAAATCATGGCGCATGTTGTCGCACCATCCGGTTCGGTCGCGGCGTTGCAACCGCAGCAATTTCGCGGCGGAGAAGCAGCAGACGCAGCTTGGAACGCTCTGAGCGAACGAGCGCCGGGTGTCTCGTTGGTTCACTATCCTTTCGAAGCCTTCACCTATCAGGCGAGCAGTTTCGACTTCGCGATCATGAGCCTCAATTACCATGACCTCTACTGGGTTTCCGAGCAATACAGCGTGCCCTTTACCGATCCTGACACCTTTGTCGCAGCGCTCTATACGTCGATGAAACTGGGCGGGATTGTCGGAATTATCGACCACACGGGCGCGCCCGGCGACACACGCGAAGGGGTGGACAAGACCCACCGGATCGACCCAGCCGTGGTGCGCGCCGATTTCGAACGCGCCGGTTTCGTGCTGGCGGATCAAAGCGACCTGTTGGCCAATCCCGATGATGATCTTTCGGTCAGCGTGTTCGCTCCGGGCATTCGCGGCAACACTGATCGATTTGTCATGAAGTTCGTAAAGCCCGCCGCAGACTGATCGGATTGCGGATAGCCCAGCGCTGCCGCATGTTCCTGCATCTGCAACTGTGCCATGGCGCGGCTATGAACCGGACAATTGCTGCTGCTGTAATATGCGCCCTGACTGCAACGATCGCCGCCTGCAAGCCGCCGCCCACCGATGCGGATTTGCGCCGCGCGACGCCCGCTGCTGAGCCGACATTCGCCTCTGCGCCGCTGCCTTCGCCGGATACCAAAGGGGCCGTGTGGGCCCACAGCCCGGCGCATGCAGGGCGGCTGATTTACGGCATCCCCGGCAATCCGGCGCTGCTCGCGCTGGAATGTTTGGATGAACCGGGGGAGCTTCCCGCGCTACAAATCACCCGGATCAGTCCCGCCGACAGCGGCGCGGGCGCGCTGCTGGCGCTGGTGGGCAATGGCCATATCGGGCGGATCGCGGTCGATGCTGTAAAGGTCAATGGCGCAAGCGTCTGGCAGGGCCGCGCGCCTGCGGGCATGACCTTGTGGGAACCGCTGGCCGGGCCGCGCCAATTGACCGTGACGGTGCCGGGCGCGGGTATGGTGACCGTCAACCCCAGCACATTGCCAATGGAATTGATCGAACGCTGCCGGGGCGCCTAACGCGGTGCCGAAGCCCGCTCAATCAGCATGTCTGCGGTGAGCACCTGCGGCAATTGCTCGCCTTCTGCTCCCGGTTCGTACCACAGGTAGAGCGGCACTCCAGCGACGCCCTGCTGCGTCAGGAACCCAGTGATTTCCTCATCGCGCAAGGTCCAGTCGGCGACCATGGCGATGACACCGGCATCCGTAAACGCCTGCGCGGTCACCTCGCGCTCGATCGCCACGCTTTCATTGACTTTGCAAGTGACGCACCAATCGGCAGTGAACCAGACGAACACCGGCTTACCGCTCGCGCGCGCCGCGGCCAGCGCATCACGAGAGAATTCCTGCGGTGCAAGCAGGCTTTGTGCGGGAGAGGCATCGCCGCCCGCACTATAGCTGGACGGGAGCGCAAAGGCTCCAAAAATCAGGAACGGCGCCGCGATCAGGCCAAAGGCCGGCCACGCCAGCTTCCCCGCACGTTGCAGGCGCCCCACAACGAACAGCGCGAGCACAATCCCGAACACCATAACCAGCGCAAACAGCGCAAAGCCGCGCCCGCCAATCTGCACGGTGAGCCAGATCAGCGCGAGCGCGGTCAGGCCCATCGGGATCGCCATGATCCGCCTGAACTTTTCCATCCATGCACCGGGCCGGGGCAGCATCCGCCGCAAGGCCGGGATAAAGCCAAGCAATAGGAACGGCAGGGCCAGCCCCAGTCCCAGCAATGCAAACAGCAGCAACGCTTGTCCCACCGGCAGCAGCAACGCTGCGCCTAGCGCCGCCGCCATGAACGGCCCCGTGCACGGCGTGGCGACAAAAGCGGCGAGCAGACCGGTGGCAAAGGCTCCGGCGGGTTTGCCTCCGCTCGTCACGCTGAACGAGGGCAATTCAAACACGCCTGCGAAATTGGCGGTTATCAGGACTGCAAGCACCAGCAGCGCGACCACCACGCCCGGTTCCTGCAACTGAAACGCCCAACCGACCTGCTCACCCGCCGCACGCAGGGCCAGCATGATCGCGCCCAGCGCCACGCAGGCCAACACAACCCCAGCGGTATAGGCCAACCCTTCGGAACGCGCCTGCGACTCGCTGCCGCCTGCCCGCGCGAGGCTCAAGGCTTTCAGGCTCAGGATCGGGAACACGCAGGGCATAATGTTGAGCAGCAATCCGCCCGCCAGCGCGCCCAGGATCAGCGTCCATAGCGGCGGGGTAACTGCGCCCACCGGCCCCGCAATAATCTCACCACCCGCCGGGACCGCTCCCGGACCCGCAACAAAGCGCACGCCCGGACCATCGCCAAAGGCCAGAATACCTGCCAGCGCATCTGCCTGACCCGTGCCATATTGATCGAGCGGAATCTCTGCGATCAAAAGGTCGCCCGACCGCCGAAAGGTCTGCGGAACGGCGTAATCGGCCAGCTGCGGATTGGCGACAAACACATGCGGCTGCGGAAGGACTACACTAACGGGAAGCGGCACCGCGATGCGCATAGTATCGCCCGCAATTTCAAACCGCGCCCGCGCATCGATCAACGGCGCAATTTCGGCCCGCCAGCGTGCAAAATCGCCGCCCGGCTGCGCGGTCAGGATCGCATCCTGCGGCACACAAATCCGGTCCGTGCAGGCAAGATATTCGGCATAGACGGTCAACGCGTCCATATCGAATGTGCCAGCACTCGCCCCGACCTCAACTGGGACCAGCACGGTGTAGCTGCCCTTGTAAATGTGGTTCATCAGGCCGCTGATCAGCAGCCTTTCGGGGACGGGATAGACCGGCTCTCCCACTGTCCATCCCTCCGGGACGGGAATGACCAGTTGCATTCCCTGCCCGGCATCACCGGGGTTCGACCAATAGCCGTGCCATTCCTCGCTCGAAGGGGTAAACCGCAGCGCCAGCCAGAGCGTCTCGCCCGCGCGCAAATCTCCTTCCGCGAACAATTCGGCGGCGATATTCGCGCTGCCATAGCGCGGCGATGCGGGAATATCCTGCGCCGCAGCAGGAGTGCCCAACGCCAGCATTGCAGCGCACGCAATCAACCATGCAAGGAAATGACGCATCAGATAGGGAACATTCTTGCCTCGAACACGCCAGAACCTCTAGGCATGCATGGCAATATTCGCAAACGGCGCGATAGAGGTTACGGAAATTATATGGACGACACACGCGATCTTCTGATCCTTGGCGGCGGGCTGGTTGGCATGACGCTGGCGCTGGCGGCCGCGCGTCAGGGGCTTTCCAGCCATGTGATCGACCGCGCCGATCCCGCCGAGCTGACCGCAGAGGGGTTTGACGACCGCGCCACCGCGATCTCCACCGCAAGCTGGCATTTGTTCACCAATATCGGGATCGCAGACAGCCTCGAACAATTCGCCTGCGACATCGCCAGCATCGCGGTGACCGATCAGAACCGCCCCGGCAGGCTCGATTTTACCCCCGGCCCTGACGAAGGGACGCTGGGGCGGATGTTCCCCAACCGCCGCCTGCGGCTGGCCTTGTTTGAGGCAGCAGGAGAAGAGCCGCTGATCAATTGGGTGCCCAAGGCCGAGATCGCCGAACGTCAGCGCAGCGAATTCGGCGTCGCCGCCGTGCTCACCGATGGGCGCAAGCTTAAGGGCCGGTTGATGGTCGCCGCCGAAGGGCGCGCATCGCCGACCCGCGATCAGGCGGGGATCACGATTGCCAAATGGGATTACAAACACCGCGCGGTGATCGCCGGGCTGACCCATTCGCGCCCACATGACAATGTCGCGTGGGAGATATTCTATCCCGCTGGCCCCTTTGCCCTATTGCCGATGCGCGACGATGCCGATGGCACGCACCGATCCTCGCTGGTGTGGACCGTATCGGAGGCCGACGGCAAGGCGGTAACGAAACTGGGCGACCGGGCGCTTCTGGCCGAAGTGCAGAAACGGATGGGCGATATTCTGGGCGAGGTTACCAGCGTCGGTGCGCGGTCAAGCTGGCCGCTGGGCTTTCACCACACGGCAAAGATCACCGGCGAACGACTCGCGCTGATCGGCGATGCGGCGCATGGGATTCACCCGATTGCGGGACAGGGATTGAACCTGGGTCTGCGCGATGCGGCGGCGCTGGTCGAGGTGCTGGCCGATGGCGCGCGGATCGGGCTGGACCCCGGCGATGCGCAATTGCTCAAACGCTATGAAAATTGGCGCGGGCTCGACAGTTTCATGGTCGCGCTGGCCACCGACGGGCTGACCCGGCTGTTTGGCGTCCCCGGTAAAACCGCCAGCGCTATGCGGCGGTTCGGCATGGCGGCAGTGCAGCGCACACCAATGCTCAAATCGTTTTTCATGGACGAGGCCCGCGGCGTATCGGGGGCTTTACCCGAATTGCTCAAGGCCTAAGCGAAGGATCAGCCGCTACTCGCCGCCCGCCGGTTCCACCGGGCTGGGCTGACGCACCGCATTTCCGGCCCCGTCGCGCAGCCCGCTCTGATCGAGCACAGCGGCGGTTTCGATCACTTCAAGCGCCGCCATCACATCGCGGAAGCGTTCGGCATCGGCGATCCAGCTTTCCGCCTGTTCGGCACCGGGCAAACCGCGAATTTCGTCAATCGCATTTTGATAGCGCCCCTGCTCCAGCGCGATCCGCGCGCGGTCGAGCCGCCGCTCGGGCTGAGGGGAAGGCGTGTTTTCGCGGCGAATCACAAACAATTCCGAAACCTCGCGTTGCAGCCTGTTCCAGCTCATCCCTTCGTTGCGGGCGACCAATTGCGGCCCCAGACCATCCAGCCGCGCGGTCAGATTGTCGATCCGGATCGGCTCGCGCGAGAAATTGATAATGGTGCTGACCGCATTGGGCCATTGGTCGGAAAACCGCAGCCGCAATTGATCCGCAAGGTAGCCAAGTTCTGCCCCGCGTTCGATCGCGCGGCGGGTGGCAAAGGCGATCAGCAGCCCTTCGGCGCGCGCAGCATTGCCCGCCGCCGCTTGCGCCTGAAGATCAAGCCGGGCGAGCCGCTGCTCCGCCGCAGCCAGCCGTTGATCGAGGCCGCCTTGTTGATCGACCACACGGTTGACCGCTTGTGCAGCGCCTTCAGTGTCGCCTTCTTCAAGCGCGGCGCGCACCTCGGCCAGCGGGCTGGGCGAGGCCGCAATTGCATCGCCGGGCGCATCACCGGCAGCGTCCCCTTGTTCGCCAGCAACAACCGGCGCGTCGGGCAGCGCGGGCGCAGTGTCCGCCGCAGCGCTGGTCTCCGTTTCAGCGGGGCTGAGATTGTACCACACCACATATCCCACCAGCGCACCGCCAGCGAGGAAAGAAGCAAGCGCAGCCAGCACAAATCGCCTCATCGAGGTCGGCTTCCTCCGGCTGCCATATTTCGATTCCATCGGGTTTTTTTCCGTTTCTTGCGGCCCATTATCACCGGGAATGGTGCACTATATGCACACCTGCCGGGTCAATTCCAACAAGGCATAGTCATTGGGGGCCGGGGAAACGTGGACAGCGCGCCATCCTGCGCCCGCTGCCGCTGCCACGCGCGGTCCGATCACCGTCAACACAATGCGGCTCCGATGCAGTGCCAAGCGCCTGCTTTCGCGGTCAAACTGCTCCGCCGCCGCCGCCGAATGAAGCATCACCGTCAGCTCAAGATCCTGCAAGGCGCGCAAGGGTTCGGGCAACTCGCAGGCAAATGCTTCATAGGCGATCACCGTCTGCATCTGCACCCCTTCCGGCACGCGCAAGGCGACATGGTCCGCCCCGGCAATCCGCAACAACCGCAGCGGAACAGGCACGGCGTCCAGCACATTCTGCAAGCCCCCGCTGCCGGTCGCAGCGACCGTAAACCCTACCGCGCGCGCGGCATCCGCGGTGGATTCTCCAACCGCGTAAACCGGCTTGCCCTTGAGCAAGTCGAGCCCTGCTCCGCCGTGCCGGATGGCATTGGCGCTGCCGATAATCAGCGCGTCGATTTCAGCCGGATCAGGGCAGTGCCACGCAGCGGCGCGGATTTCGAACATGGGATAGCCGACAGCGTTCAGCCCTAATGCGTTGGCAGCCGCGAGGCTGGCCGACAATCCCGGCTCTGGCCGCACGATTAGGACGGTGCCGGGCATTCAGCCTCCCGTTCTGGAACCGCCGAAATGCGCCGCAATTCCCGGCGCAGCGCGCCCCAGCAGATCGGCGGCGAGCGCGCGGACCGGTGCATGATCGCCTTCGGCAAAGTCCGTCTCGCCCTCAATCCGCTGCGTCCCATCGGGACTGAACAGCGCCGCGCGCATCACGAGGCCCGCGCCGCCCGGTTGGCACAGCACTGCAACCGGCGAATGGCACGTCCCGCCAAGTGCCGCGAGCAACGCGCGTTCCGCTTCGAGTTCGGCGCGAGTGCCCGCATGATCGAGCGCCGCCAGCGCTGCCGTGGCCCCGGCATCATCGGCGCGGCATTCCAGCGCTATCACGCCCTGTGCCGCCGCTGGTATCCAGTCCGCCGCATCGAGCGGTGACCCGACCTCGCTTTGGCCCAAACGCTCAAGCCCCGCCGCCGCCAGAAAGGTCACGTCCGCCTCTCCCGCAGCCAGCTTGCCCAGCCGCGTGGCGACATTGCCGCGAAACGTCACAACCCGGCAATCGGGGCGCAGGTTGAGCAATTGCGCGGCGCGGCGCGGTGCCGACGTGCCCACCACCGCGCCTCGCGGAATCGCCGCGATGCTGGCCGCACCGACCAGAGCATCCCGGCGATCCGCGCGCGGCAGGAATGCGGCAAAATGAAACACATCGGGGCGAATGGTCTCGACATCCTTGGCCGAATGCACCGCCGCGTCGATGCGCCCTTCGGCCAGCCATTGATCCAGTTCCTTGGTCCACAGCGCCTTGCCGCCAATCTCCGCCAGCGGCCGGTCGAGGACCTTGTCTCCGCTGGCGAGCACGGGGACCAATTCAACCGCGTCCTCGGCCCAGCCATGCGCCGCGCACAGGCGCTGACGGGTTTCGATAGCCTGCGCCATGGCAAGCGGTGAATTGCGGGTTCCAAGGCGGATCCGGGCGGCAGAGCGGGATGCGTTATTCATGGTCAAGCTTGCCCTAGCCCGCACAAGGACTAGATGGAAGCGCGATGGGATCGGTATCGCACAAGTCTGACGCAGTGATCGCGCCCGCAATCGTGCTGGGCATTGAGTCGAGCTGCGACGAAACGGCGGTGGCGCTCGTCACCGGGGATCGCCGCATCCTGGCGCAGCGGATTGCGTCGCAAGAGGCCGAGCACGCGCCCTATGGCGGGGTTGTGCCCGAAATCGCCGCGCGCGCCCATGCGCAGCGGCTCGCACCGATGATCGAAGGTGTGATGGAGGACGCCGGATTGCGTTTGGATCAAGTGGACGCGATTGCCGCGACCGCCGGGCCAGGACTGATCGGCGGGGTCATGGTCGGGTTGGTCAGCGGCAAGGCGCTGGCGATGGCGGCGCAAAAGCCGCTGATCGCGGTCAATCATCTCGAAGGGCACGCCCTGTCCCCGCGTCTGGCCGATGGCGCGCTGGGATTTCCCTATCTGTTGCTGCTGGTATCAGGCGGGCATTGCCAGATCCTGTCGGTTGAAGGCGTTGGCCAATATCGCCGCCTTGCCACCACCATCGACGATGCGCTGGGTGAGGCGTTTGACAAGACCGCCAAGATTCTCGGCCTCGGCTATCCCGGCGGGCCTGCGGTTGAGCGGTTGGCGCGCGAGGGAGACGCGGGGGCCGTGCCGTTGCCGCGTCCTCTCAAGGGATCGAAGGAGCCGCATTTCTCGTTTGCAGGCCTGAAAAGCGCGGTGCTGCGCGCACATGACAGCGGCAAACATACGAACGCCGATATTGCAGCAAGTTTTCAGCAGGCCGCGATTGATTGCCTGCTCGACCGGCTGGAACGCGCGCTCAGCCGGTCAGGCCCGTTCCCGGCGCTGGTGGTCGCCGGAGGGGTTGCCGCCAATCACAGCGTGCGCGGCGCGCTCGAAATGTTGGCGCAGCGCCGTGCAATGCGCTTTGTAGCGCCGCCGCTGGCGCTGTGCACCGACAATGCGGCGATGATCGCCTGGGCGGGCTGCGAGCGATTGGCGCTCGATCCGGGTTTCGCGGGCGACCCTCTGGATACAAAAGCGCGCCCGCGCTGGCCGCTCGATCCGGAAGCAGAGACGGTGCGCGGCGCGGGGGTTAAGGCATGACGGCGATTGTCGGAGTGATCGGCGCTGGCGCATGGGGCACCGCGCTCGCGCAAATGCTCAGCAGCGACGGGCGCGGCGTGGTGCTGTGGGCCTATGAAAGCGAAGTGGTCGCAGCGATCAATTCCGAACACCGAAACCCGCAATATCTGCCCGATGCCCGGCTATCGGAGCATATCCGCGCAACCGGCGATCTTGGCGATCTGGCGGGGATCGACACTGTGCTGGTGGTCACCCCGGCGCAGGTTCTGGGTAAGGTGCTGTCCGGTCTCACCGCGCCCCCACGCGATCTGGTGCTGTGTTCCAAAGGGATCGAGGCGGGCACCGGGCGGCTGATGAACGAAGCCGCGCGCGCCGCTGCACCGGGCAGCGGGATCGCAGTGCTGTCCGGTCCGACTTTCGCGCATGAGGTCGCCGCCGGTCTGCCGACCGCCGTAACGCTCGCCTGCGAAGGCGGCCACGCGCAATGGGAACGGCTCGCCCCGGTCATCGCACGCCCGGCCTTTCGCCCCTATTTTTCCGACGATGTCACCGGCGCAGAGGTCGGTGGATCGATCAAGAACGTGCTGGCGATTGCCTGCGGCGTGGTCGATGGGTTGAGGCTTGGCCAGAACGCCCGCGCCGCTTTGATCGCGCGCGGCTATGCCGAAATGCTGCGCTTTGGTGAGGCTTTGGGCGCGCAGCCGGTAACGCTGGCGGGCCTGTGCGGATTGGGCGACCTCGTGCTCACTTGCTCCTCCACCTCCAGCCGCAATTTTTCACTCGGAAAGGCGCTGGGAGAGGGCCGGAGCGCCGCCGAACTGATGGCCGATCGCACCACTGTTGCGGAGGGTGCGCACACCGCCCCGGTGCTCGCCGAAATGGCCAAGCAGCGCGGTATTGCCATGCCGATCACCGCCGCCGTGACCGCCATTCTTGCAGGGGCATCGCCGCGCGATGTGGTCGCTCAGTTGCTCGCCCGCCCACTGACGGCTGAACAAGGCGCATGAGCATCCCGCCGCCTTCCACAGAAACTCTGCGTCCGGATAAAGGCGGAGACGACATGGCGACGCTGGCCAAGGGCGGGCGCATCAACACGCTTGGGTTTTTTCTCCGGCTGCTGGGCGGAATACCATTTCTGTTCGTTGGCTTCCGGCTCTACGGCGTCGATGAAATGGGGCGTTTCGCCGCCGCCTTCGTCGTCATCGAGATTTTCGCGCTGATCTGCGCGCTCGGCGAAAAACGCGGGCTGGCGCAGCGGCTGAGCGAAGGCGCGGAGGAGGACGGCGATGGCGCGGAGGGCTCTCCCACCAACCTCGTGTTCGATGGGATGCTGACCTCGCTGCTGTTTTCGCTTGCCGCCTGCGCGCTGCTGTTCGCGTTTCCAATGATTATCTTTCCGAGCGGAACCAATTCCGAATACGACATGTGGATGATCGCGGCGATTCCGGGTTTCGCGCTGACCGAAATCCTGCTCGCCGCGCAGGCCTATCGCTATGACATCGCCACCACGGTGCGCGCCCGCGCGGTGGTGGAGCCATGGACCAAATCCCTGCTGGTTGCGGGTCTATTTTTCGTGCCCGCGCTGGCCAGCGGCGGGATAGCGCTGGCCTTTGTTGCTTCGATCTATGCCGCACTGTTCACCGCTGCATGGTCATTCGTGAAGACCTATGGCTGGCCCAAGGGCTGGCGGCCGCGCCCGCGCTACCTTCTGAAAATGACCGCGCGCGCTTTGCCATTGATAGGCGCGGACGTGATTGAGCGCGGAACGCGGCTGCTCGATGTGTTCCTGCTGGGCCAGTTCACGTCCGCCGGGACGGTCGGGATCTACTGGTTCGCCAAGGAAGTCGTTAGCCTGCCGCAGAAATTGAAATCCAGTTTCGAGCCGATCCTCTCGCCGGTCATCACCAAGAACCTCAAGATCGGCAATATGAGCGCGATCGCCGCACAAGTGCGGCAGGTCGGGTTCTGGATCATTGCGCTGCAAGCCGGGACCGCCTTGATGCTGGGAATACCGGGCGAAGCGGTGATGGGGCTTGGCGGCCCTGCCATCGTTGGCGGCACGGGAGCGCTGGCGATCCTGCTGGCAGCAGAAGTGGTGGCATCGATGGCGGTCGTGTCTGAAAGCGTGCTGGTGTATATCGCGCGCAAGCGGAACCTCGCAATCTCGCTGGGTGTCATCACGCTGCAAGCGGTGCTGACGGTGGGCCTGATCCTGCTGGTGCAGCATCTTGGCTATGGCGAAGGGTTTCAGGCGGCGGGCGCAGCGGCTGCGTTGTTTGCCGCATTGGCGGTGTCGAGCCTGGTCAAGGCGCTGGTGCTCAAGACGCTGCTCAAGGCTCCCGTTTCCAACTGGCGCTGGGCGCTGGTCTATGCTGCGGCTCCGGCGGTGGTGGTCGGCTTTGCGGCGACCTATCTGCCCGAATGGATGGAGATCGTGTTTGGCGGACCGGCGATCCTCGCGGTTTACATGTGGGTCATCTGGAAACGCGGATTCGGCGAGGAGGACAAGGTGCTGTTCCGCAAGAATGTCGTCCCCGCTGACGCCCTGCCTGAACTGGAAAAATCCCCGCAAACAAAGGTATGATTGCTGCTGCGACGCATCATTACGGCTTGCTTACAGCCGCATTCAGTCACGATTAACCCCGTGCAGCAGATTTCGAGGGCACAGCAATCGCGGGGACCGATTATGCGCAACTTTACGCCTTTTCATCTGAAATTCGGGGCCGTGCTTGCGCTCTGCCTTGTCATCGCCGCCTGCGCCGATGGGGCCGCAGATATGGCCAGCACGGGTGATGCGCCGGGCAAAATCGCCGGAGCGCCGCCGCCTCCCCCGCCCCCTCCGCCTCCGCCTCCGTCGCAAGCGATGTCGGAAGCCGACGCCCTCATGGTCACCGGTTCGCGCATCCGCAGCGGTGCGCTGCGCGGCAACGAGATGGTGCGCGCTGCTCCCTCTCCTGGCTATATCGTCCCGCCGGTGATGGTGCCCACCGATCCGGGGCGCGAGCAATATGACGGCGAGGAAGTCTCACCCGTCAAACTTGTCTCCGCCGAACCGGTCAGCACTTTCAGCGTGGATGTCGACACGGGCGCCTATGCCAACACCCGGCGGTTTCTGTCGCAAGGCCAGTTGCCACCGCAAGCTGCGGTGCGGACCGAGGAAATGGTCAATTATTTCCGCTATGATTACCCGCGCCCGCAAAGCCGCGATGTGCCGTTCAGCGTCACCACCGACGTGGCGCGCACGCCGTGGAACGAAGGCACCTATCTGATGCGCATCGGTCTGCGCGGTTATGACATTGCCAGCGATGAACGCCCGCCCGCCAACCTCGTGTTCCTGATGGACGTTTCGGGATCGATGAACAGCCCGGACAAACTCCCGCTGGTCAAAACCGCGCTTTCCGGGTTGGCCGGGGAATTGGGGCCGCAGGACAAGGTTTCGATCGTGGTTTATGCCGGTGCAGCGGGCCTGGTGCTGGAACCGACCAACGACACCCGCGCCATCCGCCGCGCGCTGGATGAATTGTCCGCCGGGGGATCGACCGCAGGGGGCGCTGGCCTGCAACTGGCCTATAACATCGCCGAGGACAACTTCATCCAAGGCGGCGTCAATCGCGTGATCCTGGCGACTGATGGCGATTTCAACGTCGGCGTGTCGGATAATCAGACGCTGATTGAAATGATCGAAAACTACCGTGACCGCGACATCACGCTGACCACCCTGGGCTTTGGTCAGGGCAATTACAACGAAGCCATGATGGAGCAGATCGCCAACAAGGGTAACGGCAATTACGCCTATATCGACACCGCGCTGGAGGCGAAAAAGGTGCTGAGCGACGAAATGTCGTCGACGCTGTTCACCATTGCCAAGGACGTGAAAATCCAGGTCGAATTCAATCCCGCCGTCATCAGCCAGTACAGGCTGGTCGGCTATGAGAACCGGGCGCTGCGCGAACAGGATTTCGACAATGATGCGGTCGATGCCGGCGACATTGGTGCAGGGCATCAGGTCACGGCGATTTACGAAATTGTGCCCGCCGGATCGCGCGGCTGGATTGCTCCCCGGCGTTATGAGGACCAGCCCGCCGCCGCCGCCGAACGCCGCATGGCCGAGGCCGCGCATGTCAAACTGCGTTTCAAGCTGCCCGATGGCGACACCTCGCGGCTGATTGATACGGTGGTGACCCGCGACGCCTTCACTCAGGCACGCGCGCCGGGCGGTGATTTCGCCTTTGCCGCATCGGTCGCCGCCTTTGGCCAGTTGCTGCGCGGGGATGAATTGATGATGGGCTTTTCACACGATGATGTCGGCGCGCTGGCGGGGCGGCAGAACAATTTCTGGCGGCAGGAATTTCTTGAGCTGAACGCGCTGGCTGCGGGCATGACGAGTTCAGCTTCAGGGGCTCGCAGCGGCGGCTAGGGGTCCCGCGCCGCCATAAGGTAACATTTGAATGCTTGGGAAATGGGGAGCGGTCCTGCTAAGGATCGCCCCCGTTTTCGATTCCGCAGGAGCCTTTCCCCATGTCCCCGCAAACCCTTCAGGCTGGCGTTCTGATCGCGCTCGGCGTTGTCCTTGTAATCCTCGCTATCTGGTTCTTGATGCGCGCCAATCGCAAGACGCGGGTGGTGGGCGATGGCAGTGTGCGCAAGGATGTGCTCGACGAAGGCGCAGCGCGCGCGGCGCGCAATCAGGCGCTGATCGATGCGCCGGTCGCCACCGCAACGGACAGCGCTGCGCCCGCTGCTCCGATTCCGGCACCGCCCCCAGCCCCAACTACAGCCCCAGCCCCAACTGCAACCCTAGCATCCAATACGCCGGACGATCTGCGCCGGATCAAGGGCGTCGGTCCCAAACTGGCCACGCTGCTGAACGAACAGGGCATCACCAGCTTTGTCCAGATTGCCGCGTGGGATGCCGCCGACATCGAACGGGTTGACGCGGTGCTGGGCCGCTTTGCCGGGCGGATCACCCGCGATCAATGGACCGAGCAGGCCAAACTGCTGAGCGCAGGCGACGAAGCCGGGTTTGCCGCCAAGTTCGGCTCCACTAAGTAAAGGTTCCGGCGGAGCGGGCTGGATGCGGCTGGTCTTGCGGGATTTGTCCAAGCCTGCGAAAGCAGGCGGACAGTTCAGTTTCAGGAGCAAGCAGTGCACGCCCCCGCCAGCCCGGACCTCGCCAACAAAGGGATCATCCCGTTCAATTGGGAAGACCCGCTCGACCTAGAAAGCCAACTGACCGAAGACGAACGGATGATCCGCGACGCCGCGCATGGCTTTGCGCAAAGCGAGCTGCAACCGCGCGTGATCGAAGCGTTCCGCAATGAGGTTTCCGCCCCCGAAATCTTCCCGCTGATGGGCCGCGCCGGATTGCTGGGCGCGACCATTCCCGAAACCTATGGCGGCGCCGATGCGGGCTATGTCGCCTATGGTCTGATCGCGCGCGAGATAGAGCGGGTGGACAGCGGATACCGTTCCATGGCGAGCGTGCAATCGAGCCTCGTGATGCACCCGATCTATGCCTATGGTTCAGAAGAACAGCGGCGCAAATACCTCCCCGGCCTGGCTTCGGGCGAACTCATCGGCTGTTTCGGCCTGACCGAACCCGATGCCGGATCGGACCCGGCGGGGATGAAAACCTACGCCAAAAAGGACGGCGACGGTTACGTGATCTCAGGCAGCAAGACGTGGATTTCCAACTCTCCCTTTGCCGATGTCTTTGTGGTCTGGGCCAAGAGCGAGGAGCACGGCGGCGGCATTCGCGGCTTTGTCCTTGAAAAAGGAATGGCTGGTCTCTCCGCGCCCAAGATCGAAGGCAAGATTTCCTTGCGTGCCTCCACCACCGGCATGATCGTGATGGACGATGTGAAACTGCCGGCCGACGCGCTGCTGCCCAATGTTCAGGGACTGAAGGGGCCGTTCGGCTGCCTCAACCGCGCGCGTTACGGGATCAGCTGGGGCGCGATGGGCGCGGCAGAATTCTGCCTCCACGCCGCGCGGCAATATGGGCTTGACCGCAAGCAGTTTGGCCGCCCGCTGGCCGGGACGCAGCTGTACCAGAAGAAACTCGCCGACATGCTGACCGACATTGCGTTGGGGCTGCAAGCGAGCTTGCGCATCGGGCGGCTGATGGACGAAGGGCGGTTCGCGCCCGACATGATCTCCATCGTCAAGCGCAACAATGTCGGCAAGGCTTTGGACATCGCCCGCGCCGCGCGCGACATGCACGGCGGCAACGGTATTTCCGAAGAGTATCAGGTGATCCGCCACGCGGTGAACCTTGAAACGGTCAACACTTACGAAGGCACGCATGATGTGCACGCGCTGATTCTGGGGCGCGGAATAACCGGGATCGCGGCGTTTTAATGGGGCATCATTGATGAAACTGCATGGATATTACCGCAGTTCGACGAGTTACCGCCTGCGCATCGCGCTTGAGCTTAAGCGCCTCGAATATGAGAATGTGCCGGTCAATCTGCTCGAAGACGGGCAGAAAGACCCGGCCTATATCAGCCGCAATCCATTCGGATCAGTGCCGATGCTGGAGGCCAAGGGCCGCGACCGTGCGCAATCGATGGCGATGATCGAATGGCTGGATGAAGCCTATCCCGAACGCCCGCTGCTGCCTGCTGACGTGGAGGACCGTTACACCGCGCGCGAGTTGACCTACGCCATCGCCACCGAACTCCACGCCCCGCTCAATCTTGCTGTGCTCAAATATCTGAAAGACCCATTGGGCCACTCGCAGGCCGTGATAGACACCTGGTATCGGCGCTGGCTCAAACGCACGCTTGATCCGGTGGAGGCGCGGCTGAAGCAGCTGAACACCGGCAGTTTCCTGTTTGATGCGCCGGGCATTTTCGAATGCGTGCTGATCCCGCAGGTGCACAACGCGCGGCGGTTTCATTACGATCTGACGCTGCATCCGCGCATCACCCGGATCGAGGCGGCGTGCCTTGCCCTGCCCGCCTTTCAGCGTGCCCATCCCGACAAACAGATCGACTCTCCGGAGAGAAACACATGAAACTCGCAACGCTCAACGATGGCACCCGCGACGGCAGATTGGTGGTCGTGTCCAAAGACCTCACGCGCTGCTGCGCGGCGGGCTATATCGCGCCCACGATGCAGGCCGCGCTCGACAATTGGGCGCGCGTTGCCCCCGAATTGGAAGTGCTGGCGCGCGATGTCGAACACGAAGCGGTCCCGTGCGAGCGGTTTCACGAACGTCAGGCCCATTCCCCGCTCCCGCGCGCATACCAATGGGCCGACGGCAGCGCCTATATCAACCACGTCGAACTGGTGCGCAAAGCGCGCGATGCCGAAGTTCCCGACAGCTTTTATCACGATCCGTTGATGTATCAGGGCGGCAGCGACGGCTTCTTGTCGCCGCGCAGCCCGATCCCGCTGGTCGACCCCGCATGGGGATGCGACATGGAGGGCGAGATTGCGATCATCATCGATGACGTGCCGATGGGCGTCAGCGCCGAAGATGCCGCCGGCCACATCAAGCTGATAATGCTGGTCAATGACGTATCCCTGCGCGGGTTGATCCCCGGCGAACTGGCCAAGGGTTTCGGCTTCTTCCAGTCCAAGCCCGCCAGCGCCTTTTCTCCGGTAGCGGTCACACCGGACGAATTGGGCGATGCGTGGAACGGCTCCCTTATCCACCTGCCGTTGATGGTGGATTACAACGGAGCGCCGTTTGGGCGCGCCAATGCGGGCAAGGATGCAACCTTCACCATGGCGCAATTGGTGGCGCATGCGGCCAAGACGCGCAACCTGAGCGCCGGTTCGATCATCGGATCAGGCACGGTCAGCAACAAGGGTGCCGATGGCGGACCCGGCCAGCCAGTCGCCGAGGGCGGGCTTGGCTATTCCTGCATCGCCGAAATTCGCATGATCGAGACAATCAGAGACGGCAAACCTTCCACCCCCTTCATGTCAGCCGGCGACACGGTAAAGGTGGAGATGCGCGACGCCGACAACCATTCGATCTTTGGCGCGATCGAACAGGAAGTGGTGGCGGCTTAAAACCCCAGACTCTCCGCCACTGCTGCATTTACGATCTTGCCCTGATGCACATTCAGGCCGGGCGCGAGGTGCGGGTCGCGCTCGCACGCTTCGATACCGTGGCGGGCCAGCGCTAGGCCGAACGGCAGCGTCGCATTGCCCAGCGCATAGCTTGACGTATGCGGAACCGCGCCGGGCATATTGGCCACGCAGTAATGGATTATGTCGTCAACGATATAGGTCGGGTCCTCATGCGTCGTTGGCTTTGACGTTTCAAAGCACCCGCCCTGATCGATTGCGACATCAACCAGCACCGCGCGATGTTTCATCAGACTCAGCATGTCACGCGACACCAGCCGCGGCGCGCTCGCGCCGGGGACCAGCACCGCGCCGATCACCACATCGGCCTGGGTAATGGCGTTTTCGATTGTCCCGGCGTTGGAATAGCGGGTGGTGGCGCGCCCTTGAAACATGTCGTCCAGCTGACGGATTCGCGGCAGCGAACGGTCGAGAATCTCGACATTCGCGCCCAGCCCCACCGCCATGCGCGCGGCCTGTGTGCCGACCACGCCGCCGCCAATCACCACGACCTTGGCCGGGAGCACGCCGGGCACTCCGCCCATCAATATGCCGCGCCCGCCGTTGTTCTTGTGGCTCGAATGGGCGCTGGCCTCAATCGACAGACGGCCCGCGACCTCGCTCATCGGGGCAAGCAACGGCAAACCGCCACCGGCATCGGTCACGGTTTCATAAGCAACCGCTGAGACACCGCTTGCCATCAATCCACGCGCCTGATCGGGATCGGGGGCGAGGTGGAGATAGGTGAACAGGATCTGCCCTTCGCGCAATTGCACCCATTCGTTCGGCTGCGGTTCCTTGACCTTCACCACCATTTCGGCGCGGGCAAAGACTTCCTCGGCGCTGTCAACGATCTCCGCCCCGATGGCGCGGTAATCATCGTCGGTCTTGCTGATGCCCAGCCCCGCCCCGCTTTGCACGATGACCGCGTGACCATTGGTGACATATTCGCGCACCGCCTCTGGAGTAAGGCCGACGCGATATTCGTGATTCTTGATTTCCTTGGGGACACCGACGAGCATGATATTCTCCTGCCACATGGGGGAAGGTATTGTGCAAATTAATGCGTAACAAAATTTCAATCGCGCGCAAGCATATCCACGCATGCCGCCCGCCAAATTCCCACGCGCGGCTTTCCTACACCCCTATATCTATGCAAGGGAGATGGATATGTTGATCAATGGGAACGCGAAACCTGTTGGAGAAGTGTCAAGCTGCTCTTTGCCGCTCATCCAACTGTTATTGAACAATAAACAGGCAAAAAACCCGGTTGACACCCTGTCAGATGTGTCAAGCGTCAACCACCCCGGAGGCCCTGCATGACCCAATATCCCACTCTCAGAATGTTCATCGGCGGCGAATGGGTTGGCGATGGCGGCGATGGCCAGATGGCGGTGGTGAACCCTGCCAATGAAACCGTGCTGGGCCACTGTCCAAAAGCATCGAAAGAACAACTCGATGTCGCTCTGGTCGCGGCGGATGCTGGATTTACCCTATGGAGCAACACGCCCGGCATCGAACGCTATCGCGCGCTGCGCCGGGCCGCTGATCTGCTGCGCGAACGCGCCCCCACGATTGCCCGGATCGTGACGCTGGAAATGGGCAAGCCCCATGCGCAGGCGCTTGGCGAAACGGCCAGCGCCGCCGACATCATCGACTTTCTCGCCGAAGAAGCGAAGCGGCAGGGCGGGCGGCTGGTCCCGGTGCGTTCGGCGGACCTGCTCGAACAGCGCGTAACGCAGGAACCGGTGGGTCCTGCGGTGCTGCTCACCCCGTGGAATTTCCCGATCAACCTGTCGGCCAAGAAACTCGGCGGTGCGCTGGCGGCGGGGTGTTCGGTGATCCTCAAGCCCGCCGAATCGACGCCGGGCTGTGTGCAAATGCTAACCGAATGTTTCGTCGATGGCGGGGTGCCAGCGGGCGTCATCAATCTGGTGTTCGGCGATCCGGCGATGATTTCAGAACATCTCGTCACTTCGCCGATAACGCGCAAGGTCAGCTTCACCGGATCGACCGCGGTGGGCAAGCAACTCGGCGCGCTGGCGGCGCAGTATATGAAGCGCTTCACCCCCGAATTGGGCGGCCACGCGCCGGTCGTGATTGGCGAAAGCGCCGATTTCGAAAGGACCGTCGCGGCCTGTGTGGCGACCAAGTTTCGCAACGCCGGTCAGGTTTGCGTCTCCCCCACGCGGTTCCTGGTGGCTCGCGGAATTTACGACAAATTCGTCGGCGAATTTGCCCGGCGCTCGCAGGACATTGTGGTCGGCGATGCCAGCGCCGATGACAGCGTTGGCATGGGCCCGCTGGCGCATGGCGGCCGGGTCGCGGCGATGCAGAGCCTGATGGAGAGCATGGGCGGCGGCGCAGGCGAGGTCGTTACTGGCGGATCAGCGATAGCCGGACCGGGGCATTTCTTTCAGCCGACAGTGATCGCCGCGCCGACCCTCAGCAGCCGGCTTATGACAGAGGAGCCCTTTGGCCCGGTCGCCGGGATCGTTCCCTATGACGATATTGCAGAGGCCGTGCGTATCGCCAATTCGCTGCGCTATGGTCTTGCTGCCTACGCCTTTACCGCGAGCCTTGATGAAAGCCATTATCTGGGACGGTCGCTGCGCGCCGGGATGGTGGCGATCAATCACTTCGCCGTGGGATCGCCCGAAACTCCGTTTGGCGGCACCGGCGACAGCGGGTTCGGATCGGAAAGCGGGGTCGAGGGGTATCTTGGCTACACCGAAACCAAGCTGGTCACAGTCGCCAAGGCCGCGCCGTGACGCGGCGTTTCTCAGGTCAGGAACAAGCGCAGGCCGAGAGGGCCGGCTGGTTCAACGAAACGGAATGAACCGTGAAAAAACGCGCAAGAGGGAGCTTTTTTCAGGCATCGGGCGGATCCGACCATAACGCGCCCGGCGCGAGCTTTCGTCACCAAAGCAAACGGTGCGGCCCATTGCATCCGGTCCGGATGAGATAATTGTCGGTCGTTCCATGCGTCGCGTCCCCGATTCGCGATTCGTTATCCGGGGTAACTAACATTTAACCTGTGGAAAACTGAGTCCAAATCTGACCGATTGGCAAATTTTTTCAATCGGTGCGGCGCACGCCCGCTTTGCGAACATCGGCCAATGTTGGATAGCCGTTGACCGCCATCAGCAAATCGGCCTCCGCCAGAATGGAGCGCAGCACCCACGCCGCCCCTTCTGCTCCGCCAATCGCCAGGCCGTAAGTGTAGGGGCGACCAATCCCGACCGCGGTGGCCCCCATCGCCAGCGCCTTGACCGCATCGGTTCCCGACCGGACCCCGCTGTCAAACAAAACCGGCAGATCGCCGCTCGCCTTAACCACTTCATCAAGGAGATCGATCGTTGCAATTCCGCCATTGGCCTGACGCCCGCCGTGGTTGGAGCAATACACCGCATCCGCCCCATGATCCGCCGCGCGGCGCGCATCATCGCCGTGGCAAATCCCTTTGAGCACGATCGGCAGGTCGGTGACCGATTTGAACCACGCCACATCGTCCCAGGTCAGCACCTGACCAAAGATCGCCGCGAACAGCATGATCGCCGCACGCGGGTCTTCCTCAGGCGGCTTGGCCAAGAGCGAACGAAAGACCGGATCGGAGAAATAGTTTTGCATCACTTTGCCGCGCAATTGCGGAAAATTGGACGCATTGAGATCGCGCGGACGCCATCCGGTGAGCCAGGTGTCGAGCGTGACGACAATCGCTTTGTAACCGGCGGCTTCGGCCCGTTTGATCAGGCTGGTCGCAAGCTCCCGGTTGCGCGGGGTGTAAAGCTGAAAGAACGCCGGCGTGTCGCCCGTCGCTGCGAACACATCCTCCAGCGGATCGTTGGACAAGGTGGACGCGCAGAAGGGAACGCCCGTCATCGCGGAGGCACGGGCGGCGGCCATGTCCCCGTGGCGGTCTTGCGAGGCTTCACCATTGAGGCCAATCGGGGCCATGAACAAGGGCGTGGGAAGATGCATGCCGAACAGATCGATCGACAGGTCGCGCGTGGTGCAATCGACCATCATCCGCGGCACCATGCCCCAATGGCGAAACGCGGATGCATTGGTGTCCTGCGTGTGTTCATCGCCGCAGCCGCCAGCGACGTAATTGGTCAGCATCGGCCCCAAGGCTTCATGCGCGCGCGCTGCGAGTGTGGCAAAATCGACCGGATAATCGGGCAGTATGCCGTGCAGTCCGGCATTATAAATCTCGTTCTGCATCCCGCCGAAATTGTGCATCGCGGTAAACCTCTCTTGATGGTCTGCTTGACCAGAAGAGAGACGATACGGCCCGCTATCGCAAGCGCTAATCTGCCAATCCAGCGCGCGCATTTTCACCGGGTGATAAAGTCAGCATTGGTGCGGGGCGCTATTGAACAATCGTCGCGCACTACGTCGCGGCGGCTACCCACCTTCAATCCACATGCCATCCGGGATGGCTTGCGTAACTATGTGCCCGAAATCGAGGCGCGCCGTGCCAGCAAGGCCGAGCCCGAGCGCGCCCGATGTTGCTTGTTATTGAGCGGACGCCTCAAGCGTGTCGGCCAACAGGCCAAGCTGCGAGGTGCAGCCGTTCGAGATCAGCGCCTGCGCGAGCTGATCAGGTGCGGCATATTCTTCGGTCAGCGCCACAAATTTGACATTGACCGAGGAAGCTCCGTCCTCACCCGCGCCTTCAGCGGGAGCCGGTGCTGTGATCGTGTAGCTTCCACCGTTCGAAAGCATCAAACCTTGAGGATCGAGCGCGCGAACCGCCTCCGTTTCGACAAAGGCCACGTCGACCGAGGCATTGGTTGCCTGATCGGTGATCTTGAAAGTCTGTGCACTGGCCGCATCGGGACGCCACAGACGCACCGCATCCAGATCATACAGACACATTGTGCCCGATGCCGCAACATTGACGAACCAAAGGTTGGGATTGCGGGCGACGCCGTCTCCGGTGCCGCGCACGGCTCCGGTGCGCACCTGGCGCGCGGCATTGCGGCGGGTCAGATTGGAAAAGCGCGCGCGCGTCTGCGTCGCGCCTTCGCCAACGCGGAAGGTTCCGGGACCCTGCATGACGCGGGTTCCATCATCGGTCAGCACCGTGATCTTGTCCCCTGCACGCAGGGTGATGCTGGCAGCATCATTGACCTGCCGACCGACCGGAAAATCTCCGGCCGATGGACCAGAGGACTTCACAACCACCCCGGCAAAGGCCGCGGCGGGAATTGCCATCATTGCTCCTGAGAGCGCGATCCCCGCGAGGCGGGTCTTCAATTTATCCGAGAACATATGCTCCCCCATCATTCAAATTTCGAATGCGACTGCCGTAGTTACGTAGCGCCTGATCGTCGGGATGCATAGCAGCAACCGCGTCGATTAATTGTATCGCTACGTCATGATTGCTTTCGCTAAGCTGAGCGGCCTCGACAAGTTTGGCCCGGTGTCCTGGCGGCAAGTCAGGCCTCGGCTGATAAATATCCACCGGCTGTGCCCTGCCACGCAGGACGATCCGCCCCATCGGCACCCACCAGTCAGGAGAGGATTTTTCGATGAATTCGCGGCTTGCCGTAACGCTCGAATCCAGCGCCTTGTTGGCCGCTTCCAGCCGCGCGGCCGTGTTCATGCTATCGCCCAAGGCGGTGTATTGGATGCGCGTGTCGCCGCCAAAATTGCCAATGACCGCTTCACCGAAATGCAGGCCCACGCGGGTCTTGCCGATTTTTGGAAGGTCGGGATCCATCGCGGCGACTTCATTGCGGAAATCTTCGCCCGCTTGCCACATCTCATATCCCGCCTTGGTCGCGCGCTCCGCGTCATCGGGCCGTGAGATCGGAGCACCCCAAAACGCAACCACGGCGTCGCCCACGAATTTGTCGATCACCCCGCCATTGTCCAGCACCACTTGGCTGAGCATTTCGAGATATCGGTTGAGGAGTTTGGCGACCATTTCCGGCTCGATCGCGTGGCTCATCTTGGTGAAGCCTTCGAGGTCGCTGAACAGTACGAAGATCTCGCGCTTTTCCCCGCCGAGCGAAAGCAGATCGGGATTGTCGATAATCTGCTGTGCGATGTCGCGCGGAATGTATTTGCCCAGCGCCCCTTGCGCAAAGCTGCGCTGCGCAGCTCCGGCAGACCGGGCAGCGGCGGTAACGGCGGTGAAGGCGATGATCCAGGCAACCAGCCAACCCACGGCAGGCAGGCCATAAGTATCGATACCCTGGAAATGGAGCACGAATGGAATACCGACAAACATCGCGAACAACAACAACAGCAGCGGAACGAGCTTGGGAGCGGGCCATTCCAGCAGCGCTGTCAACATCGCAGTGGCAACGACCAGCACCGCCATCGCCCACAACATCCAAACCGGGATCGCGGGCATAACCTTTCCGTCGAGCATCTGCGCAATGATTTCACCATGCACAGACAGCCCCGCCGGTTCAAACCCGGTCCACGAGGTAAAAGATGTCTCGACCCGGTCATAATCAACAATGTCCCCGCCGATCAGGACATATTTGCCCGCGATCTCTTGCGCGACGAATTCGGCGACAGCTGGATCAAGGTCGAGGAACAGCTCGATTGAAAGCGACTGGAATAGCGGCTCTTCAATATTGGCCTGCTCGGTGTTGTCGGTTTCAGCCCCTTCTTCCAGCCCGGCGCGAAGCGCACGGCGGTATTCAATCGAGCCTTCATAGCCTTCGAATGGCTCAACCGGACCGCCTGCATCCTCAAGCATGGCGCGGCCCAGCAAGGGAGGTAGACCCGGCTCAATCGTCGGCCAGATCCGGGTTGCGCCAAAGGTGTTGTCGAGCCGAATGCTGGCCGGACGCGCATTGCTGCCCTCCAGTTGTGCCATGAATTCTTCAAGGAAGACCTGTTGTTCATAGACAATGTCGCTCGCATTGGTGGCAACATTGGCATAGCCGACCGCCGTGGGCGTCTGCATATTGCGCAAGGTTTCGATCAGCAGCGCATCGTCGGATTGCGGTTGGTCGAAAAGAATATCGATCCCGATCGCCTTTGCGCCCATCTGATCGAGATTGGCCAGCGCCTCTGCCAGCGCATCGCGCGGCAAAGGCGACCGTTGCTCAAGATTGATGAGCGCCTGATCGTCATAAACGACGAGCACGATGCGGTCGTCCTGTTCTACGAGATCGGCGGCGAGATAGGCGCGCGTGTCATACAGCGCACGTTCGGCATCGTTGGTCAGCGGCGTCGGCTCTCCACCACCGGGCAAGACCCAGCTGAACCGGGCGATGAACAACGCGAGGAGCAGCATAAAGCAGGTGGCCGCTAGCTGAATTTTTCCAGCTTCACGCACACTGCGCCACCCGCGAGCAAGCAGGCTGCCTTTCTTCCTCTTTGTCGATTCGTCAGGCATTTTCCCATCCCCCCGCAAGCCGCGACCAAAGCCGCTTTCACGGCTCTACGCAAGCGGGATTGGTTGAGGAGGATGCGATCAGCGGGTAACTTTCACCGATCCATCGCCGACAACTGCAAACGCTGACCAATAGAACGGGTGTGAGGTGTTGAGGTCGTCCATCAGTTCAAGCTGCGAGCGGCGCAGCGCGCCAGCTGTCTCGCTATCGGCCTCTTCGAACAATCCGCCAATCAATCGCTTGGTCGCGTCAAAATCGTCCGGCACGGGCCAATGACTCGCCAGCACAGTGCGCCCCCCTGCCCCGACAAAGGCGCGAACCAGACCGTCCAGCGCGAAATCGCCGCCCGACGTGATCCCCGCTTCAAGCGTGGCACCTACAGTCGCACTGCCCGCTGTGTCACAGGCCGAAAGGATTACCAGGTCGGCATCGATCCGCAGAGCAAAGATTTCTGCAAAGCTGAGCAGACCGTCGGAATCCTCACCGCCAAACGAAGTCAGCAGTGCCGGGCGCGGCGGGCACTCAGGCTGGGGAGCTGTTACCAGACCATGCGTCGCAAAGTGGAGGATACGGTATTCGGCCAAATCCTCGCGCGCCTTAATCGCCGTGTCAGTAAAGCCCGTCTGGGTCAGGACAGTCGTTGCTCCAGCCTGTGCGCCGCCAAACCGCGAAGCTGCATCATACAATTCATCGGACTTGATCGGGTTTGACCAGATATTCTCCGACCACAAACAGTTTTCGCCGCCGGCAAGCGCGGAACGGGTCGAAGCCGTGCCAACCGGGCCATCGCCAATTGGAGTGTTTTCGCCCAACCCAAGGTAGGATTTGCTAGCAGAGCTCGCCGGGGCGGCCCGAACATCGCGGAACGCAGTCGGGGCAACCGAAGTGCTGATCTGCGATCCACGCCCCAGCCATGCCACACCGCGGAAGTCGTAATCATCGCCCTCGGGCGTTGCAAGCTGCGCCTGATAACGTTCGAGGCTGGCATTATCGGTTACCAACAGGTTGATAGGAAGCTTGAGCATGGCGCCATCGGGTTCAAACACAATGTGGCGGCGGGTGGTCAAACGATCCGCAACCGGTTCAAACAGACGAACATAAAGGTCACGCGAGGCGGCGAGATCGAAGGGGAATGTCAGGACTTGGCCGCCGTCTGCTACAGCGATGCTTTCCCGAATGCCCGCAACAATCTGCTCCAGCTCTTCCGGTGTACCGTTGACCTTATACGCCAGCGCTTCGCCGGGCGTGATATAGACCATGAAAGCTTCATTATCGAGCGCGATCATTTTTACATAGGCTTCGTCATCGCGCAGGATAGATTGCATTCCGGCAAGGTCGATGGCGCTACCCGATACCGCGCGGAACCGCGGGTATTCAGCTAGTTTTTGAAGCACTTCCGCCTGTTGTTCTAGCAACGCCTCGAGCCGCTGCTGACGCTCAGCCAGAACCACCTCGGCTTGTGGGTTGATGGCAACTTCGCCTTCGATCTGGACAATTGATCCGCGCATCTGTTCAATCGAGCGACCCAAATTCACGCTGCGTCGGAACAATGCAGATGCCTCATCGCTGCCGCCGGAAAGCTCGCGGGCAAGCACCGCTTGGGTCTGCGCCAGACCCGGACGAAGCAACAATTGGCTGGCCGAGAAAATATCATTGGCCGCCGCAGCGCTGGCCCCGTCTTGCAGCAACAGGCCAAAGTAATTGGACATGTAACTGCGCAGCGAGGGTGCGGGACGTCCTTCTGCCTCAGCCACAATTTTGCGGTAGAGCTCAATCGCCTCCCCAGTGCGGCCAGTGCGCGAGAAGAGTCCGGCAAGCTGCGCCTGCGCGCTGTAGAGCGCCGGAGAATCTGGATACGCCGCCCGCAGCAGTGCGATGCCGCTCTGGTGCAGTTGCTCTGCTTCAGCAGTTTGCCCTGCAATTTCAGACAATTCAGCAAGCTCGCCCAGAACCTGCGCGCGCAGCCAGACAATCGAAAGCACACGGCCACCGCGAACTTCGGCCAGCGTGGCATTGGCGCGCGTCATGCTGGCTCGCGCTTCGGCATTGTTGCCCAGCAGCCGCTGGCCCGTGGCCCGCAGAAATTCTGCCTGTCCATCGAGCAATTGCGCCCGCTCGAGGGCAGTTAGCGTCATCGAAATGCCTGAACTTGCCACCGACTCACTCTCGGCAGACAGCCGCTGGGCCATGGCTGGTCCGATTTGCAGGCTGCGCAGCGCGCTCGTATCGTTAAATTCGGTGCCCAGCGGGGCATTAAGGATTGAGATCGCCTGCTGCGGCTCCCCGCGATTGAGTGCGTCGATCGCTTCGTAATTGCGTTGCAACCGAGAAAGCACTGGACTTGTGGCCGCACCCTGGCGGGTCTGTGAAAAACGCCGCTGGGCCTCGGCAAAATTGCCAATGTTGGATTGCAGCAAGCCTTCGTTTAGGCGCGCTTCGACTTCGCTGTTGCCGGTCAATGTCGCTGCGGAAGCAGCAAAGAATTCCGCAGCTTCTGCAAATTCGCCGCTATTCGCCCTGCGATAGGCCTCCACCAGTGCCTGATCCGCGGTAATCGCCTCAGCCTGCTGGCGCACAAAAGCGAGCGAATCTGTTGTCTGGGTGAGCGGAATGTCGACCGTACCGGGCACGATCTGATCGGTCGCCAGAGATGCAACGCCGAGTTCAAGCGCTTTGCCATAGGCTGACAGACCGGTCGCCGCATAGGTGCGGTTGCCGACCTCGCCGACCAGCAATTCGGTGCGAATTATGCTTCCTTCGCGGGTGCAAATCAGGCGTTTCCCGTCTTTGAGCCCGATCGGCATTTCCGCGCCTTGCCGCTCCGTGCAGCTGGCATCGGGGCCAACAAAGCGCGCCGCCGCAGAATCTGCCTCTCGCCCGCGAACAACCCACATCGTCCCTATCGATGCTGCCGCATCGCGGCACAGGATTGTGTATTTGCGGTCAAACAATCCCGCACCTGCCTCTGGTGCCTGAATTTGTGCTTCGCACAATCCATTCGAACCTACCGGGAAAGTGTCCCGCAGGCTGATCGAACGTTGCTGCGCCATCTGCGCAGTGTTCGGGGCGGCCCACATGGCGGCCATCCCAACAGCTGCAAAGGTGCAAATCGAAAGGAGCGATTTCAATGGCTTGGCTGTCATGTCAATTGCCCTCTATTTCAACGTTGCCAGTGTTGCCTGCCCCGTAGAGCGAACTGTCGCCGCCACTTGCAACCGGATCGTCAACTTCGGTTTCCTCTTCCAACTCCTGCTCTCCGACCAGTCCGGGGAAGTCGATGCCGAAATCGTCATTGCTCTCCTGTTCGGTGGTCGTCACCGGCTGGACAGATGTGATTGCCGCTTCGACGACCGCCGGGTTGTTCACCACAGCAACTCCCTCATCCTCAATCGGCGGAGGTGGAGGTGGAGGTGGAGGCGGCGGAGGTGGCGGCGGAGGTGGCGGCGGCGGAGGTGGCGGCGGCGGTGGCGGCGGTGGCGGTGGTGGCGGCGGTGGCGGGGCCGCAGTGTTGCACTCACCCGCATTGATCACGCAGTCATTGAACTCCGACTCATCGGTATAAGTTGCCGCGCCGCTGCCGCTGTTATTGTTGAAATCGACTTCGTTGAAGAACGATTCGCCGGTGATGATCGCCCCGGTTCCGTCGATCCGCGCGCCATAGGCAAAGACGTCCAGCCCGCCGGTTCCTGATGCGGCTTCATTGGGGAAGATCGAAAGGCCGCCGGCCCCGACCAGAATGCCGCCCTGTTCTTCAGGTGTACCGGTGTTGCGCACCAGCAATGACTGCCCGATTTCCAGCTGAACTGTGCCGCTCCGCAGGAAACCAAGTGGGTCATCACTGCCGGGTGCTGATACAGCGAGCTGATCATTGCGGCCCACAAAGAACGGATCATCACGCAGCAAGGCGAGCAGATTGGAATCGGCGATCCAGATGTTGTCGGAACTAAGGAATACATTGCCAGATGGGAGACCTTCATTGTCGATTAAGCCGATACCGCCCGGAGTTGCAATCTCGATCCGCTCGCCTGCAAACAGCTGAAACCGATCAGTTGCACCTGCACCGATCATTGCAACCGTGCCGTCGACGCGAATGATTCCTCCGTTGCCGACCACCTCAGCTCTAGCAATCGACACGCCGTCATCCAGTGATCCGATAATCGTCAAATCACGGAAGATGATGTCAGGATCGTTTACCAAATTGTCGAACAGCACGCCCTGCGAAAAAGTGAAGTCAGACACATCAATTCGCGCTGCTTCATCCTGGCTCAGAGTATAACCCTCGCCTGTTGCCGGAGGAGCCGTTCCGCTGTCGCCTCCGAGGATAGCGGGCCCATCGCTGTTGATCGATGTCAGGCGCATCGTAAATGCGCCAATACGCGCGCCGTTGTTGATCTGAATATCGCGGGAAGTCAGATCCATCTCGGCGCCGCCGAAGCCGATCACATTATCATTGTCGCCGAAGAACGAGATCGTGCCTTGTGACGTGACGCTGATATTCGCCGAGGGATTGATTACACTCGGGCCGCCGATGATGCTACCCAAGCCAGTGGTGACGTTGAAATTATCGATCACATCGACGAACAGTTCACCCGAGACCAATATGCTCCCGCCAACAGCGGAGAGGAACGATGGACCCTGTTCTCCCGGAAGAGAATCACCGATTGCTGTCGCGGTTAGGTTCTGCACATTCAATTCGCCAGCGACCGCGCTGATCGAGAACTGCCCAGCACGATTGGTTGGGCCAGCATCGTCAAAGGCACCGATAGCGTCGGCGGCCAAGGTCAGATCAACGATGTCAACATCGGGCGAAAGTTGGTTAGGATCGGTGAGGATGAGCTCAACTTGGCCGCCAAATGTTTCGCCGGCAATCGAACTCACACCCTGAGCCAAGAGCGAAAGCGCATCTAGATCAACGACAGAATCGGTATCGAATTGAACTGTCACGTCACCGCCGAAAGCAAACCCACCTGCCACGGTGCTCATATCCGTACCGGCAAATGCGTTGGCGCTGACGATGATATCATCACCATCAATGATCCCGTCGTCAGTGAATAGAGTTGTGTTGCCGCCAAAGGCATCGCCTTCAACCGACTGTCCAATACCACCTTTTCCGTCAGTCGTGATCGTGAGGCCGCCAAAATTCAGATCGTCGCCAATTATCAACGTCGTTTGCGATATGCTGACATTGGCAAAGCCGCCCCTACCCGTGCCACCGTTGAATCCTGCTCCGCCGGTTCCCGCTGCCGAGATCATATTCTGCCCGACGAAGAACATCTCAGAGTCTACAGCAGAAAACAGCAAAGAACCGCCTACGGCGTCGCCGCCATTGCCGTTCGGATCACTAGCATCTCCGCCATTCGCAGCCGAGGATACGAAAAGCGTGCCTCCGGATACGGTGCTTTCGGCGATACTGACAGATACCGCTGAGCCCTCTGCATCGCCCCCTTGCGAAACGCCCAAGCCGCCAAAATTGGTGCCGCCAATGGAAAGCTCAGATACGCCTTCTGCGTTTGCCGACATGTTGATTGTGCCGCCCAGGACGTTGAAGGTCACATCACCGCCTGAAGCATTGCCTCCAGTCGCGCCCGCGCCGCCAAATGCCTGATCGACGAAGATTGAGCGTCCGACCAAGTTCAGTGTCGAACCTTCGACGATAACCGAATTGGTCCCGCCAATCCCGTCGCCGCCGGTGCCGGTGCCGGTCGCATCGCCACCAATACCAGCACTCACTCCGCCGGTCAGCTCAGCCGTGATAACGCCGCCATTCCTTACTTCGACAACCCGCTCACCACCAATGCCGTCACCGCCATCAATATTCTCATCAACCGTGAGGCCAAATCCACCTTGACCGAAAACCGAGAAAACGGTCGCCCCCATGCTGATCGTACCAGCATCAGCATTGATCAAGCCAAGCCCACCGGTTCCAACACCGCCTGCACCGCCATCGACCGACGAACCGCCGCCAATCCCGCGCGCGTTAATCCTGTTGAAGCTGCCATTCGGATCGTTCGCTGGATCAGCCGGAAGCGTGATTGTTCCGCCATTTTGGGCTGAAACCACCGCCTCGCCGCCAATGCCGGCACCGCCGATGCCAAGGCCCCCTGTCGTCACTCCGCCAACCCCGGTTGCCGACAGCAGAGATGCGCCTTGCGACAGAGTTGAACTTCCCGGAAGCCCGAATGGGGTGCCTCTCTGCACCGTGACCACGCTGCCGGTATCAAAACTAAAAATTTCGGCGAACCCGCCAAGGCCTACGCCACCATTGGCATCGACTCCGCTACCGCCCTGCCCGCTGGCGACAATTAGTCCAGAGCCAATCGTCACACTTCCGCCAGCCTGTGCCTGTACGAAGGCTTCGCCGCCTGTCCCGTTGCCGCCCGTGGCGCCAGTGCTGGCTGCGCCGCCAACACCATTGGCAATTACCGATGCATTTCCGGTCACAGTTCCGCTGCCCGGCACCGCAGTGAAGACGGCGATATCCGCAGTCCCGCCTATGCCGTTGGCTCCATCGCCATTCTGCGATTCGCCGCCCGTCCCAGTGGCGTCCACCGTGATATCGCCATTGACCAGAGTGGTGCCGCCCTGGAAGCCCATGAAGGCTTGGCCACCAATACCGTCGCCGCCAATTCCATTCAGTCCAACTCCACCAATACCCAGCGCAAAGCCAGAAAACCCATTGATGGTGACGGTGCCGTCAGAACTGGTGAAAATTCCGCTACGTTGGCCGCCAGTGCCAATACCGCCAATGGCGCCGTCACCGCCGATACCATTTGACACTGTCGTTACCGAATTTGCCGTGAGGTCGCCGACCGCGCCGGAAATAAGCGCCCGGAACCCGGTGCCGTTGCCGCCATTCCCGAACGGATCGGTGGTTTCACCGCCCGAACCGCCCGCGCCGCCACGCCCGTCTGAGATCAAGATGAGATCGGCAAAATCGGCAGTACCTGCTCCGACCGAGCCGTCGGTCGAAGGCGTTAAACCAATCCCTGCGAGCGTCGATCCGCCCAGACCATTGCCGCCGTCGCCGCCAGCCTGACCAATGTCACCGGTGCCGCCAATGCCGCCCGTGCCGACTGCATTGAGAAGCGAAGTGCCGCCAATGCTTAAGTCGCCATTGTCACCTCCGGCGAACAATCTAGCCCCGCCGAAAAAGTTTTCATTGGCCTGGTTGACGGTGTTTGCTTCACCAGCTTGCGCATCGCCGCCGCGGCCCGGCAAGAAATCGGACGTGCCACCGCCGCCATTGCCGCCAGTCGCATTGGCCAGCAATGTTACATTGCCCCCGATATTCATTGTGCCGGTTTCTGTTTGCGAACCCAGCGCATCGAGTATCGCCGTGCCGCCCTGAGCGAATCCGCCATCGCCAGAATCAAAGACCGACGTCGAACTGCCAGCGTTGGCCGATGCGCTCACAAAGGCTGAGCCTTGAATATCGATCAAACCAACAAGAGCTTGCGCGCCGGCCACCCCGCCAAAGGCAGCGCCGCCGCCGGTTCCGTCGCCGCCCAGTGCGACGGCTGAAGCGTTGAAGCCATTTCCGACAGTGATTGATCCGCCCGTGAGCACTCGCAAGCGTGCGTCACCGCCCGTGGCCAAACCGCCAATGCCGCTTTGATTGTTTCCGCCAATTCCTTCGGCCGAAACCGACAGAATTCCATCGACGTTGACGCCGGACAAACCTTCGATATTGATGACCGCAGATCCGCCATCGCCCTGCGCGCCTGCGTTCGGAGTATTGCCATTGCCCCCGGCACCTGAAGCACGAGCAGTCAGATTGCCGAGCACGTCCAACTCGCTGATGTCGTCGAGCATGGTGATATCCACCATCCCGCCAATGCCATCGCCGCCTGCTCCGCCGGACGAAAAGCCTCCGAATGCCCCGGCATCGAGCAGCACCGATCCATTGACGTTCAACGTCAGGCCATCGACAAAGCCCAGCGCGACCAAACCGCCCGTACTCGCGCCGCCGAGGACTTGACCCGAACCGCCCCGGCCAATCGCAAACGCCTGCAGCCCTGCGATATTCGCTGTGGCACCCGCGCCGCCCAATAGCTGCGCCGCGCCGCCGTTACCAGCGCCGGCGACATGACCCAATCCACCTGCACCATCGGCGTTAATATCAACCTGACCAGCCGTTACAGTCCCCACGCGAGCAGTGAAAAAGGCTCCGAATCCGTTCCCGTCGCCGCCATCGCCGCGCGGATCGCCTGTAGAGCCTCCAAAGCCGCCGTTGCCGCCTTCACCGTTAGCAAAGATGATGACGTCGCCGAAACTAGCAGTGCCCGCCGCGACTGATCCATCATTGCCCAAGAACGTCATCCCTGCTTGCGCAGTGCCGCCCGTGCCGATGCCGCCATCGCCGCCGCCCTGATTGAACCCGCCAAAGCCGCCATCACCGCCGATACCGAAATTGTCGACAGATGTCAGACCGCCGATCGACAGATTCCCGTTGTCGCCCCCGGCCAGAACGAACGCGCCGCTGCCGAAATTGGGATCAGCCTGATTGGGGACGCCAATTTGGCCGCCCGTGCCGTCACCGCCATTACCAGGCGCAAAATCGCTACCATCGCCGGCACCGCCCGCGCCGCCTGTGCCCGATGAATTGACCGTCGCATCGCCGCCAATGTTCATGGTCGCAACAGCGGTCAGAGTACCATCGGCCTGGAAGAAGGAATTGCCGCCAACCCCATCGCCGCCGTCACCGCCAAAGCCGGACACGGCATTGCCGCCCAACGAATCGGTGAAAGCGGACGCATTGCCTTGAATACCGATCAACCCGGAAAGCACCTGCGCCCCGGCTGCCCCGCCAAACGCATCGCCGCCGCTTACGCCGTTTCCGCCGAAGCCATTGGCGGCTGCGGAAAAATCGCCCCCAACCGTGAATGTGCCGCCATTGGGCAGGAATACCCGCGCGGTTCCACCCTGTGCGCCGCCGCCCTGTCCTGCCTGATTGGTTCCACCCCGAGCCTGAGACAAAAGGATGACATTGTCCGCCACCGAAATCGTGCCAGCAGCGTCGATAAAGATGTCGGCCCTGCCACCGTCGGCAAGCCCACCTGGAAAATCTGCAGTATTGGCAAACCCGGCGTTTGCCCCTGCAGATGCAGTAAAGTTTCCGTTGAGCGTGATTGAACTGTTGCCCAATGCATTAAGCAAGGCCAAACCGCCAAATGTGTCCGAAGCAACGGAATCAAGCGTTGTCGAACCATTGACGCCAAATGCGTTCGCTTCCAGCGACACATCCCCATCGACAATGATCGCACCGCCTTCGGTCGTGAACATATCCGCAGTGCCAGCGGTAAAGGTGTTCCCGAACACGAAATCCTGCCCAATCGGCGCACCGCTGGCATTTGCAACCGCCTGTGCGGTTCCGGCAATCGTCAAGGTCCCGCCATTGGAGGCAATCGTTGCCCGGCCGCCATTGGCCTGCCCAGATATGCCAGTCCCACCGCCAATATCAGCACCGGCTATCCCGCTCGCGCTGACCAGCACATCTCCGCCAATATTGAGAATGCCCAGATCGAATGCGTCAACAAACGCCTGACCACCCGTGACATCGAGATCGGCTGACGTAAGATCGAAACCAACAGCGCCAAAATCGTCCGAAGATACAAACACATTGCCGGAAATATCAAAGACCTGACCATTGCTGGCGGTCAGTTCTGCAAAATTGCGGCCAACCATGATAAGGTTGCCGTCGATTGAACTTGGCCCGTTGACTGCGGCAACCTGAACTTCTTCATTGGCGATTGCGAGAATGCTGCTGGTCGAGGTGAAGTCCTCGATGAAAATGCTGCCCGCTATGTCGGTCAGGGCGCTGTCGGCATTGAAAATCGCATTGTTACCATCGGTGATCGAGCCGCCATCAACTGTCCGGCCGCTGACATTGTAATTTGCCGATAGGATGATCTCGCCATTCACGATGCCAGCGCTGGCTGCAGTGTCGAAACCGAGATTTCCGCTAAAAAGCATCGAAATTGGATCAGTTTCCGCGCGAGCGACCGCGTAAATGAGATGGTTGTCGCCCGTGACACCCGTGCTCGATGGGCCACCTACATCGCCACCCAGAACAATTGGAGTGGGCGAGGTAGAACCGACCGGAATCTGAATATCGAACAGCCCGTTGGAAACGGTTATGTTTACCGCTTCACCGGCGACGTATGCATGGCTGCCATTGATATTGGCTGTGCCAAACATCTGGATTTCGGCGCTTACGACCGCAAAGTAAGAATTCTCCGCGCTCGCAACAATCTGGGCCCCGGGAGCAATGACAATGTTCGCGCCAAGAGGGTCGAGACTGGTAAGCTGCAATTGTCCGCCATTCAACGCGAAGTCATCAAAGCTTGCAAGATCCGGGTCGAGGGTCGTCAAGATCAAATTGCCAACATCGAAAACGGCGGAGCCGCCCACGAATATTCCCGACGGCGAATAGAACGCGACGGTCCCGCCAGGCGTCGCCGCGCCAGTTCCCAAATCAATCAGCTGTGAGATGACAGTCCCGTTGAACACCGTTACATTGCCATTTGCAGCCGGAAGCACGATGTTGAGCACCGCAAAGTCGTTTACGATCGAACCGTTCTGGAACGTCGCCGTGTTGCCGTTGGGGAGAAAATCAAGCGCATTGCCCAGCCCATCTTCATCCGGCGTCCATTCGATCACCGCAGTCGGGCTCTCAACCAGAATCGTCTCTGTGTTAGAACCAAGGATGCGGGTTGCATTGCCACTGACAATCACTTCGCTGGCCTGAAACGCCTGCGCCTGTGCACGCTCGGGAGCCATGACCAGCCCCATTGCCAAGGCCGCAGCGCCGCTTCCAAGCAGCAATTTCGAGCGGTTCTGGTTCAGATGAGCCATTTTAGTATCTCCACGGGAAAAGTCGGGCGGTCACAGAGACCATCAGGCGCACGTCGCCAAGCTGCGGCGCCAGATCGGGGCGCTCCAGCGGGACAGCGATAAAAGCATCAGCTTGCAGTTTAGAACCCCAAGCCGCGCGCAATCCGCCACCAGCCGACCAAAGCCGGTCGGGATTAAGTGGGCGGCGGCTAGGGTCTTCATTCCAGGCAAAGGCCACATCGGTGAACACGAACGGCTGGATTGCAACTGCTTCTGGTCCGGCCGGGGCGAGCGATCCGTAACTCACTTCAAGCGAGGCAGCGACACCATTGTCGCCCAGAACCGCACCCGGATCAAATCCGCGCCCGATCGAGAAACTGCCCGCTGCAAATTCCTCAAACGCAGGCAAGGGATCGCTTGAAACCTGTGCCGTCGCCTCTAGCGAAAATTTCAACAGCGGATCGGGGCGATATTCAGCGCTCGCTTCATATCGCATCAGGAACGGTGTCGGGTTCGCCTCAACCCGGCTAGGCGGAACGGCGCCCCCGGCAAAGCAGCTAAGAGGGTTTCCCCTGCAATCCGGACTCGCCTCAAACACATCCAGACCCTTGCGCGCCTCAACGGCGTAGCGCGCTCGAAACTTGGGCTCAAATGGGGAATAGCCGTCAAGCCGCTGAATGCTGCGTTCATCGGTCCAATCCCCTGCGACGCGCGCAAAGACTGTGCGCACCCGGTCGCGGGTCAATTGCACATTGTTGAAATCGACATTCTGATCGACGACGTCGAGCCCGGCAAAGGCGAAGATGTTTGACTGGCGCGAGCGCTTGACTGGATAACTGGCCTGTAGCGTTGCCAGCACCGTCTCGGATTGAAGGTCGACACCCGGCAAGTTCAGATCAGGGCTGGTTTCACTGTAGGTGAGTTGCCCGCCAAGCCGCAGACCGTCGGAACCAATCGCAAAATCATGGCCAAGCTGAACCGTCTGCTGTTCGGTAAGTTCAAGAGTACTGAAAACCGCGATCGAAGTGCGATCACCCAGACCAGTCAAATCATACGCTTCGACGCGCAGCAATCCACCAAATCGTCCGATGGATTTTGAGCCAAAATTCTGAACGTTGAGATCGACAATGCCCGACCGTTGCACCACCGCGATTTCGCCGGTCAGATCGCCCGGCTGCCCCCCAGCGGCTGGTCGAAGCGACAGGCGAACATCGACGCCTGGCAAATCATCGGCAAGCAACAGATACCGTTCGGCATCATTAACGTTGAAAACTGGCTGCTGGGTCAGTTTTTCAAGATATCCCGCGACCACAGCCTCAGATGGGCCAGCGTCGCCGCGCACCCGTAGTCCAGTCAAACGTCCGAACACCACACCGAAATCGGCAACTCCGTCGCTCAGATTTTGCTCAGGGATTTCGACCGTGGCCAGGAAACCTTGGGTGCGCAGGATCGAATTCGCCTTTGCCCGGATGTCACAAAGCACCGCCAAAGGAAGTTCACGGCCTACATAACCATCATAGGCGGCATCAAGCGACAGCCCGGGAACCGCGCCCAGACCGCCAAAAGTGGCACCGTTCAGGGTAAAGGTGATGTCGGAATATTCCGCGCGATCCAAGACGCAGGGTGCGCGTTCAAGATCGCCGTCGATCGTCAATGTAACGCTGCGATCTTCGCGGCGCTGTTCCGGCGGCGTCAACTGACCGCGCGTAGGCGGGGATATTTGCGGCGCCCCTTGGACTTGCGCAGAAGCGCCCTCGGCCGGGACCAGAATTGCCGCGCTCAAAGCAAAGGCGGATGCCAAATGCGACACGCGCGAAACCCTCAACGTCCGCGGCTGCGGCCGGACGCTTTGCCAATTTTTATCAACGCTAGACAAGCTTGCCCCCTGAATTCGCCTGATGCGACACGATACGTGTCCCGGGCTGCAGTGCAACCCGGCAAAAACTTTCAAGAAAGGTGCAGCGTGGTTGTTACCACTATCGTGCCCCATTTCGGGCGACCCATTGCTTGTCTGTGTGATACTCCGTTCAGGAGCGAAAACAAGTGTGTCGGCGCAAAACCCTAGGCAAACTGCGTAAGTTGTCGCGTTCTCACAAGTTTAGTGGCTCAATGCTCCGGGTGCGCCGGTAAGAACCGCTGCGCGGGTACCGCAAATGCTCGGAAAAATAGGGAAAAATTCATGTTTGCCTGCTGCACTATGGTTGGTCGCAGACTGATACAGGAGATACTGTGCAGCACTTGATAGATATTTCGCCCGTCCTAGGTGTTTACGACGCGGCTCGCAGAGCGATTGGCAATCCGAAAAAGGCACGCTATGCAAGCCTTATGACGGTTAACGCCTTGGGTTGGAACAGCGAGCAGCGCGCAGGCGCTACTGTCCTTGCGCCCAGTGGCCGAATCGACGAATCGACTGCCGATTCATTCAAGGATTTCCTTCTAGCGGCGATGGCCGAGGAACCTGCAATCGCAATTATCGACCTTGAAGGGGTTGATTACATGTCATCCCGCGGATTGCGCGCTCTGACTTTGGCGCAGCGCGCTGGACAAGGTGCAGGGACAACGATTGTTCTGGCTCGCCCGAATGAAACCATGCGAGAAATCCTTGGCATCAGCCGATATGATATGGTCTTTCGCGTGGCCGATACGGTTGAGGACGCGCTCGGCCATTAACGCATTTTATTGGGGGGGGCGTATGCAGATCCGGTTTTGGGGAACGCGGGGGTCGCTACCAGTAGCACCGCGAGCCTCGACAATTACCGACAAGATTGCTGATGCGCTGCTCCATGCCAATGGCAAGAGCTTTGCCGACAAGACCGCAGCGCTGAATTATGCCCGAGATGAATTGGAATTCGCCGTAGGTCAGGGTTACGGCGGCGCTACGAGCTGTGTTGAGATTGACGCGGGCAAAGGTGCCTTCGTTGTTTGCGATATGGGATCGGGCCTGCGCGAATTCGGGCTGGACACATTGCGGCGACTTTCTGAGGGCCACCGGGCCAAGGAATGGCATTTTTTCCTGTCGCATCTGCACTGGGACCACATCATGGGTTTCCCGTTCTTCGTTCCCGCCTTTGTTGGCGGCGCAAAGATTATCATCCACGCCGGCCATAGCGACGCCGAAGAGGCCCTGCGGCGACAGCAGGAAGAAATCTCGTTTCCTGTTCCGTTCCATTGGCTGAAAGCGGACATCGAATTCCGCACTCTGGAAACTGGCCGCGACTATGAAATCGGCGAACTGACCGTTGCCCTTATTCGGCAAGAGCACAGCCATGCGAGCTATGGCTATCGTTTCCGCGATGGCGACAGCCGAACCGCAGTCTATTCAACTGATGCGGAATATAAGATCGAGAATATGGACGCCGAATCGGCCATGGTCGAATTCATATCCGGCGCGGATCTGGTTATCGCGGACACAATGTATTCGCTGGCCGATAGTGTTTCGATGAAGGAAGATTGGGGGCATTCCTCCAACATCGTCGCAGTCGATCTTTGCCACGAAGGGCGCGCAAAACGGCTGGCGCTGTTTCACCACGAACCCACTTATAGCGACGCGGATATTCAGCGGATGCACCGCGAAACGATCCGTTATGAAGAATTGACCCGCAGTGATTCCGAATTGACGGTGCTGTGTTCGTATGACGGGCTCTGTGTCGATCTCTGACACTGACGCCCCGGCCAATTCCGGCACGAACACCGCACAAGGCGGGCGAGCGATCATCATCCGTTCGGTTCTGATCGGCGGGCTGATCGGGGCACTGCTCAGCGTGCTGGCTGCCGATTTTGAGCGGCGAATGGTGTTCGATACTTGGCAGCGAGTGTCGCCGCGCGAAATCACCGCCGACAATGTTGCCGTGGTGCTGATCGACGATGCCAGCGTGCAGGCCGCCGGAGAATGGCCTTGGCCGCGTTATGTCACAGCACAGCTAATTGCGCTGATCGGTCAAGGCGAGCCGAGTGCAATCGGCATCGATATTTATTTTACCGAACCGGACCGGCTTAGCCCGGAGGCATTCGCCGGGCGTTATCTCGATACCGAGATGGATGCCGAAACACGCGAAAAGATCACCGCCCTACCCGATATGGACGAATATTTCGGCACAATCCTCGGTCAGGTACCAAGCGTGCTGGCGCGGGTTGCAACCAGCGACGGGGGTAAAAGTCCCGATGAATATTTCTTCGACCCCGTGGTCGATGGCCCGCCTCCGCCCGGTTCGTTGAGAGCGGAAAATGTACTTGCGAGCATCTTTGAGCTCGATGAATTGGCTATGGGTCACGGAATGGTCAACGGCGCACCGGACGATGACGGGGTGGTCAGGCGCGTGCCGCTTTCGGTGCTGATTCAGGACATACAGGCATCCGGACTTGCAATGGAGCTGGCACGGATTGCGACCGGGACACCGGGCCTGCGCTGGGAAAATGGCAAGATGGTCATGGGCGATGCACGGATCACCGCCGACCAGCGCGGAACAATGCAGTTCCGTATGGGTGAAATTCCCGCAGCAGCTCAGTACTCAGCCCTCGACGTGCTGGGGCAAGGCAAACCGGTGCCAACCGATGCATTTAAAGGCAAGGTGGTGCTGGTGGGTGTATCCGCGACGGGCACATACGACATTGTTGCCACACCGCTGAAAAGCGAGCTTGCAGGGGTGCTGGTGCAGGCGCAGGCGGTCGATGCCATTCTTGAAGAACAATGGCTCGCGCGCCCGCCGTCGATGCTTGCCGCTGAAATAGCAGCGGCGCTGGCGTTGCTCGTTTTGATCCTTGCTGCTGGAATAACGCTGCGAACTTGGTTGTTGTGGCCGGCATTTGGTTTGGCGCTAGCGTTGCCGGTTTTTTCGTGGCTGGCCTTTACGCGGGCAAACTTGCTGTTCGATCCGGTACGCCCCCTGCTGGTGGGTATTTGCGCCGCAACCGCGCTGACTTTGATTCGCTACGCACTGGCACGGGCGGAACGAAAGCGACTCGCAGCGGAATTGGTCGAAGAACGGGTGCGAGCGTCCGTTCAGAAAGGCGAGTTGGACGCTGCCCGCAGAATTCAAATGAGCATGGTGCCAGGGCAACGGGCGCTGTCGCGTCTTGATAGCCGAACCGAGATCAGTGCGGTTCTCGAACCGGCAAAATCAGTTGGCGGCGATTTCTTCGATGCGGTCAAGATCAACAAAGATCTGCTGCTGTTCATGGTGGGTGATGTGACTGGCAAAGGCGTACCCGCAGCGCTGTTCATGGCCTTGTCCAAAACCTTGTCAAAGAGCAATCTCGCCCGCGCGGCCGATGGACTAGCCGATCCTGTTGCCGCCTTGAATCATGATCTGATGGACGAAGCCGATCCTGAAATGGGACTGACCATGTTGGTGGGAACAATCGACTGTTCTACCGGTGCAGTGCACATGGTCAATGCTGGCCACGAGAACCCCATTCTGGTGCATACAGACGGGACGCTCAAAACCATTGAAATGGTCGGCGGGCCGCCATTTTGTGTGACCGACTTCCCTTACCCGGTCGAACAACTCCAGCTTGCCAAAGGCGAGACACTGGTCATCATCACCGACGGCGCGACAGAGGCAGCAAACGAAGCAGGCATTCTGTTCGGTCTCGGCGGAGTCGAAGCGGCATTGAAAACCGAAAGCGATGGTACCGCACAAAGTCGCGCGATGCACCTCGCCAAAGAGGTCCGGATGTTTGAGGGGAGCAACGACCCGACCGACGATCTCACGATCTTTGCGCTGCGCTATCTCGGCAATGACATCTGATAGCGCAGTTACGATCGTGTCAGCGAATGACGACTTCGACCCTGCGGAAACTGGGGTCGGGCCGCCCGTCGCCATTTTCCCGTATGGCTTCGAATTCGCTCATGCCGACGACATCTTCCTGAGCGACAACGAACCCTTCATTGCGAACAATCTCCGCCACCCGATCAGCCCGGTCCTGCGACAAGATGCGGTTTCCGGGCTCTTCGCCAGTCGAATCGGTATAGCCGCGAATCTCGATCTGGTACCCGGGTCGACCTTCAAGCCCAGAAAGATGTGCGCGAATGGAGGCGATCTGCGCGGCGGACAGGCTGAACTCTCCAAAAGGAAAATCCATCAGTATCAGCGGGGCGGGCGGCGGCGGGAGGCCTGCCATCAAGGCAACATGGTTAGGATCGGCTTCGGCAAGCTCCCTCAAACGCGGCCTTCCGCCGGTCAGAGTGGCTTGAAGATTGGCGCGGTCGAGCACAGTTTCCTCTCCGCCCTCGCCCAGCACCGCAATGGCACCGTCAGGGCCGCCGTCCGAATGCGACAGCAAGGTGACACGGTCACCGCCCGCGCATCCTGCGATCAGCAAGGCAGCGCCCAATGCCAGACCCATTCGGGCCCCTGCGGGCCGGATCATTCCGCGACCTCAACCACAAAAGTCGTCCCGCGCACGCCAAGCGTGGATGTCGGAGTGCGCACGCGCATAGCATCTCGGCCAGTGCGGGTGATATTGCCTGAGGTCACGCCCAGCGACCCGCGATTGACTGAGGTGACCGAACGCCCCGTCTGGCGGCGGCGATCATATTGGTATTCATCCAATGTAATCCGGCTATTCGGTCCGACCGCCATACGCGTATCATCGGCCATAGTGATGCCGACCCTGGCTCGCTGGCCCGTCGTCACAATGTCACCTTCTTCAAGGACAAGACCCGACCGCGCGGTGATGGTTTGGCCATCACGGATCACTTGGACTCCTGCGGTGACGTTTTTGATGCGGCCAATTTCGGCCAATGCAGGCTGCGCGGCAAAAGCAGCCACCGCAGCGATAAGGATGCTCAACTTTCTCATATGTCCCCCCCGTTGGAACCTGTGTTAGCATAGAATTATGGAGCGAAGCAGACGATTTTCAGCATTTGTTGCAAGCGGAAGAGATCCTCGCTCCACAATCCGTGAGGCGCTTCAGTTCGCGCGCGACTTTCTGGCGCAAAGCTGCCTTGATGAACGGGCTCGAGTCAAGGCTGCAATCATCGTTGAGGAGCTTGTATCCAATTGTTTACGTCATGGCGGAGCTGAACGCGATCAGTCCATGTGCCTGATGCTGCAGGATACAGGCGCCTCCATGGTTCTGGAACTGGAGGATGAAGGGGCCGCCTTCGACCCTACCAGTGGCATCAGCTTTGCCGGACCCGACCCGATCACCGGCGGCGGTATAGGTCTGGCGATCGTGCGAGCCTGGGGCGAGGATATTTCCTATTCGCGCAACGGCACGCGCAATTACCTGCGCCTGACCATCAGGTGACCGCCGCCAGCGTGCGATATTCCGCTTTGTCCCAGCTGCGCTTGCGGCACACTTGCTCAAGCCGCACGACGGCCTCGGGAATGTCTGCATAGCGCAATGTCAGCGGTGTCAGGCCAAATCGGATCACATCGGGAGTGCGGAAATCGGCAATGACATCCAATTCGCGCAGGGCCTGTACCATCGCATAAGCGTGAGGATGAGCATAAGCTACATGGCTACCTCGGTGTTTGGCCTCTGACGGGCTCGTCAAAGCAAATCCGTAGTGATCGCAAAGCGGTGCCATCGCATCGATCAACAGGTCGCCAAACGCGACGGACTTTGCCCGGATCTGCGCCATGTCGGCCTCAAGCATCAGGTCCACACCAACCTCGAGCGCCGCCAGACCCAGCACATAGGGCGTGCCGCATAGGAACCGGTCGGCACCCTTCGCAGGCTCATATTGTTCATCAAAAGCAAACGGTTGCGCATGACCGAACCAACCCGACAGCACGCTCTGCGCATGCTGATTGCGGCGCGCGACGTAGATAAATGCTGGTGCGCCCGGCCCTCCGTTGAGGAATTTATACCCGCATCCGACCGCAAAATCGACATTGGCCGCAGTCAGATCAAGCTCCAGCGCCCCGGTGCTGTGGCTGAGATCCCAGATCGCCAAGGCCCCCGCTTGTTGAATCCGCCGCGTGGTCTCGGCCAGATCGCGCGCGGCAGCGGATTTGTAATGCACATGAGTCAGCAGCACCGCTGCGGTGCTTTCGTCAACCGCATCCACCACGTCCTCTGGTGCGACCTTTTGCGCTTTTACCCGGCCATCGGAAAATTGCTCGATCCCCTGCATCATGTAGGAATCAGTCGGGAAATTGGTGGTTTCCGTCAGGATAACCGACCGGTCCGGGCGCAGAGACAAGGCCGCGGTGAGCGCCTTGAAGATGTTAATCGAGGTCGAATCCGCAGCGATCACTTCGCCCGGCTGCGCGCCAATTAGCTGGGCGATTTTATCGCCAATACGTTGCGGCGCTGTGGCCCATTGCGCGCCAAGCCATGAGGTGATGAGCCCTTCAGCCCATTCGCCTTCCAACACTTGTCTCACCCGCTGGGACGCGGCGAGAGGCATGCAGCCCAGTGAATTGCCATCGAGATAGATCAGCCCGTCTCGCTGGTGAAATCGGTTGCGGAATGGTGCCAGCGGATCACCTTCATCCAGCGCTTGCGCCTTGGCGATCAGGTTTTGCATTGGCTCACCTCTCTCAAGATGGCTCGCACGGGGCTGGCATCGGCTCCAACCAGCTTCAATGGCAGTGCAATCAACTCATATTCACCGGCAGGCACATCATCGAGCACCAGACCTTCGAGAATGCGCATATCTGCCGCCAGCACTTGGTGATGCGCATCCATCGTCTTGGACGTTTCCGGGTCGAGCGAGGGCGCATCCACGCCGATCAGCCGCACGCCCGCTGCGCCAAATCGTTCGATAACTTCGGGCGCGATGGCCTTAAAGTTGGAATCCCACACATCGTGCGGAAACCGGCGATAGCTGCGCATCAACACGCGCGTATGACCAGCCAGCGCCTTCCAATCGCAATCACTGACCTCCACCCGCTCCCTCGCGCCGGTGACATCGATCAGAACGCAGCGCCCAACATAGGGTTCAAGCGCGCAATCCGCTGATGCAAGGCCGCCGTTCGAATAATGCAGCGGCGCATCGGCATGAGTGCCGGTGTGCAGCGGCATGGAAATCGCGCCAACATTCACCGGACAGTCTGCATCAATTGCAGCGTGGCGGGATAGTGTGACGGGTGGCTCCCCCGGCCAGAGCGGAATAGCAGAATGGACACGCTGAGTAATATCCCAGATTCGCGGTTCGGTCATGCTTCGGGCTCTGCCTGACTGCCAGAGCCTTGTGCGTGAGCCCCACTATCATCCTTTACTTTCATGCGCGTTCGCATCGACCACAATTCGGGGAAGAATTGCAAATCAAGCGCCCGCACCAGATAGGCCACACCCGACGATCCGCCCGTCCCGTGCTTGTATCCGATGACCCGCGCGACCGTCTTCATGTGTTTGAATCGCCATTCCTGAAAGTAATATTCCAGCGCAGTGACCTTTTCTCCTAGTGCGTAAAGCGGCCAATGCGCCTCGGGATTTGCATAAATGTCGCGCCAGGCATGTTCCACCTCCTCGCTCTGAGTGTAAGGCTGTGCCCAGTCGCGCTCAAGTTTGTGCGCCGGGATCGCCGCCCCGTGCCGCGCCAGCACTTTCAACACCTCATCGTAAAGCGATGGCGTGTTCAATACCTTGGTCAGCGACGCTGTCGCGGCATCGTCGCCGGCATGCACCAGAATAAGGTCGGCACGTTTCAGTCCCAGCAGAAATTCCAGCTCCCGATATTGCTGCGACTGAAACCCCGATGCTTTGCTCAGGAACCCGCGAAAGGAAAGAAACTCGGGCGGGCTGAGCGTCGCCAGCACCTCCCACGAATGGATCATGTGCTGCATGATAGTGGCGGTCCGGTCGAGCGTCCTGCCCGCCTGATCCAGCCGGTCCGCTCGCAGTGCGTCCATCGCTTCGCGCACTTCATGCAGCATCAGCTTGATCCACAGTTCCATGGTCTGATGCATGATGATGAACAGCATCTCATCCGGCTTGTCCGAAACCGGTGTCTGGCTGGACAGCAATTGAGCGGTTTGCAGGTGGCTGCTGTAAGTCAAACCGCGATCCCAGCGGATTATCTCGCCTTCGATTGTCGCCTCGAATGTCTCGACCCCGCGTTCGACAAAGCGCCGGATCGGCGGATTCTCAGTTTCTGTGTGGTCTTTCATCGTCAATCCGATACACCGCAATCGCTCACTTTATTCCAAGGCCTGCCATGGCAGGTCAGCCAAGCTCTTGTAAACCGGCGTCAGATTTCTGACGCGCGTCCGCAATGCAATTTGGATCGGAAAATGGCGGCTGGCGGAGCGGGTAGTCAGCTGCGAACCGCTCTCCGCGTCCATTTCCCATAGGTATGGGAAAGTAGTGGGAAAACTGCCTGTTCTTTGCCAATTGCAATGGCAATGTCTGATGAGGAACCCCCGGAACCCGCCGATGAGAGGCCTGTTTTCCCATATGATCTTTTGTCGCCGGGTTATGGGAACGCATATGTTCACTTGCGGGAATTGCTGGAACGGGCCGAAGAATACCGGATGTATGGCGAGCTTGCTGCGCTCAAACTAAACGATAGCAGGTTCGTGACCGAGCACGAGGTTGCCGAAGTGCTAACCCGACATGGCGTCGCTTTGGACCATACTGTGTCGTTTTGGGTGATCGCTTGCTTCTATTTGATGTCTCGCCATCTCGAGTCATCCGGCGTAGATCCAAAGAAGTCCAAGCGTATCCTAACCAATGCCGCCTACCACACTCTGAACCGCCCCGGGATTGCCGGAGGCCATTTGGTTTAAGTTATGCTGCCATGGCGGTATCGTCCAGCATGGCGTAGT